>JAYUPT010000029.1:0-49475 GCA_043759965.1 Aestuariivirga sp. | reverse complement strand
CGCGACTGGGGTTAATAAAGGTCGGGTGCGCAAGCATCCGGCCTTTTGCTTGAGGGGTTCCATACCGCCCGATCGCACCTGTAATGCACAGATTGCATATGCGCCCTCCCTAAAAAAGGTGCATACCACCCTCCCTTGCTGCACTGCAGCATAGCAGGAGAAGTTACATGACCACCACTCAAACCACTGGCGAGGATAATGACGCCGAAGCAATTCAGAGACACGGCCTGGCTAGGCCGAACAGTTTCTTCGTTCTGGCCTTAGGGTCCATCGGCGTTGTTTACGGCGATATTGGCACCAGCCCAATCTATGCATTCCGTGAAGCCATCAAAGCCGCCGTGGGTGCCAATGGTACCATCACCCAGCCAATTGTATTTGGCATTTTATCATTGATGATCTGGGCGATCATTCTCGTCGTTACCGTTAAATATGTTTTGATCATGCTCAACGCTGACAATCGCGGCGAAGGCGGAATTCTCTCGCTCATGGCTGTGGCCCAACGCGGGCGCGGCAAATTTTATGCCATCATCCCCATTCTCGGAATCATTGGTGCAGCGCTGTTTTATGGCGATGCGATGATCACCCCCGCCATTTCTGTTCTCTCAGCGGTGGAAGGCCTCAGCCTCGTCACCACAGCGTTTGACCCTTATATTTTGCCGATCACCGTGTTGATCATTGTCATTCTGTTTGCTGCTCAATCTTATGGCACTGCAAAGGTGGCGCAATTTTTTGGCCCTATTACGTTGGTATGGTTTGGTGTTTTAGCCATGTCTGGCCTTGCTCATATCCTTAGCTATCCGGCAATTTTGCAGTCTGCCAATCCGCTTCATGGCTTCAACTTTATGATGGCCAATGGCAAGCTTGGCTTGCTCACTGCAGGTGCTGTATTCTTGGTCGTCACAGGTGGCGAAGCGCTTTACGCAGATCTTGGTCACTTTGGCAAAAACCCAATTCGCCATGCGTGGTTTATTGTGGTGCTGCCTGCCTTGCTGCTCAATTATTTAGGGCAAGGCGCCTTGCTGATGAACAATGCTGCTGCGTTAGAAAATCCATTTTTCATTATGATGCCGCAATGGGCTTTGTTACCTGTAGTGATATTGGCAACGGCGGCCACCGTCATCGCCAGCCAAGCCGTAATCACCGGAGCCTTCTCGCTCACCCGCCAAGCCATTCAGTTGGGCTTGCTGCCCCGCATGCAAGTGCTGTTCACCAGCGCTTCAACTTCGGGCCAGATTTATATGCCGCAAGTGAATTGGATGGTCATGATAGGCGTGATCCTCCTTGTGTTGTCATTCAAATCATCATCAAGCTTGGCTGCGGCTTATGGCATTGCTGTTTCCGGCACCATGGTTGTCACCACCATTCTTGCCATGTTTGTAGTGCGCAACCGTTGGAAATGGTCGTACCCCGCAACTTGCGCGGTGATGCTGCCATTGCTGGCTATCGACATTTCATTCTTCGGTGCCAACAGTTTGAAAGTGGCTGAAGGTGGTTGGGTGCCTCTCACCATTGGTGCTGCCATCTTCGCTGCCATGTGGGTGTGGCGCAAAGGTGTTCAGCAGATCAGGAATTCGATCAAAAAATCGGCTTTACCACTGAAGTCATTGGTCGGATCACTCAATAAGTCGTCGTCAGTTACCCGTGTCAAAGGCACTGCGGTTTACTTTACGTCGCAGAAGGATAATGCTCCATCGGCTTTGTTGCACAGCTTAAAACATTTCAAAGTGCTGCATGAAAACAATTTTATTTTCAATTTGGAATTGACAGATGTGCCATATGTTGAAGAGGAGAAACAAATTGCCATCACCAAATTGTCCGATGGCTTTTGGAGTGTTAATGCAAGATTTGGCTATCTCGATATCAACCGATATTCCAAAAGCATTGATGCATACCAAGTGTGACGGCATAACCTTTGAGGAAATGCAAACCACTTACTTCCTATCACGTCGATCTCTGCAGCGCGCCAAAACCAGCGAGCTTTCACTGTGGCAAAGTCTGTTGTTTGTAATGCTTTCCAGAAATGCGGATGATGCCAGCCGCTATTTCCACTTACCAGCCGACCGCGTGGTGGAAATTGGCAGCAGACAGGAACTCTGAAATAAAGGGCGGATTAAAATCCGCCCTAAATCTTATGCGGCTTATTTGAGTAGCCCGCGATTGATAATGCATTCAGCAATTTGCACGGTATTCAAAGCCGCACCTTTACGCAAATTGTCAGACACCACCCAAAGGTTCAAACCATTCTCAATGGTTGAATCTTCGCGAATGCGGCTGATGAATGTGGCGTAATCGCCAGCGCATTCAACTGGCGTAATATAACCACCATCTTCACGCTTATCGATCACCATGCAGCCAGGTGCCTCGCGCAAAATATCGCGCGCTTCATCAGCGGTGATGGGTTGTTCAAATTCGATATTGACTGATTCAGAATGGCCCACAAAAACGGGCACCCGCACGCACGTGGCGGTAAGCTTTATTTTTGGGTCAAGAATTTTCTTGGTCTCAACCACCATTTTCCATTCTTCTTTGGTGTCACCAGAATCCAAGAACACATCAATGTGCGGAATCACGTTAAACGCAATTTGCTTTGGAAATTTCTTAGGCGTTGGATTGTCGGTCACGAATATGCCTTTGGTTTGCGTCCAAAGTTCATCCATGCCTTCTTTGCCTGCACCTGAAACTGATTGGTAAGTTGAAACCACCACGCGCTTAATTTTCGCCACATCATGCAAAGGCTTTAGAGCCACAACCAATTGTGCAGTTGAACAATTTGGATTGGCAATAATGTTGCGCTTGGTATTGCGCTTCATATATTCTTCTAAAACATGTGCATTCACTTCAGGCACAATTAAAGGCACTTCTGAATCATAACGCCAGAAAGAGGAGTTATCGATAACGATGGCACCCATGGCGCCGATTTTAGGCGACCAGACTTTTGAAATTTCAGAACCAGCAGACATTAAAACGAAATCAACAGTGGAGAAATCAAATGTTTCAAGGTCTTTGCATTTCAGAACCTTGTCACCAAAACTCACTTCCAAGCCGATAGAGCGGCGTGACGCAATGGCGTGGCACTCATCAACGGGAAATTCCCGC
This sequence comes from Aestuariivirga sp., assembly GCA_043759965.1. Lineage (GTDB taxonomy): Bacteria > Pseudomonadota > Alphaproteobacteria > Rhizobiales > Aestuariivirgaceae > Aestuariivirga. The sequence continues at coordinate 46,379 of JAYUPT010000029.1, read as the reverse complement.
TCAGCCAAAATATTCATCATCTCGCGGCCCACATTGCCTGTGGCCCCAACTACTGCAACTTTATAACCCATTTTCTACAATCCTAATGAATTCGGGCCTTCTAGCAGCTTGAGTTTTCAAGTCAATCTTAGCGAGGAGGGGGCTTGGCAGCGGCCCCCAGCTTCGCTAATGAACGCCCACGACCTAAGCGTTTTGACTTTTTTAAAAGTCAAAATCGCCTAAGCACTAATATTCCACGGAGAGGTGGCAGAGTGGTCGATCGCACCGCACTCGAAATGCGGCATACATGCAAGTGTATCGGGGGTTCGAATCCCCCCCTCTCCGCCAATTTAAAGTTGAGCGACGAAGTGCTCAGCATAATCGGCCATTGTCATTCAAATGATTGCGTGGGCCATGAACGCATATGGCAAGCAGAATTTATTTTCGCATTTCGAACGGTGAAAGCCCCCTGGTGTTTTCATTTATAACGAGGCGTCGCATTAAGGGTGGCGAGGCGCGCTGGGCGCAATCTGGTCTTTCACAGAGTCGGCAGTTGATACCAATGGGCGTTGCATTATGGGATTTCAAATCGAGGCCTCGGCTGTAAACAAGTTGATTTGCAAATTTGAGATCACATCCTAGCCCGATCACGAATTGTGCACCGAGGTCTCCCCAAGGTGTTGCACGACGCTGCACCGTTCTGGAAATTGAAAACCATTTTGAACCTTCCGGCATTTCCACAATGTCACGTTCAACTGATCCGGGATTGCGAAATGCACCATGAATGTTCCAGCGCGCGCAAGTGCCGCCAAAGCGTGAAAAAGGAAATGATCCAGACGAAAATCTTTTTGATACATTTCCTGCGGCATCAACGCGGATCATGAAAAATGGGATGCCGCGTTTGGCGGGTCGCGCTAGTGTTGTTAAGCGGTGGGCAACTTGTTCAAAGCTTGCGGAAAAACGTGCGCCTAATACATCGAGGTCATAAGCATTGCTGTCAGCGGCTTCGAAAAATGCGGTGTAGGGCATCATAAGAGCAGCTGCAAAATAATTACCGAGCGTAATCCTTGCGAGCTTCTGCGATTGTGAATCTGCAACACCCACTTTTTGGCTGAGAGCATCTAACTCTTCGCTTGCTTCAAGGAGTCCAAGATGAAACGCAACTTGAAATGTTCGGCTGCTGGCATCGACCAGCTCTGATATCATCAACTTTTTTCTATGCCTGTCATAGTGGCGCAGAAGACGTCGCATATTTTCAAGTGTTACAATTTGTACGGTAACACCATGGCGTGCCTTTAATCGTTCAACGATGGCCTCGAAAATCAAACCATTTTTTGCTAGCAGCTCACTGGCGATGTCTTCAGCCTTCTTTTCCAATTTTGGAAAGTAATTGCCAGCACGTTCCAGAAAAATTCGGATTTGTTCAATAGGATCGTCAGCGCCAGTAGAGCGTTGGTTTTCGCCGCGCTCGTCCTTGCTTGTCTCACCAGTGCCACCTGTATGAAACTCTCTGATTTCCATATAGGAACGATAAAGCCGTTTAATAGCTTCTGAAACTTCGGGGGCATCTTCGGCAAGCAACCCGATTTCAGAACGCGATATGGGGGATTGCTGAAAAATTGGGTCGGAAAAAATTTCCTCCAATTCGACGGCCGCCCGAATTTCCTCTTCCTGCGCAAAAGAGCGGGCATCGATTGAATAGGACTCGGAGAGCTTGATTAAAAGCTGTGCCGTGAGCGGGCGCTGATTACGTTCAATCAGATTGAGATAACTGAGCGAGATTCCAAGCTCCCCCGCCATCCCGCTCTGAGAAAGCCCGAGTTCGTTGCGCAATTTACGCACACGCCCGCCCGCAAAAATTTTTCGACGAGAGTCTTGGCTCATGATACACCTACAATTATGTGACAGATTGACAATATCACTATTGTAAATAATTTACAAGAAAACCTTTATGTTCAATTGTCCGTCTTGAATGCGGCTGCACCAAATTCAATAGTTTGCTCAAGCAATACGCAAATGAATCGCAGTGAAGGACAGATCATGACAATAGCAGCTTTTGAAAATTTGGTTTTACACGCCCCCCAAGGCCGCTTTGACGGTGTTCAAAGAAATTATACAGCAGCCGATGTGCAGCGCCTGCGCGGCTCCACGCAAATCCGCCATACGCTGGCTGAAAATGGTGCTAATCGCCTGTGGTCGCTCTTGAAGGAAGAACCCTTCATCAATGCGCTGGGTGCACTCTCTGGCAACCAAGCCATGCAGATGGTGCGCGCTGGCTTGAAGGCGATTTATTTGTCCGGCTGGCAAGTGGCGGCCGATGCCAATGTTGCCGGGGGCATGTATCCCGATCAATCACTATATCCCGCCAACTCCGGCCCAGAGCTGGCCAAGAAGATCAACAAGACTTTGCAGCGTGCTGATCAGATTGAACACGCCGAAGGCAAGATGTCGGTTGAAAATTGGTTTGCTCCGATTGTAGCGGATGCTGAAGCAGGCTTTGGTGGCCCGCTCAATGCCTTTGAAATTATGAAAGCCTATATTGAAGCTGGTGTTGCCGCTGTGCATTTTGAAGATCAACTGGCTTCTGAAAAGAAATGCGGTCATCTGGGTGGCAAAGTGTTGATCCCAACCTCAGCGCACATCCGCAATTTGATCGCAGCCCGCTTGGCGGCCGACGTGATGGGTGTGCCCACTCTTATTGTGGCCCGCACAGATGCGGAAGCGGCAAAACTACTTACCTCTGATATTGATGAGCGTGATAGGCCCTTCGTTAAGCCCGATGCTCGCACGTCAGAGGGCTTTTACCACGTCCAAAATGGGATTGAACCCTGCATTGCGCGGGCCATCGCATATGCGCCCTTTGCTGATTTGATCTGGTGTGAAACTTCCACGCCAGATTTGGCCCAAGCCAAAAAATTCGCCGAAGCCGTGCGCAAAGAACATCCCAATAAAATGCTCGCCTATAATTGCTCACCCAGCTTCAACTGGAAAAAGAAATTGGATGATGCCACCATAGCGAAGTTCCAAAAAGAACTCGGTGCCATGGGCTATAAATTCCAGTTCATCACGCTGGCTGGCTTCCATCAATTAAACTTCGGAATGTATGAATTGGCCAAAGGCTATCAGCAAACGCACATGAGCGCCTATTCAAAATTGCAGGAAGCTGAATTTGCTGCTGAAGCTTACGGTTACACGGCAACGCGCCACCAACGCGAGGTGGGTACAGGTTATTTCGATGCCGTCTCCACCATTATTAGCGGTGGCCAATCTTCGACCGGGGCCATGCACGAATCTACTGAAACTGCACAGTTCAAAGCCGCATAGGAGGCCATCATGTTAAAAACCCACGTTAAAGACCGCGCCGTTGCCCAAAGCTCTGAGATGAGCGATCGTCAGAAACTGGCCATCAACCGACTCGCCAACGAACTTCATCGCCTCAACAATGCAGTTATTGCAGCCGTAGAAACTGGCGTTTCGGTGGAATTGCAACGCGGTGCCAGACACCATGTTGAAGGCGGCTATTGGGGAGACTTGATGATTCCGATTGTTGTGAAACAGAAGTTTGAAAGTGTTTCCTGATGCCACCAAAATCGATTAGTATTGCGCTATCATCTGGTAAGCTGGAGCAAAATAAAGCCGCACATTAGTGACAGGTGCTCCAGCAAGCCATGTTGTTCGCTCAGCCAGAAAAATGGGTTCGCCAACTGTTGTCTTGAGAAGCTTTGCAGTTTTGTTCTCAGCGCTGGTTGCAGAAAACCGCAATTCGGCATTGGTATAAGGCACTTCGCTCACCAGCCATTCATTTGGACTGATGGTTGAAAAATCAGCATCTTCCGCACTGGGCACTGAAGCCAGATTGATCCATCGATCTTCATATTGAAATGGTTTGCCATCTGCAAAATGGAGGCATGTGAGGTGGAGCGCATGTGTGCCAGCATCAAGGCCCAAACGTATTTGCAGCCACTTTGGGGCGACCACATTTCTATTTGAAATCAGCTGATAGTGATAGGCGGCACCGCGCGCTTCAATTTCTGTGCGCACCAACGGAATTTCAAATGTCACCTGCCGTGACGGTGCCAGCTTTACGCGACTGCCTCCTTTGCGGCGTCGCTCGATAATGCCATCGTCAGATAGTTCTTGCATGGCACGGTTAACTGTGGCGCGAGCACAACCAAACTCATGAGCAAGTTCAACTTCACCTGGCAAAAGCGTTCCGGGCCCCCAAGTATTATTGCGAATCCGGCGGAATACTTCCTGCTTAATATCGCGAAACCCCATGCGCTCCGTCATAAAGCAGAGACCAACTCGGCAATGGCCTTGCGATAATTTTTAACATTGTGCTCGCGGGCAATATGGTGGCCACCTTTAACTGTGTGTCGCCCAGCCGCCCACAAATCTGTGACCACAGTGTCCTTGGCTGCAAACACCAAACCATCAAGCAACTGTTCCGATTTTAAGGCGCAGAGGGCTGGCACTGTGCTGTCAATCGCTACAAGATCGGCAAGGCCCCCCACTTTAATTTCACCTGCATTCCGGCCAAGTGCTGTGGCACCTCCTTGTGCGGCACCAAGATAAAGCGTCTGGCCAACTGAGCCTTCACCAACCACCAAAACATTGCGCTCCACATCACGCAAGCGCTGCGAATACTCAAGTGTGCGCAACTCTTCAGTGAGCGAAATATTCACATTGGAATCTGAGCCAATGCCAAAGGCCCCCTTGGCTTTGAGATAAGCTGGGCCGTTGAAGGGCCCATCACCCAGATTAGCCTCGGTGATTGGGCACAAGCCCGCAACCGCACCAGAGGCAGCCATGCGGTTGGTTTCATGGTCAGTCATGTGCGTGGCGTGGATGAGGCACCACTTGGAATTTACATTTGCATTATTGAGCAGCCATTGAACGGGCCTTGCACCTAGCCATGCTTGAATGTCTTGCACCTCTTTCGGCTGCTCAGAGACATGGATATGGGTGGGGCCCTCTGAGTGTTGAGCGAGCGCGATCTTTAGATCAGACGGGGATGTGGCGCGCAAAGAATGTGGAGCCATGCCAAGGCGGGCATCAGAAGGAAGATGCTTCAATCCTTCGCGGGCCTGTTCCAATAATTGCAAGAACCGGTCTACATTATTTCCAAAGCGCAATTGGCCTTCCGACAGAGCAACCTCTCCGGCACCACCGTAAGTGTAGAGCACTGGAAGATGTGTGAGGCCGATGCCTGTTGCGTTTGCTGCGGCATATATCTGGTTAGAAAGTTCTGCCATGTCAGCATAGGGTGCGCCGCCCTTTTGGTGATGCACATAATGAAACTCACCAACTGAGGCATAGCCCGCTTCCTGCATTTCCATGAACACCAGCGATGCAATTGCTCGCAATTGCTCAGGCGTGATGTGGTTGACAAAGCGATACATCAAATCCCGCCATGTCCAGAAGCTGTCGCGGCCTGAAGCGCGATATTCGGTCATTCCCGCCATAGCGCGTTGAAAACTGTGGCTGTGAAGATTTGCCAGCGCCGGTAGCAGTACATCAACATTTTCATCTAGTGTCTCGGCATGCGATTCTGTGGTGACCGACATGACCACTCCATGCTCAACAGTAAGCCTAACATTTTCGGCCCAGCCACTCGGCAACAGTGCTTTTTTTGCAAAAATCAAAACCCGTGTCCTTTTTATGTATAGACATAATAATTAAACCACGCTAAGAAGCAAGTATAATTTGAACCCAGAAATTAGGCGCGTCCGTGCAAGAACAGCTTCTAACTGATATTCGCGTTGCAACCATGGTCGGTGGCTATGGGCTGATCGACAAGGCGGCCATTGCGCTTAAAGGCGGGCGCATTGCGTGGGTGGGTGCGGCACCAGAAGTGCCTTCAGAATTTTCCAGCTTCGCAAAAACCGCATTCCAAGGCAGGTTAGTAACGCCGGGTTTAATTGATTGCCACACCCATGTGGTGTTCGCTGGCAACCGCGCTGCTGAGTTTGAAATGCGCCTGAATGGTGCAAGCTATGAAGATGTAGCCCGCGCCGGTGGCGGCATTATTTCAACTGTAAAAGCCACGCGTGCTGCAACCGAAGCCGAACTCATCGCCAGCGCCTTGCCCCGCATTGATGCGATGCTGGCTGAGGGCGTATGTGTGATCGAAATTAAATCCGGTTACGGCTTGGACCAGGACACAGAACTGCGCATGTTGCGCGCCGCCCGCGCCATTGCCACGCAGCGACCCGTGCGTATCGTCACTTCATTTCTTGGTGCTCATGCTGTGCCGCCAGAGTTCAAAAACCGCAGCGATGTTTATATTGATGAGGTGTGCATTCCGGCCTTGCGCGCAGCCCATGCTGAAGGCTTGGTGGATGCGGTTGACGGCTTTTGTGAAGGTATCGCTTTTTCACCAGCGCAAATCGCCCGCGTGTTCGATGTAGCTAAAGCGCTCAATCTTCCGGTGAAGCTTCACGCTGAGCAACTCTCCAATTTAGGTGGCGCAAAGCTTGCCGCAAGCTATGGCGCATTGTCGGCGGATCATATCGAATATCTGGATGAGGAGGGAGTTCAAGCTCTCGCCAAGGCTGGCACTACGGCCGTCATTCTGCCCGGCGCATTTTACACACTGCGCGAAAAACAAATGCCCCCCATTGAGGCGCTGCGCCGCCATGGTGTGCCTATGGCGCTGTCAACAGATTGCAATCCGGGTTCATCGCCAATGACATCATTGCTGCTGGCCATGAATATGGGCTGCACTTTATTTCGCATGACACCGGAAGAAGCTTTGCGCGGTGTAACTGTGAATGCAGCACGCGCTCTTGGGTTGAAAGACTGTGGCACAATTTCTGTGGGCCAGCGTGCTGATCTGGCTATTTGGAATGTCGAACACCCAGCCGAACTTGCTTATCGTATCGGCTTTAATCCCCTTCATTCGCGACTCTATGGAAATCAATCGTGACCACACTGATACTCACCCCGGGAAACGTAACCCTCGCCGATCTTGCGCGCATTTATTGGGAAGAATGCGCGGTCAAACTAAACCCGTCCTGCCACCCCGCAATGGCGGCAGCGCAAGCCAAGATTGCTGCTGCGGCTTCTGGCACTGTGGCCGTTTATGGCGTGAACACCGGCTTTGGCAAATTGGCCAGCGTGAAGATTGAAGCAAAAGACACCGCAACCCTGCAGCGCAACTTAATTCTATCGCATTGCTGTGGCGTGGGTGCAGCCATCTCGCGGCCCCATGCGCGGCTGATGATGGCGCTCAAACTTTTAAGCTTGGGGCGTGGTGCATCAGGCGTGCGGATTGAGCTTGTGACTTTGATTGAAAACATGTTGGCCAAAGGTGTAACCCCTGTGATCCCCGCCCAAGGTTCGGTTGGTGCCTCTGGTGATTTGGCACCCTTGGCGCATATGGCCGCAGTGATGATGGGCCACGGCGAAGCTGAGTTTGAGGGAAAAATTCTATCGGGGGCACAGGCACTTTCTGCTGCAAGATTAACCCCGATTGAACTGGGAGCCAAAGAAGGTCTAGCGCTGATAAACGGAACTCAGTTCAGTACAGCCTTTGCGCTTGCTGGATTGTTTGGCGCGTGGCGGGCCGCGCAAACCTCACTGATCACATCAGTACTTTCAACTGATGCGATCATGGGTTCCACCGCACCTTTGCAACCCGAAATTCACACGCTTCGCGGCCATGCCGGGCAGATTGCAGCAGCAAGCTGCATGTCTGATTTGCTGAGCGGTTCACAAATTCGCGCCAGCCATCTGGTGGATGATGCGCGCGTGCAAGACCCCTATTGCATCCGCTGCCAGCCGCAAGTGACGGGGGCTGCGATGGATGTTTTGCGCATGGCGGCGCGCACCTTGGAAATTGAAGCCAATGCCGCAACTGATAATCCGCTAGTATTGGTGGAAGTTGATATGATTGTATCTGGCGGAAACTTCCATGCAGAGCCAGTGGGCTTTGCCGCTGATATGATTGCTCTTGCTGTGGCAGAAATTGGAGCCATTGCGCAGCGCCGCGTGGCGCTTATTGTTGATCCGGTTTTAAGTTTTAAATTGCCGCCGTTTCTAACACCCAATCCCGGCCTCAATTCTGGATATATGATTGCCGAAGTGACCACGGCAGCCCTGATGAGCGAGAACAAACATCTCGCTAACCCTTGCGTGACCGACAGCACACCAACCAGCGCCAATCAGGAAGATCATGTGAGCATGGCCGCCCATGGAGCACGGCGCTTGGGGCCGATGGTTGATAATCTCAATCAAATTCTCGGTGTGGAACTTCTCTGCGCTGCACAAGGCATCGAGTTTAGGTCTCCCCTTGTAACAAGTGTGCCGCTCAGGCGGGTGGTAGCACGGCTGCGCCAAGATGTTTTGACGCTTGGTGAAGACCGATACTTGGCACCTGATCTTGTGCAAGCCGCAACGCTGGTGGCCACAGGCCAAATTACAAAGGCCGCTGAAACAACTCTCCCTAATCTGGAATCATAACATGACCAATCCTCGCCACAATGTCCGAGACGTTTATCCAGCCACTGGCACAACCATCACCGCCAAAAGCTGGCTCACCGAAGCGCCCATGCGCATGTTAATGAATAATCTTCACCCTGATGTTGCAGAAAACCCGCATGAGCTGGTGGTCTATGGTGGCATTGGCAGAGCTGCGCGCACTTGGAAAGATTTTGATCAGATTGTGGCCTCGCTGAAAGACCTTGAGGAGGATGAAACACTTGTTGTGCAATCGGGCCGCCCAGTTGCAGTGGTGCGCACCCATGTTGATGCGCCACGGGTTTTAATTGCCAATTCAAACCTCGTTCCGCATTGGGCCACATGGGATCATTTCAATGAGCTCGATAAGAAAGGCCTGATGATGTATGGCCAGATGACGGCTGGCTCTTGGATTTACATTGGCACCCAAGGCATTGTGCAAGGCACTTATGAAACCTTCGCTGAAGCGGGCCGCCAGCATTACAATGGCTCCCTTAAAGGCAAATGGATTTTAACTGGCGGCCTTGGCGGCATGGGTGGCGCACAACCACTTGCAGCGGTGATGGCGGGGGCTTGTTGCCTTGCTGTTGAATGCGATGAGACTCGCATCGATTTTCGCATTCGCACCCGATATGTGGATGCCAAGGCAAAAACATTGGATGAGGCATTGGCCATGATTGCCGAATGGACCACTAAAGGCGAAGCAAAGTCAGTTGGCCTTATGGGCAATGCCGCGGATGTTTTCCCAGAACTTGTAAAACGCATGAAATCTGGTGGCGCACGCCCTGATATTGTGACCGACCAAACCTCAGCCCATGATCCGCTCAATGGATATTTGCCGCAAGGCTGGACGGTTGCCGAAGCCAAAGCCAAGCGCGAAACTGATCCTAAAGCAGTGGAGAAAGCCGCCCGCGCTTCCATGCGCACACATGTTGCTGCCATGGTGGATTTTTGGAATGCAGGTGTGCCCACTTTGGATTACGGCAACAACATTCGCCAAGTGGCCAAAGATGAGGGGCTGGAAAACGCCTTTGCATTCCCCGGCTTTGTTCCAGCTTACATTCGACCCCTGTTCTGCAAAGGCATTGGTCCGTTCCGCTGGGTAGCCCTTTCTGGTGACCCTGAAGATATTTACAAAACCGATGCCGCGATGAAAAAGCTGTTCCCAGAAAATGCCCATCTGCACCGCTGGCTTGACATGGCGGCAGAACGCATTGCCTTCCAAGGCTTGCCCGCCCGCATTTGCTGGATTGGGTTAGGTGATCGTCACCGCGCTGGTTTAATGTTCAACGAGATGGTAAAATCGGGCGAGTTGAAAGCTCCAATCGTGATTGGCCGCGATCACCTTGATGCAGGTTCTGTTGCTTCGCCAAACCGCGAAACCGAAAGTATGAAGGATGGGTCCGATGCTGTGTCTGATTGGCCACTTTTGAATGCGTTGGTGAACACAGCTTCGGGTGCCACATGGGTGAGCTTGCATCATGGTGGCGGTGTTGGCATGGGCTTCTCGCAACATTCAGGCGTGGTGATTGTGGCCGATGGCACCGATGCGGCAGCAAAACGAATAGAGCGTGTGCTGTGGAATGACCCAGCCTCGGGCGTGTGGCGTCATGCTGATGCAGGTTATGAAATTGCTGTTGAATGCGCCAAGGAACAAGGCCTGCGTCTGCCGACTATTCTGGGCAATTAAAGGGAAAGGTGCCGCCAACCAGCCTTGCACCCCGCGCTTGCGCTGCCCATATGAAAAAGCTAAAGCGGCCCCAACATTTTAATCGGAAACAATTTTATGCAACAAACCCTTCTCGTCATTCACCTCATTGTCGCAATCGTACTCATTGGATTGGTGATGCTGCAACGCTCAGAAGGCGGGGCCTTAGGCATTGGCGGTGGTTCGGGCAATTTGTTCTCGTCACGCGGGGTGGGCAACACTTTAACTCGTGCCACAGCTATTTTGGCGGCCTGTTTCTTTGCCACATCAATTGCTCTCACCATGCTGTCCAATCAAAAGGGCGGTGGTTCGATTGTTGATTCTGTGCAAACTCAGCCAGCCCCTGCTGGCACTGCTCCGGCAACGGATACTGGTGGCGGCAGCTTGTTGCCAAAGCTTGATCCTTCCAAGCCAGCGGTTCCAACCAACTAAGCATAACGCCTGTGAAACTTTAATGTTTCACGGCTTTCCACAATTTTTTGAAATCATATAAGAAACGCTTCGAATCATGCTCGCGGCGGGGTAGGGTTGTTTCCCATGGCGCGATATATTTTCATAACTGGCGGCGTGGTCTCCTCCCTTGGTAAAGGTCTAGCTTCAGCAGCACTGGGTGCTTTGCTGCAAGCGCGTGGCTATAAGGTGCGGCTGCGCAAACTTGATCCCTATCTCAATGTTGATCCGGGCACGATGAGCCCCTATCAGCATGGCGAAGTGTTTGTGACCGATGATGGCGCCGAGACCGACCTTGATCTTGGTCATTATGAGCGCTTCACTGGCCGCCATGCCAACAAAGGTGACAACATCACCACTGGCAAAATTTATCAAGAAATTATCACCAAGGAACGCCGTGGAGATTTTCTCGGCGGCACCGTCCAAGTTATCCCGCATGTGACGGATGCCATCAAAGACTTCGTAAAACTTGATGTTGATGGGTTTGATTTTATTCTGGTCGAAGTGGGTGGCACCGTAGGCGATATTGAAGGCCTGCCATTTTTTGAAGCCATCAGGCAATTTGGCCAAGAGCAACCGCGCGGCCAATGTATCTACATTCACCTCACGCTCATGCCCTATATTCCAACAGCCGGCGAACTCAAAACCAAGCCCACTCAGCATTCGGTGAAAGAGCTGCGTTCTATTGGCATTCAACCTGATATATTGATGTGCCGGGCTGATCGTGAAATTCCAGAAAATGAACGCCGTAAAATTGCGCTGTTTTGTAATGTGCGCCCCAGTGCGGTTATCCAAGCGTTAGATGTGGCCAGCATTTATGATGTGCCACGCGCTTATCATGCCGAAGGGCTGGATGATGAAGTGTTGGCGGCCTTTGGCATCGTGAATTCCATTCGCCCTGATCTTTCCAAGTGGGATGAGATTACCAATCGCATCACCCACCCCGAAGGTGAAGTGACGATTGCTGTGGTCGGCAAATATACGGGCCTGCTTGACGCATATAAGTCGCTCAAGGAAGCTTTGGTGCATGGCGGCATCGCCAACAAAGTGAAGGTCAATCTGGAATGGATTGAGTCTGATATTTTTGAAAAGGAAGACCCTGCACCTTATTTGGAGGGTGTGCATGGCATTCTCGTGGCGCCTGGATTTGGCGAACGGGGATCCGAGGGCAAAATCAAGGCTGCGACTTTTGCCCGTACCCGCAAGGTTCCATATTTCGGCATTTGTTTTGGCATGCAAATGGCGTGCATCGAAGCTGCCCGCAATCTCTGCGGAATTTCTGAAGCGAGTTCGACGGAGTTTGGCGAAACCAAAGAACCCGTCATCGGCACCATGACCGAATGGATGAATGGCAATGAACTCGAAACTCGAAAAGCAGGCGGAGACCTTGGCGGCACCATGCGTTTGGGTGCGTTTGATGCAAACTTGCAGGCTGGTTCGCGCATTGCAGAAATTTATGGTGACACACATATTTCTGAACGCCACCGCCACCGCTATGAGGTGAACACCGCTTACCGTGCGCGGCTTGAAAAAGCAGGCCTCAAATTCGCTGGCCTGTCGCCAGATGGTTTGTTGCCAGAAACGGTGGAGTATCCCGATCATCCGTGGTTCATTGGCGTGCAATATCACCCTGAACTGAAATCAAAACCGTTTGAGCCACATCCGCTGTTTGCCTCATTTATCGCCGCTGCCGTTGTGCAAAGCCGATTGGTGTAAAGTTGAAAGCTGGCCCCCACATTCGGGCCCTACTCACAGCTCTGGCGCTGCTGCTTCACATTGGCATTGCGGCGGCCTTTGATGAAAGCGGTTTGCTTGCAGCCGAGCAGGAAGCCAAAGCTATGCGCTCTGATCTTGAGCGGGTGCAATCCGTTCTCGAACAACAAAATGTAACCGACGAGCAATTGGCTGATCAGCGTGGTCTGGTTGAAAAATTGCGGCTCGCAGCTGTTGATGAAGCTTCAAAGTTAAGCGCACCTCTGGATGATGTTAATCAGCAACTCGCCCAATTGGGTCCAACACCTGCCGAAGGGCAGAAAGAGGCTGAAACCATCGCGGCCCAGCGCGTGAGTTTAACGGATGCAGTGACGAGGGTTACCGCCGCCAAAAAACAATTTGAATTGGTGGGACTTGAAGCTGAGCAAATGTCTGGCAAGGTTTCAGGCTTGCAACGCACCCAATTTTTCCAACGTATCTTTAAGGCCGATAAATCAATTTTAAACCCGCAACTGTGGGCCGACACGGCCACCGGCGTGGGGCTGCTGAAAGTCCGCCTTGGAAGCCTGCTCTCAACCTGGTGGCAAGACAAGTTTGCCACCATGCAGTGGACGGGCTTATTGTTATTGCCAGCCGCTGCTGCCGTGATGTGGAGCTTATACCGCCTTCTCAATTTGAATTTTGGTGGATTTCTAACCAATCAAAAAACTGATGATGCTTTGGTTTCTCCGCTGCGGCGATTGTGGCGCGTGGTGTTTGGCGCCTTTATGTTGCTTGTTGGCATCACATTATTTGCATTGCTTTTGGTTGCATCCTTAAATGTTTCCAATTTGAATTCACCGCGTTTTGATTTGATCGTTTCAGCTTTTATCGGTGTTTTTTCGCCGTGTTTATTTCAAACAGGCCTGGCTTATTTAATTTGTTCACCGCGCAATGCGGCATTTAGGTTGATTGCGATTGATGACCGCACCGCAAAGCTAGTGCCGTGGATTATATTGCTTGCATCGTTTGTACAATCTTTGACAACTCAAATTTCGGGTCTATCCGATCAACTCCTTTTGCCTGTGAGTTTACTTGCCGGCCAATCCGCCTTTGCTGCTGCGACCTTGATTGGGCTTGCAGGGGGGTTGCTTTTGGTTCTCAAAAGGCAATCAAACAAGACCATAAATGATGTGCCAGAGCCGCATTATTTCACTTGGTTTGTTTCATTCATGCCAGTGTTGTGGCTGCTTTTGGCTGTGGCCATAATTGGTCTTGTTTTTGGCTATCTGGCGCTTTCATATTTTATAGCAGGAAAAATTTTAGTCACTGTATTGGTTGTTCTCATGATGGTTCTTGCGCATCACTTAATTGATGCGCTGGCTGATACACTGCAAAATCCCGCATCAGTTTTAGGTCAAAAACTGCGAGGGCTAACATCAATTGGCGATCGTGGCATAAGCCGCCTATCGCTCACCTTCCGCACATTGGCAGACATATTGGTTATTGTCGTGGGTGTGCCATGGCTGCTTGCCTTGTGGACTGTGACGTGGGTTGATTTCGGGTCATTCGCTAACACAGCAGTGGTGGGTTTCCGCGTTGGCAATGTTACGGTGTCGCCCTTTGATATTGCCAGCCTCTTGGGCATTCTTGCGCTGGGAATTATTCTCACACGCTTCATCACGCGCTGGCTTGATCGGCGTATTTTAACGCAAACGCGATTAAACAAGGGCGTGCAAGATTCCGTGCGAACGGGTGCCAATTATGTGGGTTATGTTTTTGCAGCGGCATTTGCACTGAGTGCCGCTGGTTTTGATTTTTCTAATATCGCCATTATTGCTGGTGCCTTGGGTGTGGGTATCGGTTTTGGTTTGCAATCCATTGTAAATAATTTTGTGTCTGGTCTCATTCTCTTAGCTGAGCGGCCCATTCGCGTGGGTGATTGGGTGGTGACGGGAGATGGCGAAGGCATTGTTAAAAAAATCAATGTGCGCTCCACCGAAATTGAAACCTTCGATAGCTGCACCATCTTTGTTCCAAATTCAAACCTCATTACCAGTTCAGTGCGAAACTGGACTCACCACGACACGCTTGGGCGGTTTCTTGTGACAGTTGGTGTTTCCCATGGAACTGACACGGAAGTTGCAGCAAGTTGCCTGACGCAAGTTGTGAATGCTCACAGCAAAGTGCTGCGCTTTCCGCCAGCGACAGTTCAGTTAGCGCGGTTTACAAATTATTCAGTTGAGTTTGAACTGCGTGGCCATGTGGCGGATGTTTTTGAGGCTGTGCAAGTTTCCAGTGATTTGCGCTTTGCAATTTCCAAAGCTTTCAAGGAAAAGGCTATTATTATTCCCGCAATTTCTGAAAGCCCGGTGCGCACATGAGTGAAGATTTCGCAACCCAAGCAAAAGCTATCAATGATGACTTTATGGCGCTCACTGGCTTAGAATTTTTGCGCAAAGCTATGGTGAGCGGCAATCAATCTCCTATGGCAAGGCTGATGAATATGCGCGTCGTTGCTGTGGAAAATGGCAAGGCGCAAATTGAGGGTGTGCCATCCGAGAAGTTTTACAATCCCATGATGCGTGTGCATGGCGGATTTATTGCAACTTTGATTGACACTGGCTTGGGCTGTGCAGTGCTCACCAAAATGCCGGCAGGAATTGGTGTGGGCACTGTGTCACTCAGCGTGAATTTTGTGCGTAAAATTGAAGTGGCAACTGGCCCACTGGTGGCCACTGGCACCGTGCTTCATGCCGGGCGCACAATGCTCACTGCAGAATGCAAAGTTGCAGATGCGGCGGGCGTGCTTTATGCCCATGGCACTGGCACTTTTCTGGTCTATCCAAAATGAAACCGAATTCCATTATTCGCCTTGGCGATGTTACGTTTTCTAACAGCGCGCCCTTTTCGCTCATAGCAGGCCCGTGCCAAATGGAAAGCCGCGACCATGCCTTTATGATGGCCGAAAGCCTGAAAGCAATATGTGCGCGCCTTGGCATTGGCCTCGTTTACAAATCATCATTTGATAAAGCCAACCGCACCAGCATTGCTGGCAAGCGTGGGCTGGGGCTTGAAAAATCCTTGGCCATATTTGCTGAATTACGCGACAAACTCAAACTTGCCGTGATCACTGATATACATGAGATTGGCCAATGTGCTGAGGTTGCTTCGGTTGTTGATATTTTACAAATTCCAGCCTTCCTCTGCCGACAAACAGACTTGCTCATCGCCGCCGCAAAAACTGGCAAGGTGGTGAATGTGAAGAAGGGCCAATTTTTGGCCCCATGGGACATGAAGAATGTGGTGACGAAAATCACAGACTCTGGCAATCCCAATGTGATGCTCACCGAGCGTGGCGCAAGTTTTGGCTACAACACTTTAGTATCAGACATGCGCGCATTGCCGATTATGGCGGAGACGGGCGCCCCTGTGATTTTTGATGCCACACATTCCGTGCAGCAACCAGGCGGGCAGGGTACCTCAACAGGTGGTGATCGCCGCATGGTTCCGGTTTTGGTGCGGGCTGCTGTTGCCGTTGGGGTGGCGGGCGTATTTATTGAAACCCACCAAGACCCTGATAATTCGCCATCTGATGGCCCCAATATGGTGCCGCTGCACGACATGGAAAAACTCTTGTCGAAACTGATGGCATTGGACAAGATCGCCAAGAGTTAAATAAACGAAGAAAGGCAGTTTGTTGTGAATTCTAAATCAGCCTTGCTAGGCTCTAATGCACCTCCCCGCAACATGGGCACAGAATTAAAGCTGCCTTGGTTTGAAAAAATTCAAGTGAATACCTCCGCCACGGAACGGCGCGCCGCAACTTATGGCACGCGCCGCACGGTGAAGAAGGAATATCAAGCGGCTTGGTTGGTTAAAGCCTTGCAATGCATTGATCTCACCACCTTGGCAGGAGACGATACGCCGGGCCGCGTGCACCGCCTGTGCGAAAAAGCCAAGCGCCCTTTGCGCGATGATATTGTTGCAAAGCTCGGCCTTAGCGAAGCTCCAAAAGTGGGTGCCATTTGTGTTTACCCAACCATGGTGCCTCATGCAGTGAAAGCCTTGCGCGGCAGTGGCATTCCTGTGGCATCGGTGGCCACGGGTTTTCCGTCGGGTTTAACACCGCTTCCTTTGCGCCTTGCTGAAATCAAATATGCCGTGGATGAAGGTGCCGAAGAAATTGATATCGTGATCAACCGCGCTTTGGTGCTCAGCCAAAATTGGCAAGCGCTTTATGACGAGGTTTGTGCCATGCGCGAGGCTTGTGGGCAAGCGCACATGAAAGCGATTTTAGCTACGGGTGATCTCAAAACTCTTCGTAACGTTTACAAGGCTTCCATGGTAGCCATGCAGGCGGGTTCTGATTTTATAAAAACCTCCACCGGCAAAGAAGATGTCAATGCTACACTTCCTGTAAGTCTCATCATGCTGCGGGCTTTGCGCGACTATGGCGAACTCACCAATTTCAAAATCGGTTTCAAACCCGCGGGCGGATTGAAAACCGCGAAGGACGCAATGAACTGGCAAATTTTGATGAATGAAGAATGCGGGCGGCGCTGGCTGGAGCCTGATTTGTTTCGCATTGGTGCCAGCTCCATGCTCGCTGATATTGAACGCCAGCTCGAACATTTTATCACGGGCCGTTATTCCGCCCTGTCGCATCACGCTCTCGCTTGAAGGAACAACTAAATGCCAAGCGTATCAGAAATTATGAACACCATGGATTATGGTCCGGCACCTGAATCTAACGCGCATGTTAAAGAATGGCTGGGCTTTCACAAGTCTGGCTTCAACCATTTTATTCATGGGGTTTATTTAGAAGTAGATAAAAACAAAAAAATTGAAGTGCAAAATCCAGCAAATAGTGAAGTGCTGGCCCATGTGTCCAATGGCACCGCCAAGGATGTGGATGAAGCAGTTGCCTCGGCGCGCAAGGCTTTCAAAACCTGGTCGAAGCTCACTGGCTTTCAGCGCGCCAAACATCTTTATGCGCTTGCCCGCCACATTCAAAAGCGCGAACGCTTTCTCAGTGTTCTCGAAACCATGGACAATGGTAAAACCATTCGCGAAAGCCGCGACATTGATATTCCATTGGTCGCCCGCCATTTTTATCATCACGCGGGCTGGGCGCAACTGACTGACACTGAATTTAAAGGCTATGGCCCGGTGGGTGTGTGTGGCCAAATCATTCCGTGGAATTTTCCGTTGCTCATGCTGGCGTGGAAAATTGCACCAGCGCTTGCTGCGGGCAACACGGTGGTTTTAAAGCCAGCCGAATTCACCCCCCTCACTGCCTTGGCATTTGCGGAAATTTGCAGCGAGGCTGGCCTGCCGCCCGGCGTTGTAAACATCGTTACAGGCGACGGTGACACGGGTGCAGCTTTGGTGGCTCACCCTGATGTTGATAAAATTGCCTTCACAGGTTCAACCGATGTGGGCCGCCTCATCCGCCAGCAAACAGCAGGCAGCGGCAAAAAATTATCTCTGGAACTGGGTGGCAAATCTCCTTTCATTGTTTTTGAAGATGCGGATTTAGATGCCGCCGTGGAAGGCGTGGTGGATGCTGTGTGGTTTAACCAAGGCCAAGTGTGTTGTGCTGGCACCAGGTTGTTGTTGCAGGAAAGCATTGCCGAGCCATTCATTGCGAAACTCAAAACCCGCATGACCAAATTGCGTGTGGGTGACCCCTTAGATAAGTCCATTGATATGGGTCCACTGGTGGATCCGGTGCAATTGCAGCGCGTTTCAGCCATGGTGAAACGCGGTGAAGCCGAAGGCGGCACGCTCACGCAAGCGTCTTGCCCCCTGCCAGAAAAAGGCAATTATTTTGCCCCCTCGCTTTTCACAAATGTAGATACATCTTCGAGTGTGATGCAGGAAGAAATTTTCGGACCCGTCATTTCCGCCATGACCTTCCGCACGCCCGATGAGGCAGCAGCGCTTGCCAATCATACGCGTTATGGACTGGCCGCTTCCATCTGGTCAGAAAATATCAATGTGGCCTTAGATGCCGCAGCCCGCGTGAATGCAGGTGTGGTGTGGATCAACTCTACCAATCTCTTTGATGCCGCCGCAGGTTTTGGTGGTTACAAAGAAAGCGGCTTTGGCCGTGAAGGGGGCAGGGAAGGGTTTTATGAATATCTGAAAGCTGACGAAGCACCGCGCGCCAAATCCAAAGCCAGCCCCGTTGCCAAACTCTTCGCAACCACCACATCAGAATTAAAACACACTGAAGCAGGCAGCATTGACCGCACCGCCAAAATGTTTATCGGCGGCAAACAAGCCCGCCCTGATTCAGGTTACAGCTATGAAGTGATCAGCCCCAAAGGAAAGGCTATAGGACTTGCAGGCCTTGGCAATCGCAAAGACATTCGCAATGCCGTTGAGGCAGCGCGAGGCGCAACGGCGTGGTCCAGCGCCTCCGCCCATAACCGTGCCCAAGTGCTCTATTATATAGCCGAGAATTTGAGTGTTCGCGCCGATGAATTTGCTAAACGCCTAATGCAAACTGAAGCAAGTGCGGCTGAAGCCAAGCGCGAAGTTGAAGCCTCACTCGAACGCATCTTCTTCTATGCAGCCCACGCCGATAAATATGACGGCCGCATTCATTCAACCAACAGCAAAAAGCAAACAACGCTAGCAATGAATGAGCCTTACGGTGTGCTGGCCGTGGTCTGCCCCGATGAAGCGCCATTGCTTGCCATGATCTCGCTGCTCATGCCAGCACTGGCCATGGGCAACCGCGTGGCGCTGGTTCCTTCGCAAACCCAACCTTTGCTCGCCACTGATTTTTATCAAATCTTGGAAACATCAGACGTTCCAGCAGGGGCGGTTAACATCGTCACGGGTGCGCGCAATGAACTGGCCAAAACTTTGGCCGATCATGACGAAGTGGCGGCCATGTGGCTGTGTGCTGATGCAACGTGCGTTGCTCTCGTCGAAAATGCGTCTGCCGGAAATCTAAAATCAACGTGGGCAATTGGCAACTGGCGCGAGACCAGCGGCACAGAATATCTCCGTCGCGCCACTCAAGTTAAAAATATATGGATCCCTTATGGAGAGTAACCCAATGCTCAAAGCATGGCACGAAGTTGCTCTCTTGCTTGTCGATGTAGCCATGGGGCGAAAACCCGCCGACACCGTGATCCGCAATGGTGCTTGGGTGAATGTGCATTCTGGCGAAATTATTCCGAAGACTGATGTGGCAATTATCGCGGGCCGCTTTGCATATGTAGGCACTGATGCCACGCACTCTATTGGACCCAAAACCAAAATCATCGATGCTGCTGGCCGTTATCTTGTGCCCGGCTTTTGTGATGGTCACATGCATGTGGAAAGTGGCTTGGTGACCGTAACTGAATTTGCCAGAGCCGTTATTCCGCATGGCACCACATCCATGTTCATTGATCCGCATGAGATTGCCAATGTGCTGGGCTTGTCCGGCGTTAAGCTAATGCATGATGAAGCCATCGGCCTTCCCATAAACGTAATGGTGCAAATGCCAAGCTGTGTGCCAAGTGCGCCCGGATTGGAAAATGCTGGAGCCACATTGGGTGTGGCCGATGTTGTGGAAGCAATGACTTGGCCCAATATCATCGGCCTTGGCGAAATGATGAATTTTCCAGCCGTTGTAGCGGGAGATGCCACCATGCTTGGCGAGATTGCAGCCACGCAACGAGCCGGAAAAACCGTAGGTGGCCATTATGCCTCGCCTGATTTAGGAAAACCCTTCCACGCCTATGTGGCAGCAGGCCCCGCGGATGATCATGAAGGCACTAAGGCTGAAGATGCCATCGCCCGCGTGCGCCAAGGCATGAAAGCTATGCTGCGCTTGGGTTCGGCGTGGTATGATGTGGCAGCACAGGTGAAAGCGATAACCGAGCAGGGCTTAGACTCGCGCAATTTCATTCTGTGTACGGATGATTGTCACTCCGGCACATTGGTTAATGAAGGGCATATGAACCGCGTGGTGCGCCATGCCATTGCGCAAGGGTTAAAACCCATCACCGCCATTCAAATGGCCACACTGAACACGGCCGAACATTTTGGCTTGGCGCGTGAATTAGGGTCGATCACGCCGGGCCGCCGTGCTGATTTGATCATTACGTCTGATCTTATTGCATTGCCAATAGAATTGGTGATGGCGCGTGGCGTTGTGCTGGCCGAGCATGGAAAGTTAACCGCCGATATTCCACCTTATGCCTATCCAGAATCGGCGCGAAATTCTGTCAACATGAAGCGCGAACTTATCGCTTCGGATTTTGATATTAAATCACCAAGCGGGGCCAATGAAGTCACCGCCCGCGTAATCGGCGTTATCGAAAATCAAGCACCAACAAAAGCTCTCGAACGCACTTTAAAGGTGGCTGATGGTTTGGTTGAAATGGATAGCGCCAAAGATGTGTGCCAGATCGCCATAGTTGAACGCCACCGCGCAACTGGGCAAGTGGTCAATGCTTTTGTATCTGGCTTTGGCTATAATGTGCCCTGTGCGGTTGCCAGCACCGTGGCCCATGACGCCCACCACATGATTGTGATTGGCACCGATAAAGCCAACATGGCCATTGCCGCAAACACGCTGAAACAATCCAAAGGCGGCATTGTAGTGGTGCGTGAAGGCAAGGTGATTGCCTTGGTAGAGCTCACCATTGCTGGCCTTATGTCTATCGAGCGAGCTGAAATTGTTGCGGCCAAAGCGCAAAAAATGGTTGAAGCCATGGCGGAATGTGGCTGCACTTTGAACAACGCCTATATGCAACACTCACTGTTAGGGCTCGTTGTCATTCCTGAACTGCGCATTTCTGATGTTGGTCTGGTTGATGTAACGCAATTCAAAAAAGTGGATTTATTCTTGTGATTTTTGACGGCCACAATGATGTGCTGTTGCGCCTTCATGAAAAGCAAAAGCAAGGTGTCGAGCAGGATTTCATTTTGGGTGATGGTGAGGGCCATATGGACCTGCCGCGCATGCGCGAAGGCGGATGCGGTGGTGGCTTGTTTGCAATTTATATTCCGAATGCCGATGATCTCAACACCCTCCACGACTTAATGGTTGGCGCTGAATTTGATGTGCCCTTGCCTGAGCCAATTGAAATGAGCGAAGCTTTGCCGATTGCACTTTCAATGGCTGCCATTTTACACCGCATTGAAAAAACCTCGGCTGGTGAATTCAAAATCTGCCGCACTATAGCTGACCTAAGAACCTGTGCAGCCTCCGACACTGTAGCAGCCGTGATGCATATGGAAGGTGCTGAAGCCATTGATAGAGATTTCAACGCGCTGGAAGTTTTCTATGCCGCCGGATTGCGATCATTAGGGCCAGTGTGGAGCAGGCCAAACATATTTGGCCATGGCGTGCCATTTCGCTTTCCCAGCACTGGCGACACTGGGCCCGGCCTGACTGACACTGGCAAGGCTCTCATAAAAACTTGCAATAACATGGGCATTGCTATCGATCTTTCACACATCACCGAGCAAGGCTTTTGGGATGTGGCGGCAATCAGCGATAGGCCGCTTATAGCGTCGCATTCTAATGCAAATGCCATCTGCAAAAGCTCAAGGAATCTTTCTGATAAACAACTTGCCGCCATCGCCGAAAGCGGTGGACTGGTTGGCCTCAACTTCGCCACCTGTTTCTTAAGCCCAGACGGGCAGGGCGACACCACGACCTCATTCGAGACCATGTTGCGCCACCTAGATTATCTTATCGAAAAACTTGGCGTTGATCATGTGGGCTTTGGCTCTGATTTTGACGGCGCTGATGTGCCAGATGTGATCGGCGATGTGGCGGGCCTGCCTGCTCTGCTAAATGCCATGCGCGACCACGGTTATGATGATGCGACAATACAAAAATTAGCCCACGAAAATTGGTTCAACACACTGGAAAAATCTTGGCTCTAGATTTGAAATTCAACATTGGTCGATATGTCTTATCGTTAATTTAAATATCAAGTGCTTCAATGTTTGAAAACGCCGTGCGCAAGGCTTTTGACCATTCAGTTGAAAGCATTTTGAAATAGGGGTCATCAGGTCCAATCCGCTTGGTGTGTTCGATCTTTAATTTGTCAGTTTCGTAAGTGAGCAGATCAATCGGCAAGCCAACACTTAAGTTTGAGCGCAATGTGGAATCGAAAGAAATCAAAATCATTTTTACAGCCTCGCCCAATTCCATGGAGCTGCGCGCCACGCGGTCTAAAATTGGCTTGCCATATTTGTGTTCGCCAATTTGAAAGAACGGTGTATCCGCAGTTGCTTCTATAAAATTGCCAGCGGCATAGATATTGAAAAGCCGTGGCGGCTCAGACCCAACCTGCCCACCGAATATAAAGCTTGCCGCAAAGGCCTCGCCATTGGCGGTGAGAAAGCCTTCGTCACTCTGTTTAACGGCCCGCACGGCACTTCCAACCACATGCGCGGCTTGGAACATAGTCTTTACAGTTTTCAGCGTCTCACCAGTTTCCGGCGGGTGGGCAATCTGCTCCGACAACATGCTGGTGACGGCTTGGGTAACAGCCAAGTTCCCGGCGGTCAGCAGAACAAACACCCGGTCTCCCGGATAATCCCATGTATGAAGTTTCTTAAACTTTCCCACATTATCAACGCCAGCATTGGTGCGCGTATCCGCAGCCATCACCAAGCCTTTTTCGAGAAGCATACCTACACAATAAGTCATCAAATGATTCCGGTTCGTTTCGTCTATTGTTGCGCAATCTCGACCCGAACTTCAACTGTCATGTGTTCGGCTGCCGCACCCCCGCGCCGCGAACCCTTTACAGGAGCAACGGCCATAGCATCAAGCCCAGCGGCCACGCGCACATATTGTTCAGTGGGGCTTTGGCCATTGGCGGCATCAAAACCAACCCAGCCTAAGTCATTTACAAGCACTTCAGCCCACGCGTGAGCAGCAACCGATGAAGCACCAGTGCCTGTTACAAGATATCCCGTCACATAGCGGGCCGGAAGACCAAGTTCACGCGCCATACCCACCATCAAATGCGAATGATCTTGGCACACGCCACTTTTTCGAGCGAAGGCTTGGGCTGCTGTCGTGTCAGACTGCGATGTTCCCACTTCATAAGCAATGCGCTCATGCAAGTGGGCCATCAAGCTATGGGCTGTTTCAAGTGTTGTTGCTTTCTGGCCCCATTTTGCCAAAGCAGCACGGATTGTTGCATCTGGCATGGTGAGCGGGGTTTGACGCAGAAACACTGTATCAGGCACGGTTGAGATGAGTCCGCGCACCAAGCCCGCCGCATCTTTTGTTTCAACCTCGCCTTCGGCAGTGATTGTATTTTCCAGTTCAAGATTATGCGCGGTGACCAAATGAATGAGATTTCCGAAGCCATCGACATAAGACAAAGCATTCTCGATTCCTGCTGTCGAAATTTTCCAGTTAATGGTTTTTTGGGCTTCATAATTTGCTGGCGTTAAATGCAAGCGTTGCACCAGATAGCTCGGGCGTTCAGCATAACGATAGTGGGTTTGATGGTGAATTCTGATGCGCATGAGATCACGGAAAATTATATGTCTGAGCAATGGCTCCAGACAAGTTGGTGTTAGCTTTCACAAAATCACGAATATATTCGTGCAGCCCACTTTGAAAAATATCTTCCATTTTTCCAGCCCGCAGCTTTGCCAAAGATTGCGCAGCTAAATCATGGCAGTGATAACGCTTGCCATGAAGCTGGCCCAAACCCTCAAGCGCGGTATTGATCCACTGATAGCTAAACACCAGCGAACGCGGCATTTCTTCGCGCAGCATAAGAAATTCGGCAACCAGCCATGGTCGGTAATGGCTGTCACGATAAAACCAACGGTAAGCCCTATGTGCTGAAACGCTGCGCAAAATTTGCGCCCATTGCTGCATATCAACTTCTGAGCCCACATCCGATGGCTTGGGCAGCAGAATGAAATATTTCACATCAAGAATGCGCGCCGTATTATCAGCCCGTTCAATAAAGTTTCCAAGTTGGCTGAAATAATAATTTTCATTGCGCAGCATGGTGCCAAGCACGGCACCCCGAAACGACATTGACCGTTGCTTCACCCACTCCAAGAAAACTGGAAGCCGATCAGCAGTAAGTTCAGATGGCTTTACCAAAACGAGTTCGTTCCAGGTGGCATTAATGCTTTCCCATACATCGCGGGTGAGGGCCGTGCGCACCGCACGGCCATTGTTGCGCGCAGTGCGAATGACCGATTTTATACTTGATGGATTGCTCTCATCAAAAATCAAAAAATCAATCACTTGGGCTGCAACAATATCTTGGTATTTTGCCTCATAGGAGTGCTCACAGGCCGCACTTAAAAGCGTAGAGCGCCACTCATCGCGGTGGCCTTCAACAGCACCTGGCATGAGAGAAATGCGGTGGCCGACTTCAAGAAGCCGCGCCAAGTTTTCAGCCCGCTCCATATAGCGCGACATCCAATAAAGCGATGATGCGGTACGTCCGAGCATTAGTCCTCCAACACCCAAGTGTCTTTGGTGCCACCACCCTGACTGGAGTTTACGACCAAAGAACCTTTTTTAATGGCAACACGGGTGAGGCCGCCCGGTGTGATGCGAACTTGATCACCAGACAAAACAAACGGCCGCAAATCCACATGGCGCGGTGCCACACCAGAGGCCGTATAAGTTGGCACCGACGAGAGCGCCAAAGTGGGTTGGGCGATATAGTTTGAGGGCTTGGCTTTGAGTTTAGCCCGAAACAATTCAATTTCTTTTTTTGAAGATGTTGGCCCCACCAACATGCCGTAACCACCCGACCCATGAACTTCCTTCACAACCAATTTAGCAAGATTGTCCAAAACATATGACAAGGCTTCAGGTTCACCACAGCGCCATGTGGGCACATTCTTCAGCAAAGGTTTTTCGCCGGTGTAAAATTCAATAACATCTGGAATATAGGTATAGATTGATTTGTCGTCGGCAATGCCAGTGCCCGGCGCATTCACAATGGTAACACGACCCGCGCGGTATAGATCAACCAAACCAGGCACCCCAATTGCTGAATCTGGTTTGAATGACAATGGATCAAGATAGGCATCATCAATCCGGCGGTAAACCACATCAACCCGTTGCGGAGCTTGTGTGGTGCGCATGTAAAGTGCGCCATCGGACACAAATAAATCAGCGCCCTCGCATAATTCCACGCCCATTTCGTCAGCCAAAAACGCATGTTCAAAAAATGCGGAATTGTGAATGCCGGGCGTTAACACAACAATTGTGGGTTCGCCATCGCAGCCTGCAGGCGCCACACTTTCTAGTGTTTTGCGCAACAGGGCCGGGTAATTATCAACTGGGGCTACGCGTTGGTGCACAAATAAATCTGGAAACAAACGCATCATCGCCTCGCGGCCTTCGAGCATGTAAGACACGCCAGAAGGTGTGCGGCAATTATCCTCCAACACATAAAATTCATTCTCGGCCACGCGCACAATATCAACACCAACAATATGCGCATAGATTCCGCGAGCCGGGTTCACCCCCACCATCTCTGGCACAAAAGCCGCATTTTGCGTGATGATATTGTGCGGAATTTTCCCCGCCCGAATAATTTCTTGGCGGTGATAAATATCGTGGATGAACGCATTCAGGGCCCGCACGCGTTGTTCAATGCCAGCCGAAAGCCTGCGCCATTCAAGGGCTGAAAATATGCGCGGTATAATATCAAACGGAATGAGCCGCTCAGAAGCTTCGCCTTCGCCGTAAACTGCAAATGTAATCCCCTGGCGGCGGAAAATATTTTCGGCTTCGCGCTTGGCGCGGTCCACGTCTTTGCGGCTAATGGTTTTTAGCCAAGTTTCAATTTCAGCATAGGGCTGCCGCACCGAACCTTTGCTATCGCCCATTTCATTGAAGAGCATACTCATAAGTTGACTATCATTCATTTTTGCAAAGTTTGGCAAGTGCCATTATGGCGTCAAGTGAGCGCGCTATAGTCACACGCCAACAAGCCTAGAGAAATTTAGTGGTTGAATTGAGAACTGGCTGGGGCGGGAGGGATCGAACCTCCGAATGCCGGAATCAAAATCCGGTGCCTTACCGCTTGGCGACGCCCCAACACTGCAAATGAAGTGTTTGCTGGCGCGTCTATAGCTGCTTCGATTTAGAAGGGCAATCACCAGTTTAATAAAAATTGGAGGGCGTTAATACGTCTAAAACGAAGCCTTAACTGGCCCGGTTGAGCCGCGCACAATTAGATCCACTGGCCACAGTTCATGCGGCTGTTCAGCTTCAGGGTCGGTAATGATGCCTAAAATCAATTCAGCCACCCGCGCACCTGCCAAACGAATGGATGAACTTGTGGTGGTCAGTGATGGCACCAGGCTTGATGCGTTTAAAAAGGCCAAGCCATCATCATGGGCGATCAATGAAACATCACGACCGATCACCAGCCGCATTTCATTGATAGCGCGCATGGCCCCAGCCACCAGCAACATACTGCCAAGGATCAAGGCCGTGGGCCGGTTTGCCAGTTGCAAAATTCGTTTGGTTTGTTGAAAGCCATTTTCTTCAGTCATTAAGCCCGATGACATCACGAACGGATCAACTTTTAACCCCCGCTCATTCAATGCCATTTCATACCCACGCCGCCGTTCATTGGCATAATTGAAATCTTCATAGCCATTGATCAATCCAATGCGCCTGTGCCCAAGATCAATCAGTAATTTTGTGGCACGGTGGAAAGCCCCATAATTATCAATATCAAGCCAAGCATAGCCATCTTCCAACGCGCCAACCCGGCCATGCACCACATAGGGCATTTTGAGGCTATTCAATACATCTATCCGTGGGTCACCAAGCCGTGGCCCCAAAACCACCACACCATCAACCGCACCTGCTTGCGCGTAACGTTGATAAACTGAAATTTCATCTTCTTGGCCGCCTGCATGCAACATCACATCAAAGCCATGCGTAGCATAAACATCTGTTGCACCCGAAACAAAGTCGGAAAACAAAGGGTCGATCATCAAGCTTTTGTCAGCTGGCAATACATAGCCAATGGCGTGCGCACGCCCCGTGGCAAGCCTGCGGGCGTGGGTGTTTGGCCTGTAGCCAAAGCGTCTGGCTTCTTCTCCAACACGCTTACGAGTTTCTTCGTTTACCTCTGGATAGCCGTTCAAAGCGCGGCTCACGGTGGTGGGCGATAGCTTGAGGTGCGCGGCCAATTCTTTGAGATTCATGGCTTATTTTAGGTCCAAATTATCAAAGCGCTTTAAATTAATCCACTTTTCTATCACCAATCAATCTAATCAGAAAGATCAATTGTAGCAAGAGAATGTCTATGCAATGAGTTTTTGCTTGACGCTATTCGAAACTATCGTCATAGATTGGTCGTTCAAAGCGCTTTGGTAAAAATAATAAAAATCAACCCAAGGCTTACAATCGTGTTTTGTAATAAGTTCAATTGGGAGGACTACAAATGAAGAAATATATGTTCTTAGGCGCAGCTGTGGCTGCAATGTTGGTTGCTTCACCAGCTTTTGCTGAACTGAAGTATAAACCAGGTGAAGGTCCGTTCACATGGGCAAATCTTGATGAATTGAAAAAGGTTGATCTCAAGGGCGAAACCCTGACAATTTTTGGACCATGGCGTGGCGATGATGAAACCCACGTTCAGGTGGTTCTTGAATACTTCCGTGTAGCTACTGGCGCTGATGTGAAGTATGCATCGTCTGAAAACTATGAACAACAAGTCGTGATCGACACCCAAGCTGGTTCACCCTCGAACATCACCGTGTTGCCACAGCCCGGCCTCATCGCCGATCTCGCTGCCAAAGGCTTCATGGCGCCGCTGACCGATGCTGATAAAGCTTGGATGGTAGAGAACTACGGTGCAGGCCAATCATGGGTTGATATTGGTACATCGAAAGACAAAGACGGCAAAGCTCAGTTCTTCGGCTTCTCTTATAAGACCGACGTGAAGAGCCTTGTTTGGTATAGCCCAGAAAACTTCAAAGACGCTGGTTACGCCATTCCAACAACTATGGAAGAAATGATCGCTCTGTCTGACAAGATCGTTAAAGACGGTGGCAAGCCATGGTGCATCGGTTTGGGTTCAGGCGGTGCAACCGGTTGGCCAGCAACCGACTGGATGGAAGACATTATGCTTCGCACCCAGAAGCCAGAAGTTTATGATGGCTGGGTGAAGAACACTGTTAAGTTCACCGATCCTGCAGTTATCAACGCTATGGAAGTTTTCGGCTCATTCGCCAAGAACGATGCTTACGTTGATGGCGGCGCTGCTGGTGTTGCTTCAGTTGACTTCCGCGACAGCCCTAAGGGTCTCTTCTCGTCGCCGCCAAAGTGCTATATGCATCACCAAGCTTCGTTTATTCCAGCCTTCTTCCCAGAAGGCACGAAGCTCGGAACCGACGCTGACTTCTTCTACATGCCAACCTACGCTGCAATGGCTGACCTCGGTAAGCCAGTGCTCGGTGCAGGCACACTGTTCACCATCACCAAAGACTCAAAAGCCTCGCGCGCCTTCATCGAATTCTTGAAGTTGCCATTGGCCCATGAAATTTGGATGCAGGACGGTGGTTTCTTGACGCCATTGAAAACCGCAAACCAAGCAGCCTATGGCAGCGATGCCGCACGCAAGCAGGGTGAGATCATGACAACGGCAACAACCTTCCGCTTCGACGGTTCGGATCTGATGCCAGGTAAAATCGGTGCAGGCGCATTCTGGACCGGCATGGTAGACTTTGTAGGTGGCAAGTCTGCCGCTGATACTGCTGCTGGCATTCAAAAAGCCTGGGACGAACTTCAATAATAATAATCGAGCTCGGTTGTCGTGGAAACGCGACAACCGGATTCTTTAATCAATACGGTTTTCGATTTCCTCCCGAAAACCTGAGAGCGGCTGGTTCAAAAGCGCTGGCCGCTTTCATTTTCTCTTTTTTCTGTATGACACTTGCCACAAGACGTGGTGATGTGATGTGTACGTATTTCGCGCGTCGCTGGGGAGAAATATCCATGACTGCTCAATTGTTTTCCGCCTTCATCACTGTGTTGATTGGCGTTGGCGGCTGCCTCGCTTATTTTTATGGATCAAACACCCTGCTGGATAAAATGTTGCCGGTGAATGCCCGCAATGACGACCGCTCAATTAGAAATTTAAAATTGCAATCTTCCATAAGGCCGTGGCTGTTTTTGGGCCCTGCACTGATTTTGCTGACATTGTATCTGGTCTATCCGGTCATTCAAACCATTTGGCTGTCCTTCCACGATAACGCTGGCGACAAATTCGTTGGCATGAA
Source organism: Aestuariivirga sp. (assembly GCA_043759965.1). Lineage (GTDB taxonomy): Bacteria > Pseudomonadota > Alphaproteobacteria > Rhizobiales > Aestuariivirgaceae > Aestuariivirga. The sequence goes on along the minus strand of JAYUPT010000029.1, from coordinate 16,819 downwards.
TAATTATGTGTGGGCCTTTAACGATACACAGTTCCGCACTTCTATTTTTAACAACTTGCTCTGGCTGCTTGTTGTTCCTGCCGCATGCACGTTCTTTGGGCTGATCATCGCTATTCTGACCGATAAAATCTGGTGGGGCCAATTGGCCAAAAGCTTAGTGTTTTTGCCTCTGGCAATTTCTTTTGTTGGCGCATCCGTCATCTGGAAATTCGTCTATGACTATCGTGGCGAAGGCCAAGAACAGATTGGCATTTTAAATGCTGTGGTTGAATGGTTTGGTGGCTCCCCCCAAGTGTGGATTTCCATGCCGTTCTGGAACAACTTCTTCCTCATGGTTATTCTGATCTGGATTCAAACTGGTTTTGCCACTGTTATTTTAGGTGCGGCATTGCGTGGCGTACCTGAAGATACTTTGGAAGCCGCAACCATTGACGGTGCTGGCCCGTTCAAGATTTTCTGGCGCATCATGGTGCCACAAATCATGACCACCATCATCGTTGTGTGGACCACTATCACCGTTCTCGTGCTGAAAGTGTTCGACATTGTGTTGACCATGACCAACGGCCAATGGGACACGCAAGTTCTCGCCAATTTGATGTTCGACTGGATGTTCCGTGGCGGTGGCCACTTTGGCAGGGGAGCTGCCATTGCCATCATCATCATGCTCGCCGTGTTGCCCATTATGATCTGGAATATTCGCCAAGCCAATGCCGAACAAAAGGGAGGCCACTGATCATGTGGGATCGCATAAAACTTGAACCCTCCAAGTTCGCGCTGAATATGGCTGTTCTTTTGATTGTTGCAATTTGGACGTTTCCAACGGCGGGGCTGTTGGTATCGTCGCTGCGTGACAAAAATCTGATCGCCACGTCCGGCTGGTGGACGGCCCTTTCAACCACCGATCGTTCGGCCCAAGGCCGCATGGCGGAACCTGCCAAACAGGTGAGCAAAGATGGCAAATTTGAAATCAGTGGCAGCCTGTTTGAAGGTGCAGAAACTGCTGGCGTCGTCAAAGCCTTTGGCTTGAAGGTTCAAAAGCCTGATGAATTTGTGGCGGGTAGTACAACTACAACTGAAGACGGCAAAACGTTGACTGTGAGGTCCGACGGGTCTTACATTTACACATCACCAGTTGCCTTTGAAGGCGGCAGTGGCAAGCGCCTGTTTTATATAACATCAGTGCCACCAAAGTTTACAACTGACAACTACAGAAATGTATTGTTCTCGGAAGGCATTGGGCGGTCTTTCGTCAACTCGTTGACAGTGACAATTCCAGCAACCATCATTCCAATTTTAATTGCAGCTTTCGCGGCCTATGCTTTGGCGTGGATGAAACTGCCGGGACGAGGTTTCTTGATTGCTGTCATCGTGGGCTTACTCGTTGTGCCACTGCAAATGTCATTGATCCCGCTGCTCAAGCTCTACAACGCGTCGGGCTTTCTGTCTAAAACCTATTTAGGAATTTGGTTGGCGCATACGGCGTTTGGTTTGCCCTTCGCAATTTATCTGCTGCGTAGTTACATAGCTGGCTTGCCCCGCGATCTGATTGAATCAGCACAAGTCGATGGTGCCAATGACTTCAAAATTTTCTTACGCATCGTTCTCCCCTTGTGCTTCCCTGCACTGGCCTCATTCGCCATCTTCCAATTCCTCTGGGTGTGGAATGATTTGTTGGTCGCCATCGTGTTCCTAGGTTCAGGTGAAGACCAACTGGTTCTCACCGGCAAGCTCAACGGACTGCTCGGTTCGCGCGGCGGCAATTGGGAAATTCTCACTGCATCGGCGTTTATCACGATCATCGTGCCGCTGACCGTGTTCTTTGCATTGCAACGTTATTTCGTGCGCGGCCTTCTGGCTGGCTCAGTAAAGGGAGGCTGATATGGCTGACATTAAACTTACGAAACTCAACAAGTCCTTTGGTGCTGTGCACATTTTAAAGGACGTGAGTCTCGACATCAAGTCGGGTGAGTTCATGGTGTTTGTTGGCCCATCAGGTTGTGGCAAATCAACATTGTTGCGCTCCATCTGCGGCCTCGAAACCATATCGTCGGGTGTTCTCGAGATTGATAACGCTGTGGTCAATGAAGTGCCGCCATCCAAGCGCGGCATTGCCATGGTGTTCCAATCCTATGCGCTTTATCCACACATGAGCGTCTATGAGAACATTTCCTTCGCACTGGAAAATCAGGGCCTGCCGAAAGACGAGATCAAGAAGAAGGTTGAAAAGGTAGGCGAGCTTCTGCAACTCACACCCTATCTCGCACGTTTACCGAAAGCACTTTCTGGTGGTCAGCGCCAACGTGTTGCCATTGGTCGCGCCATCGTTCGCGGAGCAAAAGTATTTTTGTTCGACGAACCTTTGTCGAACTTAGATGCAGCGCTGCGCGTCCAAACCCGCATGGAAATTGCCAAGTTGAAGCGCGACATGCCCAACACCACGATGGTTTACGTGACCCATGACCAAGTGGAAGCCATGACATTGGCGGACCGTATTGTAGTTTTGCAAGCTGGCCGTATTGAGCAAGTTGGCACCCCAATGGAACTTTATGAAAAACCGGGCAACACCTTTGTTGCGGGCTTCATTGGCTCACCAAAAATGAATTTGATTACGGGCGCTCCTGCCGAACGCATGAAATGCACAACGATGGGCGTGCGGCCTGAACATCTTGATGTGGTGACCAAGGCCTCCGCAGGAACAATTGCCGGGACAGTTGAATATACCGAAGTGCTGGGCAGCGATAGTTTCATATATGTCGCCACCGATCATGGAATCATAACGGCGCGTGAGAACGGCCGCACGACAGTCAAGAATGGAGACAAAATTCACTTGAAGGCCACAGACGACCACACCCACCGCTTTGACGAAAATGGAAAGAGAATTGAAGGCAAATGACAATTCGAACTTTGATTTGGCATGAACACCGCCACGAACAAACCAACAAACTGGTGGCCTCGCTCTATCCTGAAGGAATGCACGGTGCCTTGAAGAATGCCTATAAGGGTGACAAGGAATTTGTGGTGGGCCATGCTTTGTTGGACGACGACAAAGAACATGGGCTCAGCCAAAAGCGTTTGGATGAAACCGATGTGCTGCTGTGGTGGGGCCATGCCGCCCATGGCGATGTGAGCGATGTGATCGTAGATCGTGTAGCAAAACGCGTGTGGGAAGGCATGGGGCTCATCGTCCTGCATTCTGGCCATTATTCCAAAATTTTCAAAAAGCTTATGGGCACACCATGTTCACTCAAATGGCGTGAAGCGGGAGAAAAAGAACGGATCTGGATTATCAATCCCAATCACCCCATCGCTGCTGGCCTGCCCGAAATGATCGAGATTGAAAACGAAGAAATGTATGGCGAGCCTTTTTCGATTCCAGAACCTTTAGAAACGGTGATGATCTCACATTTTGAAGGTGGCGAAGTGTTCCGTTCTGGCGTCACCTATCAGCGCGGTGCCGGTAAAATTTTCTATTTCCGCCCCGGCCATGAAGCTTACACCGCTTATCACAATCCATTGGTTTTGAAGGTGATCAAGAACGCAACACGCTGGGCTTATAACCCGGCGAAAGCTTGGACCGGCATTCACGCCGCGCCAAATGTGCCAGCCAACAAAGCGCCAATTCCACTTGAAATCAAAGGCCCACGCCTGCATGAGGATGGCGAAGAAGGGTTTAGATAATGAAAAAGATTCGTTTGTTAGTGTTGGGCACTGGCGGCATGGCTGCGGCCCACATCAAGCAATTCCAAGCTGACAGCCGCGTGGATGTGACAGGCTGTTCTGATATTGATTTGGCCCGCGCCAAAACATTCGCCGATGCGCACAACATTCCGAATGCCTTTGGCAGTTTGGATGATGCGATTAAGTGGGGCGAATTTGATGCCGCCACGAATGTGACACCCGATTCAATTCACCACCCCACCACCATGAAACTTCTCGCCGCAAAAAAGCATGTGTTGTGTGAAAAGCCCTTGGCCGAAAATTTCAAGCTTGCCAATGAAATGGCCACCACCGCTGAAAAAGCTGGCGTGATCAATATGGTCAACCTCACCTATCGTGCGGTGGCAGGCTTGCAAAAAGCCAAGCAAATTATTGCCTCTGGCGAAATTGGCCAAGTTCGCCATGTTGAAGCGAGCTATCGTCAAAGCTGGTTGGTGGGCAACCACTGGGGCGCATGGGATAAGCTGCCCATGTGGCTGTGGCGCCTATCTGAAAAGCACGGCTCCAAAGGCGTGCTCGGCGATGTCGGCATTCACATTTTGGACTTCACCACTTACGCCATCGGCATGATGCCGGTGACCTTACAAGCCCGCTTGAAAACTTTCCCTAAAGCCCCCGGCGATAAAATCGGCGAGTATGTTTTGGATGCTAATGATAGCGCGTCCATGATCGTCGAATTTGAAAACGGCGCCCAAGGCGTTATCCATGCCTCAAGATTTTTCACTGGCTACGGCAACACGCTGAAGCTTCACGTCTTCGGCACCAAAGGCGGCCTAGAAATCGAAAACGACCACGACCTTACCACGTTGAAAGTGTGCAGTGGCGAGGACGTCCACACCCAAGCCTGGCGCAATATCGTAAAAACCGAAGCTGAACCTGCGAACTATAAGAAGTTCATTGATGCGATAGTAGCGGGCAAGAATGGCGACCCAAGTTTCCGCCGCGCCGCCGATCTGCAAAAGATTTTGGATGCGTGTTACAGCGAAGAAGCAAGCAAGGCTGAGAGGCTCTAAAGTCCTCGCCAACATTGGGCCGCTCTCCACACCAACCCCGTCACCCCTGCGAAGGCAGGGGCCCAGCTTCTAAAACCCGAGTTGTTGAGAAGAAGCTGGCTCCCTGCCTTCGCAGGGATGACGGTTTAAGGGTTTAAGGGTTTGAGCGGCACAAGTGTTGTGATGGGATCAATCTCATCATGCAAATCCAGCCACTCTGGATTCATCTCTTCAATAATCCGAATCTTCCAATCGCGCTTCCACTTCTTCAATTGCTTTTCACGGCGAATAGCGTCTTCCATACTGTGATGATGTTCATACCAAACGAGCAAATGCACATCATGCTCCGCTGTGAAACCGTCAAATGATTTGCTCTTGTGTTCTGCAATGCGATTCCACAAAGCACTTGTTACGCCAATATAGATTGTGCCGCGATAGCGGTTAGCAGTCATGTAAACAGCAGGTTGCTTTTCGTCGCGCATGTCTGAGAAGATATTTCAGATCGAGCGCAAGTCAAGGAAGCTGGGCCCCTGCCTTCGCAGGGGTGACGGGGGCTACTTCGTCCCTCTCAACTCCAATATAAAATTCCAACCCACTCTATTTGCGGCATGAATGAAATCAAGTGCCTCACCGTCGTCAATATCTTTACTAAGTTTGCCTCTAACGACCAGCCAAAATACATCCTTGCCATGACCTAAATATAGGGCGAGTCGATCTGACAGTTTGCCGGTTTCTTCAGGAAAATTGCTGACGAATTCCTCAAGTGCGCGAAGTTCGAAGTATGACGCCATTTCAAGCGCCCATTCATTTCCAGCTTCAGTCGCCGAAATTTCTCTCGTAATAAATGGACTCCGCGCAAATAACTTATTCAATTCGTTTGAGTACATTATATTCGCTCCAGCTAAGTTCAATTCTCTAATTTTGTTTCACCTGCAGCCGATACGCATGCAGCAGCGGCTCTGTATATCCGTTCGGCTGGTCCACGCCCTTGAACACCAAATCACACGCCGCCTGAAACGCCAGTGATTTTTCGAAATCAGCGCTCATAGCCCGATACGAAACTTCCCCCGCATTCTGCCCATCCACCACCTTGGCCATGCGCTTCAGCGTTTCCAGAACTTGCGCTTTCGAACACACGCCATGCCTGATCCAATTCGCCATGTGCTGCGATGAAATGCGTAAAGTTGCGCGGTCTTCCATCAAACCCACATTGTTAATGTCCGGCACCTTGGAGCAGCCCACCCCATGCTCCACCCAGCGCACCACATAACCAAGCAACCCTTGTGCGTTGTTATCAAGCTCGGCCTGAATATCAGTGGCACTCCAATTGGGCCGTGTGACCACAGGCACCGAGAGAATATCATCAAGCTTTGCACGCGGGCGGGTTTTCAATTGCGCCTGCACTTCAGAAACATTCACGCGATGATAATGCGTGGCGTGGAGAACCGCAGCAGTAGGTGAGGGCACCCAGGCGGTGTTGGCTCCGGCGCGTGGATGCGCGATTTTCTGCGCCAGCATATCGGCCATTCTATCAGGCATGGCCCACATGCCTTTGCCGATTTGACCATGGCCGGGCAAGCCCAACGTTAAACCATTGTCCACATTCCAATTCTCATAAGCGGCAATCCAAGTGGCAGTTTTCATATCGCCTTTCCGCACCATTGGGCCAAGTTCCATTGAGGTGTGAATCTCATCGCCGGTACGGTCCAAGAATCCAGTGTTGATAAACACCACGCGGTGCTTAGCGGCGCGAATACATTCTTTGAGGTTCACAGTGGTGCGGCGTTCTTCATCCATAATTCCAATTTTTAGAGTATTAGCCGCAAGTCCCAGCGCCTGCTCAACCCGTTCAAAAATCTCCACCGCAAAGGCCACTTCCTCTGGCCCGTGCATTTTGGGTTTTACAATATAAACCGAACCACTGCGCGAGTTTCCTCCAGTCTTCAAATCATGCATTGCGCAGAGCGACGTGACCATCGCATCCATAATGCCTTCTGGAACTTCGTGGCTATCCGCGAGCGTGATCGCAGGATTTGTCATCAAGTGCCCAACATTGCGAACCAGCATCACTGAACGTCCATGCAATGAAAATGGTCGGCCCTTTCTATCCGTGTACTGACGATCAGCATTAAGTTTTCGCGTGAAGCTTTTTCCATCCTTGTTAATTTCCTCAGTAAGATCGCCTTTCATAAGCCCCAGCCAATTGCGATAGACTTGAACTTTATCTTCTGCATCCACAGCTGCAACCGAGTCTTCGCAATCCATAATAGTCGTGAGTGCTGATTCAAGAGTGACGTCTGCTATTCCCATAGAATTTAATCTAACTTCAATGTGCATTCCATTGCTGATCAACAGGTATGAGCCGTCGCCGCTGCCAATCCACTGTGTATCATTGACGAATTTCAAATAGACTCTATTGCTGACCGAAGCCCACTTCATATTTTGCAACGGCACAGCCTCATCTAAAAAATCTGCAACCCACGTTACAACCGCCACACCATGCACCGGATCATAAGGCCCAGCATTGCTGCCAATTGAAATCGCGTCGGTGACATACAAGGCATCAAACAATGAACCCCACCGCGCATTGGCAGCGTTGAGTGCAAAGCGCGCATTGTTAACAGGCACCACCAATTGCGGGCCTGCGAGCGTGGAAATCTCCTTGTCAACATTGGCTGTGGTGATTGCGAAATCTGGGCCCTCATTAATCAGATAGCCGATAGACTTCAGAAACGCTCTATACTCTGCGCGATCAAACTTCTGCGCATGTTCCACATTCCAAACATCAATCTTGATTTGTAATTCATCACGTCTTTTCAATAGCGCACGATTTTTTGGAGCGAGGTCAGCAAGGATCGAAGCAAAACCAGACCAGAACTGTTGGTATGAAACACCAGTACCCGGCAATGCCTCGTAAGAAATAAAATTGACCAATCGGGGGTCAACCCGTAATCCGAATATCTCAATCATCTTAAATTCCAATTCCCATTTTTATGAAAGCACGGGAGTGAGCAAGGCTCGCCCTGCAAAATGCGCTTCCAAATTCTCGCGCACCAATTTGCCCATGGCCTTACGCGTTTCAAGCGTGCCACTGCCCACATGCGAAAGCAGCACAACATTTTTAAGTTTCATAAAGCGCGCATCAATGTTGGGTTCATTCAAATACACATCAAGCCCTGCGCCTTTGATCACACCATTTTCAAGCGCATGCAGCAACGCGGCTTCATCAACAATTGTACCGCGCGCCACATTGATGAAATAACCTTGCGGCCCCAGTGCAATGAAAGCCGCCGAACCGATCATAGCATTGGAACCAGCGCCACCGGCAACAGCGGCCACTAGAAAGTCAGATTGTGCCGCCAAGGCTTCAACAGTTTCGCAATAATGATAGGGCACATCATCTCGCTTGTTGCGATTGTGATATAAAATTTCCATATCAAAACCGACGGCCCGTTTGGCAATGGCCATGCCAATGCGACCAAGACCCAGAATGCCAAGGCGCTTGCCAAAAAACCGTGTTGCTAAAGGCAATATGCCTTGTGGCCATTTGTGGTCGCGCACCAACACATCACCTTGCGTCATCATGCGAGCTGCTGCGATGCAAAGGCCAATCGCCAAATCCGCCACATCACCTGTGAGAACATCAGGAGTGTTAGAAACTTTAATGCCGCGCGCACCCGCCGCCTTCAGATTAATGGCATCGGTGCCCACACCAAAACAGGCAATCAGTTCAAGCTGGGGCAGGGCGGCGATAAGTTCAGCAGAAGCACCAAGATCGCCGCGTGTTGCAATGGCGCGAATATCTTCAGCATGGCGGTTGATATAGGTGTGCTTGTCCTCCACTTGCCAAAGCTTATGCACATTATAAGCTGCCTCTAAAACTGGCATCTCCCAATCGGGGTAGGGGCCAATCATCAACACGCCAGGTTTTTTCATTTGCAACTTGTCTCGGAAAAGGGTTTCACTCTCTGAAATGACATTGAAACTTTTTAATCTCAACGGCAAGCGCGCTTTGATAACTGGCTCCAGCCAAGGCATAGGATTGGCACTCGCCAATGGCTTGGCCGAGGCTGGTGCCGAGGTTGTTTTAAACGGCCGCGATGCGGTTAAATTGCGCAGTGCCGCCAATGAATTGAAAGCGCTTGGCCACAAAGTAAGTGAAGCTGTGTTTGATGTTACATCACATCATTCTGTCACCGAAGCTGTGGATAAAATTGAAGCACACGGGCCGATAGATATTCTGATCAACAATGCCGGAATGCAATTCAGATCTCCTTTGGAAGATTTTCCACCCGAAAAATTCCGCGAGCTGTTGCGCGCCAATGTCGAAAGTGTTTTTCTTGTGGCCCAAGCTGTGGCCCGTCACATGATCAAACGCAAGGCAGGAAAAATTATAAACATTTGCTCCGTGCAAAGTGAATTGGGCAGGCCATCGATTGCGCCATACACGGCCACCAAAGGGGCTGTAAAAATGCTCACCAAAGGCATGTGCGCTGATTGGGCCAAGCATAACATTCAGGTGAACGCCATTGGGCCGGGCTATTTTAAAACACCTCTCAATCAGGCCTTGGTGGATAATCCTGAGTTTTCATCTTGGCTGGAAAAGCGCACACCACAAGGGCGCTGGGGCAATGTGGATGAATTGACAGGCTCTGCAATCTTCTTGGCTTCAGACGCCTCCTCATTCATCAATGGCCACATTCTTTATGTTGATGGCGGCATCACCAGTGTCCTCTAAGCGCTTCACTGGTGCGGCCGTCGTCATGGGAGTTGCCTCTTGCGGCAAGACCACAGTGGGGGAATTACTAGCTGAGAAACTCAATGCACATTTCATTGAGGGGGATAGGCTGCATCCGGCAACTAATGTCGCCAAAATGTCGGCTGGAAACCCCCTGACAGATGATGACCGGTGGCCATGGCTGGCAGCAGTGGGGCAATCCCTTGCGGGCCGCGAAGCCTGCGTTGGTTCTTGTTCAGCACTCAAACGCATTTACCGCAAAGCCATCACTAAAGCGGCGCAGCGCTCGGTTTATTTTATATATCTTCATGGCAGCCGCGAATTGCTTGAGAGCCGCATTGGTGCAAGAAATGACCACTTCATGCCAGCCTCGCTATTGGACAGCCAGTTAAAAACATTGGAAATGCCAACTGCAGATGAACAAGCGCTCACATTGGATATTGCGTTGCCCATCACAGAAATTGTAAGTCGTTCTAAAGAGTGGTTGTTAAAACAGGGGTAAGAATAATGGCTGATGCGGAAATTGGTTTGATTGGTTTAGGCGTTATGGGATCAAACTTGGCTTTGAACATTGCCGAGCATGGCTTCAAAGTCGCTGTCTATAACCGCACGCGTGATGTAACCCATAAGTTTTTTAACAACGCTGGCAAACTGGCAGCGAACATCATTCCCTGTGATAATCTTGATGATCTCGTTGCTGCCATCCGCCCGCCACGCCCGATTATTATTCTGATCAAAGCGGGTGACCCCGTGGACAACGAAATTAGGTTGCTGCGTGAAAAATTATCGAAGAACGACATTATCATCGACTCTGGCAATGCCAATTTCCGCGACACGATGCGCCGCTTTAAAGAGCTGGAAGATTCTGGAATCACGTTCATCGGCATGGGCATTTCTGGTGGTGAGGAGGGCGCACGCCACGGCCCCGCCATCATGGTGGGTGGTAAGGAAGATTCTTATAAGCGTATTGAAAAAATTCTCGATGCTGTTGCCGCCAAGCATAAAAAAGAACCATGCTCGGCTTGGCTTGGTGAAAATGGCGCAGGCCATTTTGTAAAGACCATTCACAACGGCATTGAATATGCCGATATGCAAATGATCTCTGAAATCTATGGTTTGATGCGCGATGGCCTTGGCATGAAGGCAGCTGAAATCGCCGCCGTATTTAAGAAATGGAACACAGGCCGCCTCAATTCATATTTGATCGAAATCACCGCCGAAGTTTTATCAGTGATCGATGCCAAAGCTAAAAAACCAATTGTTGATATTATATTGGATCGCGCTGGACAAAAAGGCACCGGCAAATGGGCGGTGATTGAGGCGCAAACCATGGGCGTTTCTGCTTCCACAATCGAAGCTGCTGTCGATGCGCGGGTTCTATCATCAATGAAGGTTGATCGCAGCGCTGCTGAAAAAGCCTACAAAATCGGCCGCAAGAAAATTAGCCCGAAATCGCGCGCTACATTTTTAAAGCAACTTGAAGCTGCTCTTTATGCCGGAAAAATCGCAGCCTATGCCCAAGGCTTCGCCGTGATGGAACAAGCATCCGCCGATTTCAAATGGAACTTGCCATTGGGCACCATTGCAAAAATTTGGCGCGAAGGCTGCATCATCCGTTCGCAGTTCTTAGGGCTTATCACCCAAGCTTTTGTGAAATCAAAAGGCAAAGGCAATTTGCTCATGGCACCAGCCTTTATGAAAATGATGAAGGACAACCACGCTTCCTTACGGACGATCATCGCCCAAGCCGCATTGGTTGGCGCACCTGCACCTGCCTTGTCAAACGCACTGAATTATTTCGATACCTATCGCCAATCACGCGGCACCGCCAACCTCATTCAAGCCCAACGCGATTTCTTTGGCGCACATGGCTTTGAACGCATCGGCGAAGAGGGCGCATTCCATGGGCCGTGGGCAGGCACTGATAAGTAACCCTCGCGCCCGTCATTCCAGTGCAGCCGGGAATCTGCCACTAAGTAACTAAATAGTTCTTTTCCTCTTCAAGTATATTTGATACGCTGCAACGATGATTTATGATTACATCATCGTTGGCGGCGGCTCGGCTGGCTGCGTGCTGGCGGCACGGCTTTCGGAAAAGCCAGATGTGAAAATTCTGTTGCTTGAAGCCGGCGGTACGGACCGCAACTTCCTGTTCCACTGGCCAGCAGGCTTTGCCAAAATGACCAAGGGCATTGCCAGCTGGGGCTGGTCCACTGTTCCGCAAAAACACTTGGCTGGCCGTGTACTGCGCTTCACCCAAGCCAAAGTTATCGGCGGCGGATCATCCATCAACGCCCAGCTTTATAATCGTGGCAACAAATTGGATTTTGATGAGTGGCGGCAAAAGGGCTGCGAAGGCTGGTCTTATGAAGATGTGTTGCCTTATTTCAAACGCGTCGAAAATTTTGGACGTGGTGCCGATTATTATCATGGCGAAGTTGGACCGCTTGGTGTTTCCTATCCCCGCAGCTCTTTGCCAATATGCGACGCGTTCTTCAAAGCCGCAGGCCAACTTGGCATACCTTACAATGATGATATGAATGGCGCTTCACAAGATGGCGTGGGTTATTATCAACTCACCCAGAAAAATGGGCGTCGCTCATCCACTGCTACAGCCTATCTCAATCCGGCCAAGGTCCGCAAGAATCTGGATATAAGATATCACACACAAACCCGCCGCATTTTGGTGGAGAACAATCGCGCCATTGGTGTCGAATTATTAACAGGTGAAATCTATCACGCTGAGCGCGAAGTGGTGTTAACAGCAGGGGCTATAGGCTCGCCAAAATTGCTTTTGCAATCTGGCATTGGCCCAACCGATCATCTGCGTGAAGTCGGGATTGAACCCAAACACCATCTTCCCGGCGTTGGTGAAAACCTGCAAGATCATCTTGATCTCTTTGTGATCAGTGAATGTTCTGGCGACCACACTTATGATAAATATGGCAAGCCGCATTGGGCTGCCCTTGCAGGCCTGCAATATCTGCTCACACGCACAGGCCCCGTGGCATCAGCCCTCTTTAGTCAGGGTGGTTTTTGGTATGCAGATGAAAATGCACGCTCTGCCGATATTCAATTTCATTTCGGTTTAGGCTCAGGCATTGAGGCGGGTGTGGCCACCATGAAAAATGGCGGTGCCACTTTAAACTCTGCCTATTTGCGGCCACGTTCACACGGAACTGTGAAGCTGGCCTCAAACAATCCAAATGATGCGCCATTGATTGATCCAAATTATTGGGCCGATCCTTACGACAAAGAAATGTCGCTCAAAGGCTTACGCCTTGCGCGCGAGATTATGAATCAATCGGCGTTAAAGCCTTTCCTGAAACAAGAGCGGTTGCCGGGCAACAACCAGAGAACTGATGAGGAGCTTTTCGCCTATGCCTGTGCCAACGCAAAAACTGATCACCACCCCGCAGGCACCTGCCGCATGGGCCACGATGAAATGGCAGTAGTCACACCTGATTTAAAATTGCGCGGGCTTGAAGGTCTTCGTGTGTGTGATGCCTCAATCATGCCAAATGTTACAACTGGAAACACCAACGCTCCCACAATTATGATCGCTGAAAAGGCCAGCGATCTCATTAACAAGGAACTACAATGAAAAAACTGAATGGCATTCCCCAACTCGGCCTCGGCACTTATCCTTTGCAAGGAAGTGATGTTTATAACGCCGTGCGCATGGCCATTGATCTGGGTTATCGCCACATAGACACTGCGCAAATGTATGGCAATGAAGCGAGCGTTGGCAGTGCTATTAAAGACTGCAGCGTGAAGCGCGATGAGCTTTTTATTGTCACTAAAGTAGATCCCGGCAATGTGTCACAACAAAAATTTTCTAGGTCTGCTGCAAAATCCGTGATCGATCTTGGTGGGCCTGTTGATCTTCTGCTCATCCATTGGCCACCTGCTGACGATGAATTGGATGCAGTGTTAGATCGCCTATTGGCCGAACTTGCGAATGGCAACACCAAGGCCATTGGCGTGAGCAATTTTTCCACAAAAATGTTGCGCCATGCCCATGCCTACACCCAAGGCAAAATCATCTGCAATCAAGTGGAGTTTCATCCGCTTATTGATCAATCAAAACTTATAAGCGCCGCCGCCGAACTTGGCATTGTGTTGGAAGCTTATAGTCCGATTGCACGCGGGGCCGCACTGAAGCCGGAAATCATCCAAACAATTGCAGCAAAACATAATCGCTCGTCATCCGAAATAGTTCTGCGTTGGATCACCCAACAAGGTGTTGTCGCCATTCCAATGACCACCAAGAAAGCCAATGCGGAATCGAATTTACACAGCCTCGATTTTGACCTGAGCTCAGATGAAATGAATTCCATCTCAGCAATAGGAACCACGAGTGGCCGCACCATCAATCCCAGTTGGATGCAAGGGCGTTGGGATCCAACAAGCTAAACAGAAGTCGCAAAACGTTCTTTCAAAACTTGAAGTGTCTCTTCTATGGGCTTTATCCACCAATTGCCTGTCGAGAAAATTTCCACTTCCACAAGCCCATCAAAACCAGCTGCCTCAACAAGTTGCCGGATCGCTTTCAAATCAATCACACCATCACCCATCATGCCGCGATCGTTGAGCGTGTCGGTGGTGGGGGATAACCAATCGCTCACATGAAAACCAGAGATCCTCCTGCCAGCCCGTGCTATATCGCGCGCCAAATTCGGGTCCCACCAGGTGTGGTAGGCATCGACGCAAACACTAAGATTAGGCGCTTTGATCTCGTCGCAGATATCAAGCGCCTGCGACAGCAGATTGATGCAACTTCGATCCACCGCATAGACTGGGTGCAAAGGTTCCAATGCAATTTTTAACCCAAGCGGCTGGGCATAATCACATAGCAGGCCCACAGCGTCTGTCACTTGAGTGCGGGCCATTGTGAGGTCTTTTGATGTTCCACTGACAATCATAAATGAATTTGCACCCAATACAGCGGCATCATCCAGTGCCCTATAGTTCGATTGGATGTTAGCATCAAATTCCGCACCCGTGAGTGCGGGAATATAAGTGCTGCGGCAATAACCTGTTACTTCAAGTCCAGCATCGCGAATGTGTTGGGCAATAGCCTTCACATCCTGCCCTTCAATTTCGCGTCGCCACGGTGAAATTCCGCCAAAGCCAGCCCGCGCAATAGCATCAATCGTTTCTCTAATGGGCGCTTGAAAGCCAAACGTCGCCGTGTTGACGGCGCAGAGTTCAGGGTGTCCAGCAAGATTGCGCATCACGCACCATAAATCGCAAGTAATTGCTTCATGCGCTTTGCGGCAAGATCAGGCTTGCGCAGCAAGTTCGCTTGATCAGCCAAGCGAAACACCTCGGAAAAATGTAAGATTGAACGCGCTGATTGTGCGCCATTCACCATCACAAAATGATCTTGATAACCATTCAACCAAGCGAGAAATACAATTCCAGTTTTATAAAACTGCGTCGGTGCTTGAAATATCAAGCGTGACAGCGGAACAGTGGGAGCCAGCACCGCGTGAAATTTTTCGAGCTTATCATCAGCCAAGGCCGAAAGCGCCACTGACGCCGCAGGTGCAATAGCATCAAATATGCCGAGCAGTGCATGTGAGTAACCTTGTGCGTCCCCCGCTATCAAGTCTGCATAATTGAAATCATCACCGGTGTACATTTTCACCGAAGCTGGCAGGCGCTGGCGCATGATGATTTCTTTATCAGCATCCAGCAGTGAAATTTTAATGCCGTCCATCTTGCTGGCATTTTCATTGATCACGCGCAATGCCACTTTCATGGCAGGCATGAATTCGTCCACGCCCCAATAGCCGCGAAGGGCGGGATCAAACATCGGGCCTAGCCAATGCAAAACCACAGGATGATCAGCCTCTTGCAAAACGCGTGAATAAACTTTCACATAGTCATCAGGTGTTTTTGCAACCCGCACCAAAGCGCGGCTGGCCATGAGAATTATGCGGCCCCCCAATTTTTGAATGGCATGAAGCTGCGTGAGATACGCTGCAACTACATCATCCAGTGAGGTTGCATCAGTGATGTGATCAGTGCCACACCCCGAATAAATTTTCCTGGCATTTTCAGCACCCGCATCATCCAATGACCGTTTCACCAGCTCTAAGGCATCAGGCCATGAAAGCCCCATACCACGCTGTGATGTGTCCATCGCTTCAGCAACGCCAAAACCCAAATTTAAAAGATGGCGGCGATATGCGATAGTACCTTTCCAATCAATCGCATTTTCGCGCCACGGGTCCGCCACCACATGGGCTGCGGCAAAAGCAATGCGGTTAAAGGGCTTCTTGGGCTTACGAATTACAAGTGGTTCACCCACCAATTTATAAGGCAACATTTTTCCATTTGAATCTGGCAGTGAAATTTTCATATCAATACCTCACGCTCAACAATCCGCCATCAACGGCAATGGCTTGGCCCACGGTATATGGCAACAAGCCTTGCGCCATTGTTGAAGCTACGCGCGCCACTTCATCAGGTTGTCCAAAGCGCTTGATCACGGTCAAGCCCTCAGCAATCAACTTATCATATTTAGCTTTAGAGGGAGCCACCATGTCGGTGTCAATAAAGCCTGGCCTGATTTCATAAACCCCAATGCCTTCATCAGAAAGCCGTGCTGCATAAAGTTTAGTGACCATTGAAACCGCAGCTTTAGAAACGCAATACTCGCTCCGCATAATAGAAACAGCCTCAGCATTTGCTGATGAAATGGTGATGATGCTGTGATGCACAGGCGGGCGCGGGCGGTCTAACACGCGTCTTGCATAGGCTTGGCAGAAAAAGAAAGTGGCGCGTGTGTTCACGTCTTGGCACAGATCATAGCTATCAACACTCACATCTAAAATATCACCACGATGCAGAACGGATACGCCAGCATTATTTACGAGCGTGGTAATGGGCCCAAGCTTTTCCGCCTGATCAAGCATCACTTTATGCGTTTCAATTTTTGAAATATCACCAAGCACCACAATGCATTGCCGGCCCATTTTTTTAATCTCCGTCACCACTTCATCAAGTGCCGGCGAAGCCGCCATATCATTCACCGCCACATCATAACCATCGCGGGCCAATGTCAGCGCAATGGCTTTGCCAATGCCGCGCCTAGCACCCGTCACAAATGCTGTGCCAATCATCATGGGGTCTCCAATTTACGAAGGGTTTCGGGCGTGCACACGATGCGTAAAATGCTGTCGGTGTTAAAATCTAGTCGTGCTTTAAGGGCAGCCTCCGTCATCATGTCGCGTTCAAACACAATGGCTGCAGTGAAACGGTTGGTGAGATAATAATAGGCAACCGAGGCAATGGTGATGGTAACTTGCACGGCATCTAAATTTTTTCTGAAAAGCCCTGCATCAACACCGCGCTGCAAAAG
>JAYUPT010000028.1:0-14863 GCA_043759965.1 Aestuariivirga sp. | reverse complement strand
GTGTTGGCATGGGCATGAAGCCACCAAAATATCTAAAACCCGGCGATAAAATGCGCATTGGCATTGATGGCCTTGGCGTGCAGGAACAAACCGTAGTGCGTGATAAATAAACAGTATTCACAAACCCGTGTGCAGGTCTTGGAAAACAACATTAAAACTCCCATTCATAGTAAGGTGTGAATGGGAGCCAAAATGAATATCTATCAAAAGACCAAAGAAGCTATCGCCGCCTTAACGCCGGAGCAATTCCATGTCACCCAAAACAGCGGCACGGAACGGCCGGGCACTGGCCAATATCTTGATAATCATGACATAGGTATCTACGTCGATATCGTTTCCGGCGAACCCTTGTTTGCCTCATCGGATAAATTTGAATCAGGCTGCGGCTGGCCCAGCTTCACCAAACCCATTGACCACGAGCATGTAAATGAATTGCGCGACACAACGCATGGCATGGTGCGCATTGAAGTGCGCTCCACCCATGGGGACAGTCATTTGGGCCATGTGTTTAATGATGGCCCACGCGACAAAGGCGGACTTCGTTACTGCATCAACTCGGCGAGCCTGCGCTTTGTGCCAAAGGACGAAATGGAAACTCAAGGCTACGGTTCCTATATAGATCAAGTGGAGGATTTATCATGACAACACAAAAGGCAATTCTGGCTGGTGGCTGCTTCTGGGGCATGCAGGATTTAATCCGCAAGATGCCCGGCATTATATCAACGCGAGTGGGCTACACTGGCGGCGATATAAAAAACGCGACCTATAGAAATCATGGGCTCCATGCTGAAGGCATCGAAGTGATCTTTGATCCCACCATTATGAGTTATCGCAAGCTGCTGGAGTTCTTCTTCCAAATCCACGATCCAAGCACCAAAAACCGCCAAGGCAATGATCAAGGAATGAGCTATCGTTCTGCAATTTATTACACCGATGAAGCCCAACGCTTGGAGGCAATCAACACCATTGCCGATGTTGAAGCGTCTGGCATTTGGCCCGGCAATGTGGTGACTGAGGTTGAACCTGCCGGAGATTTCTGGCTGGCCGAGCCAGAGCACCAAGACTACCTGGAAAAATTCCCGAGCGGCTACACCTGCCACTTCGCAAGGCCGAACTGGGTGCTGCCCAAGCGCAAGGATGCAGCCTGAGCTAAAGCTTTAGCCGCTTTCTGAAATAGATCCACAGCCGCGCAAAAAATCCTTTGCGCGGTTTTTTCTTAAAACGGAGCACATTTGGAAACGTGGGTTTCACCAGGGGTGCAAATTTTTTGGCAGCAATGATTGGTCTAATATCGTAGAATGAAAGAGGTTCCTCCTCGCATGTAACAGCAAGCACGCGGTTGTCTCGGCTCAGTGCAATGCCTTTTGGGCCACCCTCTTCAGGGTTAACCCGTCCCCGAATATAAGCTGCATCATCCACAACGCGAAGTGCTGCAACTGGTAGATGTTCGCCCTGCCATTTTTTGTTTTTATCAAAATAAACATGCACAAAAGGTTGCGCCGCATCCGCAACAAACACGAATTTTTCATTTTCACTAAAGCGCAATCCATGCGGATATCCATGCCCCGCTAAAGTGCCACTGGGCAAACATGTGGCAGCAAAGGCCTTGGCTTTTTCATAGATGTGAACACATTTGCCATTGTGGTTGCTAACCCCAATAAAGCGACCAGAGCTGCTATGCACAACGCTATCTGGCACATCAAGTTTTGCTTGCAGATAAATGCTGTGGTTCTTCACTGAAAAACCTTTGCGCAGATCAAGCTCATGCCGCGAAACCATGTGCGAATAATTATTGCACACCAAAATTTCGAATTGATTTTTGCCAAGCTCTGCAACTGAAACTGAACCCGGAGTTTTTAACTCCGCAAACTCTGCGCTGCTGATTATTGTAACGGGTACCAGATTTAGTGATCGGTTGGCTGGCTTTCTTTTTGGCAGTTGGAAAACAGATAGAACACCAAATCTATTTGCCACAATAATTGTGACATCATTAATCCAAAAAAGTCCATGCGGAAATTGCAAACTGGCGCTGGTTACCTCAAGAAAATCGGTCGCAACCATCGAGCAGGCTTTGGATTTAACTTCAAAACCAAGGTCGATAATAAGCAAACGACTATTATTATACCCAGCAACCGCCAACCGCTTGCCATCCGGTGAAAAATGCAAATCCTCCGTGCGCCCAAGTCGCTCCAGAGCAGCGGCCACTACGGCGGGCATTGAAAAATTCAATCGAGCAGCATCAATAGCAGGTGTTCGAAACGCAGGTGGCATATAGATCTATCCCTGCTTCAATTTGCGGCGGCAAAATTTCCACGCGCGAAGCAAGAAACCCTTTGGTGGTTTTGGAGGCAACTGCGGAAAGTCTGGCTTGATAAAGATTGGAAATTTTTTAATTTTGAGTAATGGCCGAATATCATAAAATGTCAGTGGCTCTTCTTGGCAGGTGACAGCGAGAATGTGGTTATCTCGGCTCAAGCCAATGCCTTTGCTGCCGCCATCTGCGGCGTTAACGTTCCCGCGTATGAACGCTTCATCATCCAAAATTCTGATTGCGGCAACCGGTTTAATTTCGCCAGTCCAGTTTTTTTCACCATTAAAATAAACATGCACAAAGGGCTGGCCAGCATCTGCAACAAAAATGAATTTCTCATCTTTGCTAAATTGCAACCCATGTGGAAACCCCAAGCCCGAAAGTGTTGCAATAGGCAGGCACTTATCATCAAGTGGAATTGCGCAATCATAAACACTCACATGCTGTCCTCGGTGGTTGCTAACCGCCAAATATCGACCAGAAGCACTGCGAACAATGCCATCTGGTGTAATCACATTGCTTTTTAGAAAAATGGAATGGTCTGAAAATGTGAATCCATTTTCCGTGTTGAGAACATGGCGGGAAACCAAGTTTGTAGAAAAACTGCACACCAAGATTTCATAGCAATTTTTGCTGAGTTCGGTGACGGTAACTGAACCAGGGTTTTTAAAGAGTGGCAATTCTGCTTTGCTAACTGTTGCCATTGGAGAAAGGTCAACACTTCTGCTGGCCGGTTTTTTTTGTGGCAATTGCAAGATACACACAAGTCCAATTCTATTGGCCACTAATAAAGCGGAATCGTTGATCCAAGAGATGCCATGCGGCAGTTTCAATTCAGAGCTGGTCACCTCTAAAAAATCACTGGCAACAACAGTCGTATTTTTTGAAGCAGACTTGGCGCTCAGGTCTATAATCAGCAATTTATTATTGCCATAATCAGCAATCGCCAGTTTCTTGCCGCTGGGTGAGAATTTCACATCCTCAGTGCGCCCCAATCTTTGAAGTGCAGCGGCAACGGGCTTAGTTTGCGTGAAGTTAAGTTTGATTGCCTCAAAGTGTAGTCTTTGTCCCATGTGCCCACATGTCCAATTTAGAAAGTTTGCCCGATGCCCAAGATATTGGATAGCGTTAAATCACCTCAATAAACAAGCCCTTAGCACCGCAGTGATGCGGGAAGGGCAGTAAGCAATCACATCCGTCTCCTAAAGTGGCTTATCATCCTCAACCAGAATGGGAATGAGTTGCGAAGGGCTAAGCGCCTTAAATTTCTCAGCCTGATCCGGCGCAAACGGCGAGGCCAATTGAAGTGTAACAGGAGCTAACAAATGCAGCGCCACTGTCAAAGCCAATCGTGGATTAGGGTTGCGCGAATAATAAAGGATGCTCATAGCTGCTCTCCTGATTTGGTTCTGTAAGTTCTATCAACTCAAACCAAAAACGCCCTTCAAGCTTAAACCCCTCCGCCCGTCATCCCTGCGAAAGCTGGGATGACGGATATTGTTAATTTAAGACGCCGCTACTATCTGTCATCCCGTCGAAAGACGGGACCCAGAAACCCACGCTCGGTGTCCGTTGTTCTGGGTCCCGACTTTCGTCGGGATGAAAGGGGTAGGGATTTACGTCACAAACCTCACCACCCCTAAATCGTCATTCCCACGAAGGCGGGAACCCAGCTTCGTTCGAGCAAACCATCATGCCAGTTAAAATAACACCTTTCGATGCCGCAGATTATCTTGATAGTGCAGAAGCCATCAGTAGTGTATCTCGAGGATATTTTTGAAACCGAAAATCCTTTGCTCATTGTCCATGCGCTTGGCACCGTGGCACGCGCCAAAGGCATGATCGAAGTGGCCCGTAAAACCGGCCTCTCCCGCGAAAGCCTGTACAAGGCGCTCAGCGCCGAAGGCAACCCCGAATTTGCAACGATACTGAAAGTGATGAGTGCATTGGATTAGAAGATAAGTGCGCGGGCGGAGCGAGATCAAAGCACCCCACTACCCGTCATCCCTGCGAAAGCAGGGACCCAGCTACCTTCGTATGCGGCAAAGAAAGCTGGGTTCCTGCTTTCGCAGGAATGACGGATACTGATAATTTAAGATGCCACTACTATCTGTCATCCCGTCGAAAGACGGGACCCAGTAACCCAAACTCGGTGCCAGTTGTTCTGGGTCCCGACGTCCGTCGGGATGACAGCGGTGGGGATTTATGTCGCAAACCTCACCACCCCTAACCCGTCATTCCCGCCTTCGCTGAAATGGTCTAGCTTGGAAGTTGCGTGTTTTGATTTGATGATTGTGATTTAGCCCAAAATGATTGAAGCTTTATCAGATAGAAAATGATCAGGGGGCACTATGCCGAACAAAACAGGAATACCAACGTTCGACGAGCTAATGTGGCCAACTCTACGGGCCATTAAGGAACTTGGAGGTTCAGGTTCCAATGAAGAAATTGTTGATAGAATTGCGGTCATTGAAAATTATCCCGTATCGCTTTTGAACGAACCACATAAAACTGGGAATATCACGAAACTCGAATACCGTGCTGCATGGGCGCGAACCTATTTAAAGTTCACGGGTTCGATTGAAAATAGTGCACGCGGCGTCTGGTCAATTACGAAATTTGGAGAAGCAGTGAAGCTTGAGGACATCGGACGGTTGGTTAAACTCGCCAAAGAAACTCAAAAATCAAAAAATCCTAAATCAATCGCCAGTATTCCTGAAGCTGATGAAACGGATGTTGAGTTCGTTGAAATGGGCTGGAAGGAGCAACTACTTATAGAAATGCAACAAGTTGATCCATCAGATTTTGAAAAGCTTTGCCAACGGTTATTGCGTGAGTCCGGCTTCATAAGAGTCGAAGTTACGGGAAAAACAGGCGACGGCGGGATTGACGGTACAGGTGTTTTACGAATGAACCTACTATCTTTCCATGTTCTCTTTCAGTGCAAGCGATTCAAAGGCAGTGTTGGATCTTCGGTCGTCAGAGATTTTCGCGGTGCAATGGTTGGTCGAGCCGACAAAGGACTCATAATCACAACGGGAAACTTTACGTCGGATGCTCGCAAAGAAGCGTCTCGAGATGGAGCTCCTGCTATAGATTTAATTGATGGCAATGATCTGTGCGATTTGATGAGGTCACTTGGTCTAGGTGTGGAAGTAAAAACAGTCGAAAGTGTTTCAGTTGATCGAGAATGGTTTGCTAAACTTTAAACAAAAAAGGCCCCCAACTGGGAGCCTTTTTCAATTCACTCTAAAACCTAACCCTCAAGCAAACTTCTGGTTCAAGCTTCCATCCCTATAGCGCTTGGCCATTTCGCTCAGCGGTAGCACTTTCTTAATCTTGCTCGCCTGCCCAGCGGTGTTGAACTCAGTAAATCGTTGCGCGCACAATTTGGTCATGGCTTCCATGGCGGGCTTTAGATATTTGCGTGGGTCGAATTCAGATGGGTCTTCGAACAGCACTTTGCGAATGGCACCGGTCAACGCCATGCGGTTGTCAGTGTCGATGTTGATTTTGCGCACGCCATGCTTGATGCCGCGCTGGATTTCAGAAACTGGAACACCCCAAGTTGGCTTCATCTTGCCGCCAAACTTGTTGATGATTTCTTGCAAATCTTCAGGCACCGATGATGAACCGTGCATTACAAGATGTGTGTTAGGCAACTTCTTGTGAATTTCTTCAATCACATTCATCGCCAGCACCGCGCCATCAGGCTTGCGGCTGAATTTATACGCGCCGTGGGATGTGCCCATGGCAATGGCCAGTGCGTCCACATTGGTTTCTTTCACAAACTTCACAGCTTCGTCAGGGTTGGTGAGAAGTTGATCATGAGAGAGAACGCCTTCAGCACCATGGCCATCTTCTTTTTCGCCCATGCCAGTTTCGAGGGAGCCTAAAACGCCAAGCTCACCTTCAACCGAAATGCCGCCCAAATGCGCCATGCGGGTGACTTCGCGGGTGACGGTCACATTGTAATCCCAATCCGCTGGAGTCTTGCCGTCCAGCAACAATGAGCCATCCATCATCACCGAGGTGAAGCCAGATTGAATTGCAGTCATGCAGGTGCCGGGTTCATTGCCGTGGTCCAAGTGAACGCAGACGGGAATGTTTGGATAAATTTCAGTCACAGCATCCATCATGTGACGGAGCATAATGTCATTGGCATAAGAGCGCGCGCCGCGCGAGGCTTGAATGATCACTGGTGCATCAGAGGAAGCCGCAGCCGACATAATGGCCAGTGCCTGTTCCATATTGTTGATGTTGAACGCTGGCACGCCATAATCATTTTCAGCGGCGTGATCGAGCAATTGGCGAAGGGTAATGCGGGCCATAGTTTCTCCTGAGGGCTAAGTGATTTCGTTGAGGGTCGGATAACGGAAATTTTAACAGCGCACAAGCCAAATGAGGGGCGCACCTCAAATTTCCATGTTTTCAACAGTTGCGCTATGAAGGCCCATGGTAAAATTCACGGCCCTTATCGAATCTCTCCCTGTCACCATCCCGTTTGTGGGGCCAGAAGCGCTTGCTCGCCGTTCCGGTCAACCCATCAAGGCGCGCATGGGGGCCAATGAGAATGTGTTTGGCCCATCGCCAAAGGTGATCGCCGCGTTGCAAGCTCACGCGCAAAATAGCTGGGCTTATGGTGATCCTGAAACCTATGATTTGAAACACGCAGTGGCACAGCACTTAGGTGTGGGCGCTGAAAACATTGTGCTTGGTGAAGGCATTGATGGGCTGCATGGTCTAGCGGTTCGCATGTTTGTGGCGCCGGGTAATAAGGTTATAAATTCGTTCGGCGCCTATCCCACCTTCAGCGCCCATGTAAAAAGCTTCGGCGGAAATTTGATTACTTTGCCTTATGATGATGACCATGAAGATTTGCCAAGCTTACTTAAATTAGCAAAGTCTGAGCGCCCCAAGATTTTGAATGTGGTGAACCCTGATAACCCCATGGGAACGTGGTGGCCAGCTGCGGATGTGCAAAACCTAATGAATGAAATTCCGGCAGAAACTCTGCTCACCCTTGATGAAGCCTATAGCGAGTTTGCTCCCGAAGGCACCGTGCCACCGCTTGATGTGACACGCAAAAACATTTTGCGTTTCCGCACCTTCTCAAAAGCTTACGGTCTTGCCGGACTACGCGTTGGTTATGCCATTGGCCACTCGCACGTGATTGCCGGCTTTGAAAAAGTACGCAATCATTTTGGCGTCACCAGACTTTCGCAAGTGGCAGCCCTTACTGCCTTGCAAGATCAAGACTGGATGAACCATGTGGTTCGTGAAGTTAAAGCAGCCAGAATCCGCATTGCCGAAATTGCCACGGCTAACGGATTGAAGCCGCTACCTTCAGCCACTAATTTCGTGACAATTGATTGTGGGCGTGATGGCGCATTTGCAAAATTAATTGTTGAGGGCCTGTTGAAGCATGGCATCTTCATCCGTATGCCGGGTGTGGCCCCACTAAACCGTTGCATCCGCGTCTCTTGTGGCACTGAGAAAGATTTAGCACTTTTATCAGCAGCGCTGCCGTTGGTTCTCGAAACTTTGCGTTAACCAACATATTAACTACCTCACACATATAGGCGTAAAGAAAGGCTCAATTAAAGCGTTTCCTTCACAGATAATATCAAGCTGGGGGGAAACAGGTTGCAAGCGGTTGAAAAAATAAAATCACTCTTTTTAGTGCCAACGGACAAACCCGAACTGGCACTGTCGCAGCTTCGCGCCCTCTCAAAGCAAATACCGCTGCTTTATTTTCTACTCCTCATCAACATAACTTTTGTGGCATACACTCACTTTAAGCTCGCTCCATTATTTCTAACAGTCATCTCGCCTGGCCTATTTGCCTGTATGTGTATGGTGCGCTTGGTTGGCTGGTGGAAAATGCGCCGGGCAACGATCATCGCCGAAAGGGCAGCAGCAAAACTGCGCTCGACAGTTTTTCTGGCAGCGGCATTTGGCTTGCTCATGTCGATTTGGGGCATTTGCCTTTTCCCCTATGGTGGAATTGAAGAAAAAACTCATGTCGCGTTCTTCATGTCCATCACCACCATCGCCTGCATATTTTGTTTAACGCACCTGCGCGCAGCAGCACTGGCCTTGGCCGTGGTCACTGTCGTGCCCTTTGGCATTCACTTTGCATCGCAGGGCAGCACGGTTATGGTTTCTATTGCAATAAACATGGTGCTCGTCTCAAGCGCCATGATTTATACGCTGTCCATTCACTTTGGTGAATTCAACACTCTGGTCGATCAGCAGTTAAGCTTAGAGAAAACCTATGCTGAAACTGTGCGCTTGAGCGATGAAAACCATAAGTTCGCCAATCTCGATAGCCTCACGGGAATGCCCAACCGCCGTAGATTTTTTGCTGAGCTGGAAACTTCCATTGCCACTGCCAAACGTGATGGTAAAGCACTTGCAATTGGCTTGGTTGATTTAGACGGGTTTAAAGTCGTCAACGATCTTTATGGCCATAGCGTAGGCGATGCCTTGTTGGTTGAAGCCAGCCAGCGGATGCAAACTTTGCAACACTGGCCGGCATTTATTGCGCGTTTGGGCGGTGATGAATTTGGATTTATTTTGCAGTGCGACACCAATGATAAAACACCTTTAGTGTTTGGTCGGGCGCTTTGCGAGGTGCTGGGCCTGCAATATGTGTTGGGTGATTTCACGGCAGATGTGTCATCTTCCTGCGGCATTGCCAAGTTTCCCGACAATGGCCAGACGCCCTCAAAGCTTCTCGAATATGCCGATTATGCGCTCTATCAGGCAAAGTCCGAAGGCGCTGGCGGCACAATTCAGTTCACAGCCCAACATCATGAGCAATTGCGATCAACCCACCAGATTAACCTAGCCTTGCGTAATGCCGATCTTGAAAAAGAACTGTCGCTCGAATTTCAACCGATCATCGATGTTTCAAGTGATAAAATTGTTTCGTTTGAAGCTCTGGCGCGCTGGCACAGCCCCATCGTTGGGTGCGTGCCACCTTCCACATTCATTGTGATTGCAGAGCGTTCAAACCTCATAGATAAATTGACTCTGGTTTTGTTTAAAAAATTCTTGTCACATTTATCAGAATGGCCAAAGCATCTCACAGCGTCTTTCAATCTGTCGGCACGCAATTTAGCATCTTCTGAAACCGCGCTGCAAATTGTAACCGCCATTCGAATAAGTAAAATTTCACCCAAGCGCATCGTGTTTGAAGTGACCGAAACGGCGGTTATGGCAGATTTTGACAAAGCGATGAGAACGCTAACGTTGTTTAAGAATCTCGGTGCCGCCATAGCACTCGATGATTTTGGTACAGGCTATTCCAGCTTGGGTTATGTGCACCGCCTGCCGCTCGATAAAATTAAAATTGACAGTGGCTTCATTGCAGAAATTCAATTTAGCGAAAAAGCAAAGAACATCGTTCGGACTGTGGTGGATATGTGCCGCAATCTGGATGTGCCATGTATTGCCGAAGGTGTTGAAACAAAAGAGCAAGCCAAGGCCATAGCCGAGATTGGCTGTAACTTTATGCAAGGCTACTATTTTGGAAAACCCATGTCAGCAGATGAGGCAATGGAAAAAATCGCCATGGCGCAAGGCAACACTGTGGCTTCAGGATGAGTAAATCCTAAATCGTGGCCTGTTGAATGAGGGCGCTCAGATCAACCCGGGCATTCACCATGGCCAATTTACTATCAGGCCCACGCGGCCATTGCTCTTCGGGTTTGTCCCAATAAAGTTCCACGCCATTTTGGTCTGGATCGCGCAGATAGAGCGCAACTGAAACACCGTGATCCGCTGCACCATCTAACTGAAGCCCAGCGTTAGTCACACTTTTGAACGCGTTAGCGAGATCAACAATAGTCGGATATAATATCGCTGTGTGATAAAGCCCGGTGGTGCCTGGTGCTGGCGGTTGGCCGCCCTTGCTCTCCCAGGTGTTAAGGCCAATGTGGTGGTGATAACCGCCCGCAGAAATGAAGGCGGCCTGATCGCCATACATTTGCTGCAGCTCAAAGCCCAAAACCCCGCAATAAAAGCCAAGTGCGCGCGGAATATCGGCCACCTTGAGATGAACGTGGCCAATGTGGGTGCCCTTGGGCACGATATAAGTTTGCTGTGTCATGGTCTCTTTTTTGTAACTTTAATTGTTACTTAATGTAGGGCCGAACGCACATTACTTCAAGAGCTATTTCTTCATGTGGATAGAATGCCACTCGTGCCTTGTGTTCTGCCTCTGAAACGCGGAAAAACAAAAATGTTCCAGAGGATTTTTTCTATGACCACTCAGCCAAAATTCATCGCACCTAAAAATTTTACCATCGTCAATCATCCGCTGGTTCTCCATAAACTCACTTTGATGCGCGATAAGAACACACCAACCACAGTGTTTCGCCAACTCCTGCGCGAAATAAGCCTGCTGCTTGGGTATGAAGTTTCGCGGGATTTGCCGATGACCACACAGCACATCGAAACCCCAGTCGGCCCGATGGAAGCGCCAATCATCAAAGGCAAAAAGCTGGTCATTGTTTCCGTGCTGCGCGCTGGCAATGGCCTGCTTGAAGGCATGTTGGATTTGATTCCATCAGCGCGCGTTGGCCATATTGGATTATACCGTGATCCGGTAACTTTGCAGCCAGTAGAATATTATATGAAAGTTCCAGTCGATATTTCTGAACGCCGCACCATTGTGGTGGACCCGATGTTGGCTACCGGAAATTCAGTGGCCGCAGCCGTTCGCCGCTTGAAAGAAAAGGGAGCAAAAGATATTCGCTTGGTCACATTGCTCGCAGCACCCGAAGGCATCACCAGATTTCATCAAGAACACCCAGATGTGCCAATTTATACGGCAGCGCTCGATTCACATTTAAATGAGCATGGCTATATCGTTCCAGGCCTTGGCGATGCGGGTGACCGCATGTTTGGCACAAAGTAATTACCACTCATTAAGCATGGGGTGAATTTACCTAATTCTTAAAACTTCCAGCAAGGTTTGCCCCCGTAGAGTGACCCTAACAACTTAGGGATAAAGCCATTCACATGACGGCGCGCGCGACCAAACTGATACAACCGCCGTTCAAACGCGCTGATGGAACGCCCCGCCGCGTGCTCTATGCTGAAGATCAAACCTCTTCGCGCATTGTCACCACTGCCATGCTCAAAAAAATGGGTTTTTTGGTTGATGCCGTGGAAGATGGCGAACTTGCGGTGCAGCAAGCCCGTGAACAAAATTATGATGTGATTTTGCTCGATATTGAAATGCCGGTGATGGATGGTGTAACCGCCGCCCGCTCCATTCGCTCAGAACTGAAACATTGTGATGATACGCCAATTTTAGCGTTGTCAGCATTTCTCGCTGATTCAACCGAAGCCACAATCTGGCGCGATGCCTTTGACAATGCGGTGCCAAAGCCCGCCAATTCCAATGAGCTCTTTAAAGCCATGACTAAAGCCATGGGCCTTAAAGATCGCAACTTGGCGCAAATGGTGGCCAATGATGTGCCAGCCCATTCTCAAGCGGCAAGCTTGCTTGGCGCACTTCGTCAAGCTGTAACAGCAGGAAGTTGGCGACGCTTGCAAATCACTGCAGGCGCAGAAATGCGCCAATTGGGTTTAGTAATGGGTGCAGCACATGAAGCAGGCGACACAGATGTGTTCCGCAAATGCGCCCACAGCATAAAAGGCTTAGCGCTGAATTTCGAAGCTGCAACCGTGGTTGAAAAATTGGAACTGTGCCGTGCTGATGTAAATCAAGCGAGTCTTCAGACTTTGCTTCTGGAAATAGATAGCTGGCTCATCAGCTAATCTTTTCGTCAAAATCAAAGTGTCGTTTGAACCGCCGCATCATTTTGCTTTTCTAATGCTTTAAGCATGTGAAGAACTTCAGCAAGTTCAGGGCTAATGCGTTTGGTTTGTTTGGGTTGTGATGCTGTTGTCATTTTAAAATTCCTAGCTGGAAGCATTGTAAAGCGTTGAACCTAAGAAACCCCTAAGCCTTTTCACCTGAATGCACCCAAAACTGGCTATTCATGCGGCATTCACATGGTAAAATTGCACATGACAAAGATTTAACCTTCACTTTTTTGTTATGCAGTCGAATTTTGCTGACGAAGGTGGAATAATCCATATGATTGAACTGTAACTCACTCAGGTGCACAAGCTCAAAGCCAGTCATGGAGGACGTTCTAAATGATTTCTAAGCTCTCTATAGGATTATGTATAAGCGCAGCAGCTGCTGTGGTTTCAGTTGGCTTAGCATTTGCAGGCCCCGCTGATGATGCCATAACCGCCCGCAAAAACTGCATGAAAGGCCATGCTGGCGTGATGAAAGTGGCAGTTCCAATTATGAAAGGCGAAAAGCCTTTTGATGCAGCTGCTCTCAAAGTTGCTTATGATGCTGAAGGTGCTGCCTGCGCTGATTGGTCAAAGTGGTGGGGCGTTGACACGCAAAAGGGTGAAACCTTGAAAACCCGTGCAGCCCCTGCAATCTGGACGGATGCTGCTGGCTTTGACGCTGCTGGTGGTGCTTGGTACACTGCCGCGCAAAAGCTTTGGGCCGCAACTGATGAAGCCAGCTTTAAGGCAGCCTTTCCAGCCTTCGGTGCTGGTTGCCAAGGCTGCCACGAAAAATTCCGCAGCGCAGAATAAGGGACAATTTTTGAGACTATTCTCAAAACGCAATTTAATGGGCCTGGCGCTGCTTGCAGTGCTGGGTCTTGGCGTTTTTTGGGTGGCCTCAGCACCGCATCCGCTAACGGCGGCTGATATTCCTGTTCATACTGCAAATTTAGAAAATGGCCATCTGCTTTATAATATCGGCGGCTGCATTTCTTGTCATGGTGAAGCAGGCGGCAAGCCCTTGCAAACTCCAATTGGCATTCTCTATCCACCAAATCTCACATCTGATTCTGAAACCGGGTTAGGAAAATGGACGGATGTGGATTTCGTCAACGCCATGCAAAAGGGCTTGGCCCCCGATGGTCAACATTTAATTCCCGCATTTCCTTACACGTCATATGCCCATATGAAGGTGGAGGATGTGCTGGATATTAAAGCCTATCTCGCAAGTCTGCCAGCCGTTAAAAACCAAGCACCGCCACATGAAGTGGCATTTCAACCCATCATCCGCCGAGGCCTTGGCTTGTGGAAATGGGTGGGGCTGGATGAAACTAAGTGGCGACCCGACACTACGCAAACTACTAGCTGGAACCGTGGCAGCTATTTGGTCAATGGCCCCGGCCATTGCAGCGAATGCCACACACCACGCACCATATTCATGAGCAGCAACACCGCCAAAATGTTTCAAGGCGGCCCCCACCCAGAAGGCAAAGGCAAAGTGCCAAGCCTGCGGGGCCTTGTAGAACGCAAACGCTACAAGGATGCCGCTGATCTGGTGCTCGCCTTCCAAAACGGCGAAATGCTAGGCTACGACAAAATGAGCTCCGGCGGCATGGGTGCCGTGCAAAGCAACTTAGCCAAACTGCCCGAAGATGATCTTAAAGCCATTGCGGAATACATTTTGAGTTTGAAATGACAATTTCTTCTCCCTCTTCGCGAAGCGGGGAGGGTGGATCGCGGTACGTGAGACGGGTGGGGATCTCAGTGCTGAAAGATTTTCCGCCATCGCCACCCCATCCGGCGCAAGAGCGCCACCTTCCCCGCAAGCGGAGAAGGAGAGCATCTAAGACCTCATTGACTTTTGATGGGCTAAATCTCATATCCCACTTTAAGCAAATCCCACCTGTGGAGTTTCGGTCATGGCCAACACCCCCGAAATCACCCTCCGCCCAGATTCTAAAGGCCGCATCGCGCTTGGCGCTTTGGCGAAGGGCGTGTCGAGTTTCCGTGTTCACAAGGAAGAAGGTGGGCGGGTGGTGCTGGAACCCTTCGTTGAAATTCCAGAGCGAGAACGTTGGCTCTATAAAAACCCAGAAGCTTTGGCGATGGTTGAACAGGGTTTGCGTGAGTCTGCTGAAGGCAAGACGGTTCGTATGGGCAGTTTTGCACAATATGCTGACGATGACGACTGATTTACTTTTCTACCTCCTCGCAACGCGGGGGGGTGGATCGCGAAGCGAGACGGGTGGGGAGCTCCGAGTTGAAAGATTATCCGCCATCGCCACCCCATCCGCCCAAGTGGGCACCTTCCCCGCAAGCGGAGAAGGAGAAGCAAGAAGACAAAAAAGGCGCGGAGCCTTTCGGCCCCGCGCCTTAATTTCATCCGTGAACGGATTATTATTCGCCTTGAGCTTCTTCAGAAGCAGGAGCATCCGCCGCCTGCTTCGCACTCAAATCTTCGCCCGTTGCCTGATCCACTTGTTTCATCGAAAGTCGCACCTTGCCGCGATTATCGAAGCCTAACAGTTTCACTTTCACAGCATCGCCTTCCTTCACAACGTCAGACACTTTGTTGACGCGGTGTGGAGCAAGCTCCGACACGTGAACCAGGCCGTCCTTGGCGCCGAAGAAGTTGATGAATGCGCCGAAATCGACAACCTTCACAACCTTGCCATCATAGATCATGCCCACTTCGGCTTCTGATGTGATCGACTTGATCCACTT
>JAYUPT010000027.1:0-2167 GCA_043759965.1 Aestuariivirga sp. | reverse complement strand
TAATCCACGCAAAATCTTCTTCAACGAGCTCAAGCGAGCCAAGAGGATCGCGAACATGCGCATCAAAACCAGCGGAAATAATAATGAGATCAGGTTCAAACGCATTGAGGTTGGTGAGAATTTTATCTTGCATGGCGATGCGGAAAGCCTTGCCATCATCGCCCGCTTTTAGAGGTGCATTGAAGATATTGCCCACGCCGGTTTCACTTGCTGCTCCGGAACCCGGATAGAGCGGCATTTGGTGGGTTGAGCCATAAAACAAATCCGCATCCGACCAGAAAATATCTTGTGTGCCATTGCCGTGATGCACGTCAAAATCAATCACCGCAACACGCTCAGCGCCATAAGTGTGGCGCGCATAATGGGCTGCAATGGCGGCTTGATTAAACAAGCAAAAACCCATGGCGCGATTGTGCTCTGCGTGATGGCCGGGGGGCCGCATGGCGAGGAAGGCATTTTGGGCTTCGCGTTTGAACACCGAGTCCACAGCGGCATTGGCCCCGCCAACGGCGCGCAGTGCTGCGGCGAGCGTGCCTTCAGACATCACCGTATCAGAATCAAGATATTCAGTTCCGTGTTCTGGGGAGGATGCCAAAATATGCTGGTAATGCTCCTCCGTGTGGGCGCGGATAATATCTTCAGCACGGCCAAGGGGAGCTTCGCGATGGATGATGGATTTGAAATGAGGTGAGCGCAGCACATCATGCACCACGCGAATGCGGTCTATGCGTTCGGGGTGCCCATCGGGGGTGACATGCGCCATAGACGCAGGGTGAGAAAAAACGAAAGTGGCCATGGGTGTTGGGTAGCTCAAATTAAACCATGATGCTATAGCCCGTCACATGACCAGTGCCAATGACATTGCAACTGCGGCCCGCCTGATTTTGGCGGGTGGGCTTGTGGCGTTTCCAACTGAGACGGTTTACGGGCTTGGTGCTGATGCCACGCAGGACCATGCCGTTGCTAAAATTTATGCTGCCAAAGGCCGCCCGCAGTTTAACCCGCTGATTGCCCATGTGCTTGATGTGGAGGCGGCTTTTGCTTTGGGTGAGTTTTCAGCGAATGCTTTAAAATTGGCGGCGCGGTTTTGGCCGGGGCCTTTAACATTGGTGCTGCCACGAAAGGCTGATTGCCCGGTTTCATTATTAGCTTCGGCGGGCCTTCCCAGCTTGGCGCTTCGCGTGCCAGCGCACCCCATCGCTTTAGAACTCTTGCGCGCCGTAGGTAGGCCCGTGGTGGCCCCTAGTGCCAATCCATCAGGCCGCATTAGCCCGACGACGGCTGCTCATGTGCGGGCGAGATTATCGCCTGATATGATTTTGGATGGTGGGCCATGTGCCGTGGGTGTTGAGTCAACGGTCGTGAGTTTCATTGATCGCCCACGCTTGCTGAGGCCAGGAGGTTTGGCGCGAAACCTGATTGAGAGCGCAATGGGGTTTGCATTGAAGGAGGCTGAAACTGGTGGTGCTTTGCATTCGCCAGGCCAGCTTGAAAGCCATTATGCACCGCAGGCGGCAATGCGCTTGAACGCGGTGAGTGCCGAGGCTGATGAAATCTACTTGGGCTTTGGTGCTAATGGTGGGGTGCATAACCTTTCAAAGTCTGGCGATGTTGTAGAAGCGGCAGCAAACCTATTTCGTATGTTGCATGAGCTGGATGCGATGAAGCCTGAGCGCATAGCCGTTGCTCCCATTCCCAACGTGGGTTTAGGTGAAGCCATCAATGACAGGTTGAAAAGGGCTGCGGCGGCACGATGACCCTCCCTCCTTGTCATCCCGACGAAAGTCGGGACCCAGTAACCCACACTCACTGCTTGTTGAAAGTCGGGGTCCCGACTTTCGTCGGGATGACAGATTTGGAGATTTTGTAAGATGCTCGATAACTCCACCTTGCAAAAACTCATCGCTATTGTCGGTGCAAAAAATGCCATCACTGATGCTGCCGATATGCAGGCCTATATGGTTGAGCGGCGTGATCTTTGGCCGGGGAAATCTTCGCTGGTGTTGCGGCCTTATTGCACGGATGAGGTTTCTAAGATTCTAGAATTGTGTAATTCTACGGGCACCGCTGTGGTGCCGCAATCTGGCAACACTGGTTTGGTAGGTGGACAAGTTCCCACCGGGCCAGAGATTGTTTTATCGCTTGATCGCATGACCAAGATTATCGA
>JAYUPT010000026.1:0-5305 GCA_043759965.1 Aestuariivirga sp. | reverse complement strand
TAAAAACAAGAAGTTATGAGAAGCCGTGTGCGCTACGTGTGCAGTAAGCCATAGTGTTGTTCGTGAAGTCCTGTGGAAAGCTCCAACAAAATCTGGTGATTTGCTTGATCACATCCAGTCTAAAGTCTTAAGTGAAATTGCCTTGTCCCAAGTTGTTCTCCATGCCTCATTTTAAAGGGACAATGGACTTACCCGGAAAAAATGGATGGAATTCCAATAGCATAATTGCAGCAGGAGGGCTTTATGACGTTCAGGCGGAGGGTGTGGTTCTAATTGAAATTCTGATGTTCTAAAGAAAGCGATCCACAGAAAATGAACTTAAGGTGTCGTCCATTGGTTCTTCAAATGCGAGTGTTGTTATAAGCTCTGCGGTCAAGGGGGCTAATGTTAGGCCGAGATGTTGGTGGCCAAAGGCATAAAGCAGGTTGCCCGCTTTGGTGCTGCGGCCAATGGCGGGCAAATAATCTGGTAGGGTTGGTCTTGCCCCCATCCAGCGTCGCGGTGTTCCGGTGTGCTGAATTGCCAGTTGGTCAAGATGTTGTTCAAGTCTTTGCCATTTGCGTTGGTCCGGTGGAGTTGAAAGATTTGCAAATTCAACAAAACCAGCAATACGCAGACCATGTTGGAAGCCATTGATTACAACAGACCGATCTTCAAAGACCATTGGCATCGAGTCTGACGTTATCTCCGCTGTGGTCGTTTCAACATGATAGCCGCGCTCGGCGATGAGAGGCACAACATGGCCGAGCGGCTCCATGAGTTCTGCTGATCTTGCGCCGGCACAAACCACCACAAGATCAGGAGAGATAATCTCACGATTGTCGAGAATCACCTCAACGCGGCGCGACCCAATATTTAATTTTTGTACGGTGCGATTCAGAAATGCGCCATTCAAAGCACTAATTTTTGCGATGAGATTCAAGCGCAAGGTTTGGAGGTCGGTTATTTTTCCGGTGTTTTCAAAGCGGATGGCATAAAGGTTAGACTTGGGTGTAATTTTTGAAAGTGTGTTTAATTCCGTATCTGAGGCATCACGAAAGCGCGCCGAACCGAGTGGGGAAGCGGCCCACGCCTTGCGCCCTGCCGCTGCGGTTTTTTTGCTCTCCCAAATCACAAAATGCCCATCACTCTGCAAGATGGATTGGGCTGGCCATAATGCATCAAGCCTTTTCCAAGCTGGCAGCGCATCATGCAGTAGATCGGTCAAGGCTTGCATGCCGGCCTCAAATTTATCTTCGCGCGCTGCTTTCATCATTCTCAACCCAAAGGGCAGCCATGCAGAAATTGCACTGAGGGGCAAACCAACCGGACCTCCCACAGAATACAAACGGCGCGGTATGGAGAGAATGTTGGGCCAGGAGGCCAAGGGTGCGCATTGTTCAGTTGCGATATGGCCAATATTGCCCCAAGAAGAAGCACCCATTATTGGCGGGTTATCCACGACAGTTACATCCATTTGGCGTTCTGCCAACCGCAGGGCCGTGCAGAGGCCGACTATGCCTCCACCTATGAGGACGGCCTTAGTCATTGTGCATTTGAACTTTCACGAGATGCCAAACGCAAACGGATCATTTGCCTGTTGCACCAATCTTGTCTCAGCCACGACAAAGGCTGTGCCAGTGATGCGGGGGATAACTGCGCCGGTTACGTCGCGGTAGTAACTGCCGGTGAACGTACTGCCGAGTATGCTTTCTTGAATCCAATCCGTGTTTTCTGCGAGTTTTCCTGATGCAGCTAGGCAGGCGAGTTTTGCGCTGGTGCCGGTGCCGCAGGGCGAACGATCATATTGGCCGCCGGGGCACAACACAAAATTGCGGCTATTGGCTGTGCTGTTATGGGGAGCACCGAAAAATTCAATGTGGTCAATTTCTGCACCATCTTTGCCGGAAATACCTGCGGTGATGAGGGCTGCACGGATGAGTTCAGCTTTTTGGGTTAGTTCGTTTACACTACTGAGTGACAGATCGGCTTTCACACTCTCGGTCAGAAAAAACCAATTTCCACCCCAAGCCACATCGCCAACAATTTTGCCAAGACCGGGCACATCGAGTGCGACAGCGTGATGATAGCGATAGGATGCAATGTTTTCGATTTGAACCACATTGGGTGCCAGCAGGTTCACCGTAACGATGCCAACTGGTGTTTCAAACTTATGGGTGCCGAGACCAATGCGCCCCATATAAGCCAGCGTTACTGCGGCTCCGATGATGCCATGACCGCACATGCCGAGATATCCAACATTGTTGAAAAAAATTAGTCCTGCAACACAGCCTTTGTCGCTGGGTTCGCACAACAAAGCCCCAACCATGGCATCAAAACTGCGCGGCTCATTCACGGCAAAGCGGCGCATGTGATCAAAGTTTTCAGCGAAAATTTTTCGCCGTTCGGCCATAGAACCAGAGCCAAGCTCTGGGCCGCCTTCAATGATAAGGCGCGTTGGCTCGCCGCCGGTGTGGCTGTCAATTACGCGCATAACATTAAGTCTGCTTGGTCCAAGTTTTATACCAGTGTTTGAAAAGCTTGAGTTGGCTTTCAGCATAGGTTTTCTGGCTGCTGCTTAAACTGTCTGTGGCGTTGAAGTGCAGGGCGTATTCCGGGTGCCCTTCGCAGACCATCAAATGCTTATAGTAAAGCACCAAGTCAGCGCCTTCATCGAATGAGGATAACACACTTAAGGCGCGCTCAAGCTCAAGTGCCTGTGATCTTGCCGCAACATCACCAAGAGCTGCGGCCTCGCACAGGTGAACGAGATGCAGAATTTCCTTGGGCAACACATTGCCAATGCCAGTGATGGCACCTGTTGCACCGCAGTTGACGAAACCATGAAACACTTGCGTGTCTACGCCCACCATAAGAGTTAAAGCAGCATCGCCGCTTGTAATGTGTTCAGCAGCATAACGCAGGGAGGCCGCACCCCCAAATTCCTTAAACCCTACAAGATGTGGGAAATTTGCGCGCAATTGGAAAAATAAATCCGCCTTTGTTTCATAGCCATAATAAGGGCTGTTGTAGATGACAGACGGTAAATCTGCGGCAGCAAGAATGGCTTCGAAATGAGCACGCTGGGCTGGCGTTGAAGTTCCGCGCGAGAGAACCCGGGGAATGACCATCAACCCCTTTGCGCCAACTTTCTTGCCATGTGCTGCGATGGCCGCGGCCCGTTCAGTGTTTTGAGCCCCGGTGCCAACAACAACCGGAATGCCAGCCTTCACCAGATGCTCAACACCTTCCATGCGTTGCTCATTGGTGAGCAAAGGCCAATCCCCCATGGACCCGCAATAGACGACTGCTGACATGCCAGCATCAATCAAGCGTTTACCAGTGCGAACCAAGCCTTCAAAATCAGGCTGTCTGTTCGGTGTGCTTGGTGTCATTAAAGCCGGAATTGTGCCAGCAAAAATATTTTGTGCCATATGTTTACTCTCTTGAGAAGATGAAATTAAACACTCACGCTAATTGAGAATTGTATTTTCTTCTTGTTGATTTTTTAAATGATGACTTTAAAATCGGCACAATGAGAAAATTTGAAAAAAATCACAAAGCTGCATTTTTACAGCGTTTAGGCGTTCCATTTTTCGCGGATGAGCTGTTCGACTCGCTGACAGACACTGTCTATTTTGTCAAAGACGAGCAAGGGCGATATATCGCTGCCAATCGCACACTCGCAGATCGGTGTGGGTTGAAAGACAAGCAAAGCCTAATCGGGCTGACGGCGGCGGATATTTTCCCGGCTTCGTTGGGGCGGCACTATGTTGAACAAGACCAAGCGGTGTTGCACAAGGGAAGGTCGGTGCAACAAGCCCTCGAACTTCATCTATACCCGGACGGCACTGAAGGATGGTGCCTCACCTGGAAAGAACCATTGCGTAATAATCTTGGGCGGATTGTTGGGATTGTCGGGCTGTCGCGAGACGTTAATTCGCCGCGAACAGTGCCGGATGATTTTTCCAAACTAGCCGAAGTGCTTAACTATGTGCGCGAGAAGCTCGACACGCCGTTGCGTAACACGGCAATGGCAAAAGTGGCAGGATTATCGCCCTATCAACTCAACCGCCGCATGAAGGCTGCCTTTGGCAGGTCTGCCCGCGATATTGTTTCGCAAGAGAGGATTGCGCGCGCTTGTCTGTTGCTAAAATCAGGTGCCGCACCGATCAGTCAAGTTGCATTGGAGTGTGGATATTCAGATCAGGCTGCATTCACCCGTCATTTTAAAAAAACCGTGGGGATGACACCATCCGCCTATAGCATTACTGCGCGGCGTGCCCAACTCGGTTGAAATCAATCCCATACCGGGGCATGGGCCGGGTTCAACAAGCGAAGGTCTTTATTCAAAGCGCTGATCCGTTCCATATCTGGGTTGGTCAATTGAAACTTGAGGGGCGCTAAATTCTCTTTCATTCGCGGTTTTTTGCGGATGTTGGAATTATCGTAAAGCCCGACTGCAAGAGATAAGAA
The DNA here is from genome assembly GCA_043759965.1 of Aestuariivirga sp. Lineage (GTDB taxonomy): Bacteria > Pseudomonadota > Alphaproteobacteria > Rhizobiales > Aestuariivirgaceae > Aestuariivirga. Next base: position 850 of record JAYUPT010000026.1, on the reverse strand, counting down.
AGCGCAATTTGGCTGGCTGACGCGTCATAGGATGAGCCAATTTGCTTTAGAGTTGGATCATCTGCAACGCGGCCGAGAGCCAGCGGAGAAAATGCTGCTAATTTGATATTTTTAGATCTGCATAAGTCGACGATTTTTTGATTCTTGTGATAGACATGTATCTCAACCTGAAGTGTGTTGATCTGGCCAACCCCTAAATTTTCTCAACCTGATTGATCATTGCGATCGTAAAGTTTGAAAGACCAATATTTCGGGTCAGACCGTCGTGCTTGGCTTTGGCCAAATCTTCAATGTAGCTTTCGAGAGGAAACTCATTGTGTGGGGAAGGCCAGTGGATAAGTGTCATGTCCACATAATCTGTTCGCAGCCTGCCAAGGCTTTCCTGCAATGTGGGGATCAATAGGTCTGGTCCGAGGTTTTGTGGCTTAACTTTTGTTGTGACATAAATTTCACTGCGCGCAATTTTTGAATTTTCAATTGCAACGCCGCACATCGCTTCATTCTCCTAGCCTTGTGCTGTGTCTATATGTCTATAACCAAGTTCAAGGGCCCATTCGATACACAGCCTGCCTGAATAACCGCGCCGCATCCATGGCCATAGCCAATTGAAAGCATTGCGAGATGTTGTTCCTTTTCCTTGCCGCCTGAAAACTGAACCATCCCTCAGAATAAGGCTCACATATTAAGTTTCAATTTCGCCAGCATCAATGGCCTTTGCCGCGTTGCCATAAGCGGCTTCAAGATGAGCCGACATGGCGGCGCGGGCGCGGTCTGGGGTTTTGCTGTTAAGAGCCCTGATAATTTCACGGTGTTGTTCCAGCGTCGCTTCGCCCTCGCCAGCGCGCGGCAT
>JAYUPT010000025.1:0-14908 GCA_043759965.1 Aestuariivirga sp. | reverse complement strand
GAAGGTCGCGTGGCCGTCACCACATTCGCTTCGCATGTGGAGCGCATTTCTTCCGCTGTAAAAGCTGCAAGGTCAGCTGGCCGTGAAGTGGTGATCGCGGGCCGGGCGATGCGCAACACCATCGAAGCCGCGCGCAATTGTGGTTACCTTAAAGACGCTGGAAAATTTTTGGATGAAGACGCGTTCGGCTATTTGCCGCGCGATAAAATAATGTTGCTCTGCACCGGCAGCCAAGGGGAGCCGCGCGCCGCCATCGCCCGCATTGGTGAGGACAATCACCCGAACATTGCGCTGGAAGAGGGCGATCTCGTTATATTCTCTGCCCGCACAATTCCTGGCAATGAAAAGGAAGTCTCCGCCGTTCACAATAATCTAGCAAAGCTCGGCGTTGACCTGCTCACGGCGGATGATGCATTGGTGCATTCTTCCGGCCACCCGCGCCAAGGTGAACTTGCGCTGATGTATGAATGGGTGCGCCCACGCGTGCTGGTGCCCATGCATGGTGAGCCACGCCATCTTCTTGCCCACGCTAAGTTTGCAATATCTAAGGGCATTAAAGAAACCTTGATCCTCGAAGATTTAAAAATCGCAAGGCTCTGCCCAGGCCCAACCGAAATCATCGATGAAGCCCCCGGTGGCCGATTGCATTTAGATGGCAAACTGATTGTCGATTCAGAAGATGGCCCGGCCAAAATGCGCCGCAAACTTTCATTCGCAGGCATCGTGTTTCTTACTGTGGTGGTCACAGAAAAAGGCGAGCTTGATGATGATATCGTGCTGCTGTCCGATGGCATTCCCGATGGACTTGACGAGGATTTAGCCGAAGCCGCAGAAAAAGCTTTCGACTCCATGCCACGCGCGCGCCGCAAAGATGATAACACTGTAACAGAAACCCTGCGTAACGCAGTGCGCCGTGAGGCCGATAATATCTGGGGGAAGAAGCCCGTGTGCAAGGTGGTTGTGGTGCGTGTGTGATATACTTCACGAATCATGAAGAAGCCTGTTGCCCCAACGCCACCGCCCGCCGCCACTGAAAACATTGAACTGCAAGCCGCCCTCGAAGAGCGGTATTTGGCCTATGCACTGAGCACTATTATGCACCGCGCACTGCCGGATGTGCGCGATGGCTTGAAGCCTGTGCACAGGCGCTTGCTGCATGTGATGCGCATACTGAAACTCGATCCCAACACAGCATTTAAGAAATGCGCAAAGATTGTGGGTGACGTGATGGGCTCGTTCCATCCGCATGGCGATCAATCAATTTATGATGCGCTGGTGCGCCTCGCGCAAGATTTCTCAGCGCGTTATCCGCTAATTGATGGCCAAGGCAATTTCGGTAACATTGATGGCGATAGTGCTGCCGCCTATCGCTACACCGAAGCCCGCATGACCGATGTGGCGCGGTTGTTGCTGGAAGACTTGGAAGACGACACTGTCGATTTCCGTCCCAATTATGATGGCACAGTGGAAGAGCCTGTAGTATTGCCCGGCGCATTTCCAAATCTGTTGGCCAATGGTTCAACTGGTATCGCCGTGGGCATGGCCACCTCCATCCCGCCGCATAACGCAGCTGAACTTTGCGAAGCCGCTTTGCATCTCATCAAGTTTCCGAATGCTGGCGTTGATAAATTAACGCAGTTTGTGCTCGGCCCAGATTTCCCCACGGGTGGCATCATCACCGATAAGCGTGATGATATTATTGAAGCCTATAAAACGGGCCGCGGAAGTTTCCGTGTGCGTTGCCGCTGGGAAAAAGAAGAACTGGCGCGTGGTGGCTGGCAAATCGTCATCACCGAAATTCCATACCTGGTGCAAAAAAGCCGCCTGATTGAGCGCATGGCGGAATTGCTCAACGATAAGAAACTCACACTTCTGGGCGATGTGCGCGATGAATCCGCTGAAGATGTGCGGGTAGTTTTAGAACCCAAAACCCGCAACATTGATCCTGAAGTTTTGATGGAGCAAATGTTCCGCAACACGGAACTTGAAGCCCGCATACCGCTCAATATGAATGTGCTTTCCAAAGGTAAAATTCCGCGTGTCATGTCGCTGCGAGATGTGCTGCGCGAATGGCTGGACCACCGCAAAGAAGTGCTGCAACGCAAATCCAATTTCCGTCTTAAAGAAATTGCAAGGCGGTTGGAAATTCTCGGCGGCTATTTGATTGCTTATCTAAATTTGGATGAGGTGATCCGCATTATCCGTGAAGAAGATGAGCCAAAGCCGTCGTTAATGCGGGCTTTTAAGCTTACGGATAATCAAGCCGAAGCTATTCTCAATATGCGGTTGCGTGCCTTACGCAAGCTTGAAGAAATGGAAATCCGCACCGAGTTTGACAAGCTTACAGGAGAGCAGGGTGCTCTCAATGCGTTGCTGAATTCTGATGATCAACAATGGAACAAAATCTCTGACGATATTAAAATCGTTAAAGAAACCTATTCCAAGAAAACCAAACTCGGAGCCCGCCGAACCGATTTTGCCGAGGCACCCGTGATCGAAGTTGATCTCGACCAAGCCATGATCGAGAAAGAACCCGTCACCATTGTGTGTTCCGAAAAAGGCTGGATCCGCGCCATGAAGGGCCATGTGGAAGATATGTCCACACTCACTTACAAAGATGGCGACCGCGAAAAATATGTGGTGAAAGCTTCTACCATTGATAAAATTATGCTGTTCTCGTCGTCAGGAAAATTCTTCACACTTGATGCAAACAAATTGCCTGGCGGCCGTGGCCATGGAGAGCCTGTGCGTTTGCTGGCCGATATTGATGCGGCAGATTCAATCGTCTCGCTGTTCATGTATCAAGCAGGTGCCAAGCGCTTGCTCGCATCAACCGAAGGCGATGGCTTCATTGTGAATGAAGAAGAATGCTTGGCCAACACGCGCAAAGGCAAGCAAGTGCTCAACGTAAAAGCACCCGCAGAAGCGTTGGTCTGCTCGCCCTTTGCTGCCGAAGCTGATCACATTGCCGCCGTGGGTGATAACCGCAAGCTGATCATTTTCAAATCTTCAGAACTGCCAGAAATGGCGCGTGGCAAAGGTGTTCGCTTGCAGAAATTTAAAGATGGCGGGCTGTCTGATGCTTGCGCGTTCAAATTATCCGAAGGCCTCACCTGGCTTGATAGTTCTGGCCGCAATTGGACGGTGACAGAATTAGCAGAATGGATTGGCGAACGCGCCCAAGCCGGAAGATTGCCGCCGAAGGGTTTCCCCAAGAATAATAAATTCGCTTAAGTGCTGCTGGATTGGTTTTGATTTGAATTAAATGCAAAGCGCTGCATTCGGCCCCTGTTATGCAATTTAATAAGAACAACTGGACGATAACTACAAGTTGCTTGCATGTTCCATGAAACTCTGTGTTGGCCTCTGCCATGTTTTGCAGATTTTTGGAAGTTGTTATGGTTCAAAGTCGCAGATATTGGGTTGAGTATGGCAAACTGAATGCGGCAGTGGCCACCTCCTCAGCCAAGGATGATAGCGAGCGTTTGCGCCAAGGCCATGTGCGTTTAACCACTGGTGAACTTGGCACAGAAATCAAGTGGACGGTTTTTTCACCAAGTACGACGGCACTTTTCACAGTTTGTGATTGGGTTAAATCTGCCATTGGCCCTTTTGTGTTGCGGTTCTTTGCGTCTGGCTGGTTTGAAGAATTTCACGAAACGGCCGAGGCTGCAGTTGTTCGTATCACTGAAGTTATCGCGCGCGGCGATAGGCATTTTACCTGCCGCACCATGATTAAGGAATTTGAACTTGAAGTAGCGCCAATTTCCCCATTCCTAAAAAGCTGCATCTCCGGTGAAACCAATTCAGGTGAGTTTGCGGTTGAATGCGTTTTCGAAGATACGAGCCAACAATTTCATGTGGAAACTGTGGGGCCAAGGTCTGCTATAGGAAAAGTATATGGGACGTTTTTATCTTCATTCCCATGCCGCTCTACTGGATCATACAGTGATGCCGTAAGCAACGCCTATTCGTCAGTTATGAAATCAGGTAAGCCGCGATTTGATCATATTTTAGCTGCGATGAGACTGCCAGATGACAATATATTCTGGGTGCCTTATCAAAGACTATTATTACCAAATCGCCAAATCCCTCTAAAACCCTCTGTATTCGTAATTTCAGAAATTGGTGGAGTAGATATTCAACTTATCTGAATTATTTCAATCTTCTGATGGCTATTTACTATTCATTGTCTAATTGCTGTTACTTTTAAATTTTAGTTAATTTTTGTATTGAACAAAACAGGATTATTTGCCGGTGGCAAGCTTAGAGATACAAGAGTTATGGATAGGCAAAGGCCAGTTAGTCGCTCGACCAATCGGGCCGGTTGGCGAAAAGGTAACTGATCGCCAACTTTTGCAGAAACACGAACTTGTAAAAATTGAGATGGGTCCAGATGGGATGACCATCCGCTGGGTTATGTTTGCCGCAAATTGGACCTCACTTTATTTTGCAATGCAGTGGATTCGCCCGTTTACGGGTCCTTTCACTTTGTGTTTTTTTAATTCCGGTTGGTTTGAAGAAAGTTTTGAAGAATCTAAAGACGCCTGTTCCCGCATTGAGAAATTGATCGCGAAAAGCGACATTCGATTTTCCGCAAGGACTTACACAAAAGCATTTGATCCAGCTGGGCGAAAGCTTCCAACTCTTCTGCAGAGCATGTGGGATTCTGGCGTTATTTCTGAAAACAATGCCGTTCATTGCGCAATTGATGCCGAACGTCGATTAACCCAAGTTGAACATGTTGGTTCAGATTCAGCATTGGCAAAAGTATGGGGAATTTCCCCTGTTTCATATCCATGCCTGAGCGGACATAGCTATGATCGTATTGTTTCTGAGTGTTATTACGAAGTAGTCAAAACGGGCAAGCCAGTTTACGATCATGTCTTAGCCGCAATGGTGCATCCAGGTGGCGAAGTTCGCTGGTTTGGCTATCATCGGTTGGTTTTTCCAAACTCACTGAAGGTTGGAAATTTGCCGCAAGTCACTGTTGCTTGTGAGGTTGCAAAGGTTGATATTCCAATTCTGTAGTAAGCATGTCTTCTACAAGTTGCACCAATGCCGAGCCTTCAATTGCGGCCAGATATTCAACTTCATCAACATTCTTTGAAGCCCATTGCCAACGCAAGAAACCGCGTTCAAGAATGGAAAAACCAATCCGCCCAACATGGCCGTGGCGTGCCATTTGCTCACTTGCCAAACCCCAAATCGCATTCGGGTTCCATTTCAAAATACACAGCAACATGCCCAATCGCGCGAAACTATCGAAAACATTTTTGCCCTTAGCCGCAGGTGCAATCCACAATTCACCTTCATAAACAAGCCGCCCGCGCAGGCGCCATGAAATGCTGCCGCGCGGCGGCCTTGGGTGGCTTGGCATCATAATTTCTTCGCGACGCATATAAACGCCGATCATATAATTGGGCAGCCAATCGGCCAGTGACGTATCAATATAATCACATCGATAAGCTTGAATGCCAACAGTTTGGCCTTTGTCATCAACCAAACTCATCCAAAATGCGCGTTCTTCGCTGAAGTCACAAACCTCAGCGTCATGCATGGGGCCAACACGCGATTTGCGCAACTCAAGTTTGGTTTTATCTAACAGTGTAAAGTCGCTGCTCACGGCAACGCTATAGCCAATGGCCAGCAGTCGCGCTTCAAGCTTGGCTATAAGCCGTGCTATTCCAAGCGGATTATGTAGGCCTCTAGCGTTCATTTTCACTCCATCCCCCAAATCTTATTCGATAGAGCCGCAAGCGCCGGAGTCAATATGAACTCTTGAATATTGAAAACGAGAGTTAATCGTTCAAAACAGATTAAAGTTGTAAAATCTGATCAAGTAACCTTCGCCCAGCCTTCACCATAAAGCCGCTCCTGCGGCAAAAACCGCCCCTTATATTCCATCTTGCGTGATCCCTCGACATAATAGCCTAGATAAACATAAGGCAAATCGAGGCGGTCTGCCCGCAAAATGGCATCCAGCACCACTAAAGTTCCAAGGCTGCGATAATCATAGCTCGGCTCATAAAAACTATAAATCAGCGATAGGCCATCGCCCAGAACATCGATCAAAACCGCACACACCAATTCACCAGCTTGGCGGTGCGACGGCCCAAAGCGATACTCAACAATGCGGCTATCCGTAATTGTGTCATCCACCATGGCAGCAAAATCCAACACAGACATATCGGCCATGCCGCCTTCAGAATGGCGCGTATCTATATAACCCCGGAACAGCGAATAATGTTCGCTGGTGGCCTTAGCCTTCACAACTTGGGTAACAATATCTTGGTTGCGTTTAAGTACACGGCGAAATGATTTGCTCCAATCGAAAGTCTTGACCGGAACGCGAACCGACGAGCAGGCTTTGCACGCATCACAAGCGGGCCTATAAACAATGTTCTGGCTGCGCCTGAACCCACCTTGCGAAAGTTGCGTGTTTAAATGGCGCGTATCAGCTCCCACCAAATGCGTAAACACCTTGCGCTCTTTTTTGCCAGGCAAATAAGGGCAGGGGCTTGGCGCAGTGATAAAGAACTGCGGAAAATTGCGGCCTTCAACGGTCAAATCAAAATCTCCATCACTCCAGTATCCTACCGCGTAGGCATTGGCGCAAGTGCTGCTGGAGTGTTCAAAAAAATTCTTCTATGAGTGCCAACAACAGATGGAGATTGTGATGACAGTTAAAACCGCGTGGTTGGGCTTGGGCGTAATGGGTTCACCAATGGCCGGCCACTTGCAGCGCAAAAGCGGCCTAGCCATGACAGTCTATAACCGCACAGCTGCCAAGGCTGAAAAATGGGTGAGCAGCAATCAAGGCACCATCGCCACCACACCTATGGCCGCCGCAGAAGATGCCGATTTTGTTTTTGCATGCGTGGGCAATGATGATGATTTGCGTGAGGTGACCATTGGTGCAAACGGCGCATTCCACACCATGAAGCCGGGTGCCATATTTGTTGACCACACCACAGCATCAGCCGATGTGGCGCGTGAACTTCACGCCGAAGCAAAGAAGCGCGGGCTTGGTTTTGTCGATGCCCCTGTTTCTGGAGGTCAAGCAGGTGCAGAAAATGGCGTGCTCACCGTGATGTGCGGTGGCGATGCCGAGGATTATGCTAAAGCCGAGCCGTTGATAGCCCATTTCGCTCGCATGTGCCGATTGTTGGGGCCTGCGGGTTCAGGTCAGCTTGCCAAAATGTGCAACCAAATCGCCATTGCCGGATTGGTGCAAGGCCTTGCTGAGAGCGTGCATTTTGGCATGCAGGCGAGGCTTGATATGGAGCAGGTGATTGATGTTATTTCCAAAGGGGCAGCGGGATCTTGGCAAATGGAAAACCGCCACAAAACCATGATCGCCGGAAAGTTCGATTTCGGTTTCGCCGCTGATTGGATGCGCAAAGATTTAGGCATCTGCCTCGCCGAAGCGCGCAAAAACCAATCGCACTTACCGGTTACCGCATTGGTCGATCAGTTTTATTCCGAAGTGCAAAAAATGGGCGGTGGCAGATGGGACACGTCAAGCTTGATCGCACGGTTGATGAAGTAATCAGCGCCGCAAATTCTTCGCCACTTCAACTGCAAAGTAAGTAAGCACACCATCAGCACCCGCCCGCTTAAACGCCATCAGGCTTTCGGGAATAACCACCGCAGGGTCCAGCCAGCCGCGCTCAATAGCAGCCACCAGCATCGCATATTCGCCAGACACTTGATAAGCAAAGGTGGGAACTTTGAATTCGGTTTTTACCCGCGCAATAATATCCAAATATGGCAAGCCCGGCTTCACCATCACCATGTCGGCACCTTCAGCCAAATCCATAGCCACTTCGCGTAAGGCCTCATCGCTATTGGCAGGGTCCATTTGGTAACTGCGCTTATCGCCTTTTAATGTGGACGATGATCCAACAGCCTCACGAAATGGCCCATAAAACCCAGACGCATATTTGGCGCTATAAGCCATAATCTGCGTATTGTGGCGCCCCGCTTTTTCTAAAGCAGAGCGGATTGCACCAATCCGCCCATCCATCATATCCGAAGGGGCAACCACATCGCAGCCCGCCTCAACCTGCACCAAGGCTTGGCGCACAAGGGCAGCCACTGAAAGGTCATTCACAATCTCGCCGCCACTCATCAACCCGTCATGGCCGTGGGCGGTGTAGGGGTCCAGCGCCACATCGCACATAATGCCAATATCTGGCACGGCAGCTTTAATGGCGCGAACCGCACGGCACACCAAATTATCAGGGTTGAAGGCTTCCGCGCCGTCTTCAGTTCGCAATGCCGGGGCAGTGTTAGGAAACAGCGCAACCAATGGAATGCCCAAATCTCGCGCTTCTTTAACCCGCTCCACAGCCACATCAATTGAAAGCTTGGAAACACCAGGCATCGAAGCAACGGGCTCAGCTTTGTTTGTGCCTTCAATCACAAACAGTGGCCAGATTAAATCACTGGCTTGCAAAGTGTTTTCAGAAACCAAGGCGCGCGCCCACGCGCTTTTACGGTTACGCCGCAGCCGCGTGGCAGGAAATTGAGGTGCAGAATTTTGGATCATAAAAGTTCATTACTAAAGCCCAACGCCAAAGGCAAACCCACAACGCTTCATTAACCAAACTGTGAATGGGTTCTCTAAAATTTTATAAAAATTAGGGATATTTACGCAAAAACCAGAGTTCTGAAATAATGTGGATTTTGAACATGCATAGCATTGCACGATTGATCACTTTGCCTTTTTTACTCGGAACTTTAATTGCCTCAGCCAATGCAGAAATTGTTTCACCCGAACAAGCAACCGAGCTTCTGGCAAAATCTCAGACCATTGATCGCAAGTGCAATTTTCTCACGGCTGCTGAACACAGCACTCTTTCAAATTTGGTGGCTCGTGCCGAAATTGCATTGGCGCAACAACAATCCGTAGCTGATGCCAGCGCAGCATTGGCGCGTGGCAAAGCAGCCGGAAAAACCGCATATTGTTCAGAGGAAGAAAGAACAGAAGTGACCAGCACTTTAAGTGCCGCTCAAATAGCATCGGCGCAAGCAGCAGCTCCAGCACCAATTATTGTAACCGCCGAGCCTGCACTTCAAACAATGGAAAAGCGCGCGCGTAAGAAAATTGAAGATGGTGTTGCCGTAAAAAAATCAAAACAAAAAACGCCGACAACACTTTTAAGCTACGCCAATCTAACCCAGCATTATTATTTGCAGCGCCGCTGTGGCACCATGGGTTCACACGCTATCAACGCCCTATATAAAAATGTTGTGGCAACCCATCAGCGCACAGTGCAAACTTTCGGCAAAGTCTCAACCGCAGCTGCCATGCACCGCGCCAAAACACTCGCTGCCACGAAAACTTGTAGTTAATTCATTAACTGTTTGCGAAAACTCGCCGTAAACTGTGTTCAAACTGTTTGCAAATAATCGAAAATATAAGAATAAATTTACCGAAACTCTTCAGCCGAATTTAAGCCCTGCAACCTTATTGTGATCCCATCAAGAGGAACTGACCCAAAAGAGGCAGACCTCACGAAACAGGAAAAACAAAGGTGGCTAACATGAATACATTAGTAGCTGTGGGGGATCCGCGTTTGGTTCCATTGGACCCAAAACGCAAAGACATTAAAAGCCGTTATCTTGAATCATTGACGCTTATTGAACGCCTGCACCGTCGTTTGCTCGACGTGATCAAAGATGATTTTGAACGCAGTGGCGAAAAAGAAGTGAACCCAGTTCAAGCCCTCTTGCTGTTCAACATTTCAGATGCTGAACTCACCGCAGGTGAGCTTAAATCGCGTGGCCATTATCAAGGCTCAAACGTGTCGTATAATTTGAAGAAACTGGTAGAGCAGGGCTATGTGAACCATGAACGTTCAAGCTCTGACAAGCGTTCAGTGCGCATTAAACTCACCGACAAAGGCAACTTAATCCGTGGCCGTGTGGATGCTTTATATAATCGCCAACTTCAAGCCATTGAAGAAGTTGTTGGCCTTACAACTGATGAGTTTGACCGCTTGAACAAAGCCCTCGGCCGCTTAGAGCGCTTCTGGACTGACCAAATTCTCTATCGCCTATAACAAAAAGAAGCCTGCAAACAAAACCCCGTGGGAGAGTCGCGCTCCCACGGGGTTTTTTATTGGTTAGGAAGGTTCAACAGCCACTTTAGAATTGCAGGCTATACAAAACCTTTCCAGATAGTGCCTCTAACCCAGCAGTACCCAAACCGTCATAGACTGATTCAAAAGACAGAATAGAATTCTTTCCCTTGAAATTTATGCCCGCGCTAATTTGGCCGCGAATATCTTCTCGTGTTGACATTGAGCCATCGAGATTCATCATTCCGGGATTAACGAAATCCCATAATACGCGCCCGCCGATAAAAGGTTCTATTGCAAATTCATCCATTTGGGTCATGTATGAAAATTTCATTCCTGCAGCAAGCCTGCCCAATTCAACGTCTTGGCCAGCGACCGCCACAGTATTGATGCCATCCGTAACACTGTAGCCATCTTGTTTTTCATTCATATAGATGACAGACATTTCCGGAGTAATCCCGATATTGCCAGATTGATACTTTCCACTCAGCAGTGCCTGCATCAGCCATCTTTCGGTATCGAAGCTGCCTTCAAAGGCAGATCCCATAACATCTTGAATGGCGGAATTATCGCTTCTGCCCCACATGGCGCGAAGATCAAAAAACACATTGTCAATTGGTTCAGATGAAAGGTAGGGGCCAACCATCCAGCCCGTGCCATTCACACTGTCAGTGCTGTTCGAAGTGCTATCTTCCATCCAATCAATTTGACTCATCACGCCAAGCAACACGCGATTGTTCAGGCGTGCGTCAACACCAGCATAGCCAATGAAGAAGTCGCCCGCTTGATTTTGCTGGCCGGAATTATCTTCGAAGAATCCGAATTCGCCCTCAACCCAAGCATTCAAGAATGTTGAACGGCTTGGCAAATCGGCCGTTGGCGTAATGTGAGCATTGCCAATTGCGGCAGCGTTCAAAGCACGAGAGATTGACCGTGCATCAATTTTAAAATCACCAGACATGTTTCCGCTATCGCCAACAACATTGAAGCCATTGTTCCCACCGCCCAGTTCTCCATCCTCGTCACCACGGCGGAAGAGGCGAAAGAGTGTTGGTTCATGGCTGGTGATCAGATCATTGCGCCGCACCATGAAATTATGGCTCTGGCTCTCAAAGGCATTCTGGATTTCCTCATCTGTAGGCCCGGCCGGGCCGTCATTATCATTGGCAGTAATCGTGGGTGGCGTGCCAGACAGAGGGTCGTATATTGGATCGGTTGAGGCTGCTTCAATAGTTGGCACGCAAGCCAAGTTGCCATCATCCAGCGCATCATCAATGGCCGTCACGGTCACAGTTTGCGGAGTACTCCAGTTGGCGCTGGTAAAGTCAACCAGCGTGGAGAAGCTGCATTGTGCGGTCGTGCCAATCGTTACTGTCACGGCGGCTGCTGGTTCAGAATTAAGCACAACCGTGAAGGAACCAGTGGCACCACCTTCGGTCGCTGTCACCGCAGCTGTGCTCACCGTCAAACCAGACGTGTCATCATCCGTTGTGGTTGCACTTACAGTGCTATTGGACAAGAGATCATAAGCGGTATCGCCGGACGGATTGAGCGTGATGTTATACCCAATATTGCCATCAACGATAAAGTCATCAACTCGGGTCAAGGTTACGGTTTGAGCAACATTCCAATTCCCTGTCGTAAAGGTCAACGGGGTGTTCACTGTGCCTTCGGTCGTGTCACCTGAAGTCACCACAACGGTAATTGTGGCCGTGGGCTCGGCGTTAAGAACAACCGTAAAGGTGTCCGTCAAACCAGCGCCACCAGCCTCATCCACCGATGTTGTGCCGCCACTTTCAACAACCGTCAAACCAGACGTGTCATCATCCGTTGTGGTTGCACTTACAACGCTATTGGACAAGAGATCATAAGCCGTATCGCCGGACGGATTGAGCGTGATGTTATACCCAATATTGCCATCAACAATAAAGTCATCAACTCGGGTCAAGGTTACGGTTTGAGCGACATTCCAATTCCCTGTCGTAAAGGTCAACGGGGTGTTCACTGTGCCTTCGGTCGTGTCGGCTGAGGCGACTACAACTGTGATTGTGGCCGTGGGCTCGGCGTTCAGAACCACCGTAAAGGTGTCCGTCAAACCAGCGCCACCAGCCTCATCCACCGATGTTGTGCCGCTGCTCTCAACAACCGTCAAACCTGCCGTGTCATTGTCCACAGCAGTAATCGTGGGTGAGGTGCCAGTGGCGTTATAATTGGTATCGGTTGAGGTTGACGTGACAGTTGGAGAGCAAGCCAAGTTGCCATCATCCAGCGCATCATCAATCGCCGTCACGGTCACAGTTTGCGCTGCACTCCAGTTGGAGGTGGTAAAGGTGAGGGGCAAGGCTGGGGTGGATGCAAAAGTGCATTGTGGCGAGGTGCCAATTGTTACAGTGACATTTGCCGAAGGTGCAGTATTAAGCACAACCGTAAAAGCCCCTGTGTCGCCGCCCTCTGTAGCGGAATTGTCGGTTGTGTTTGTTGTTATGCCAGGTGAGGTGCAGGTCGCCGTCCAATTTGCCGAGTCTGCGGCACCGCCGCTTGATTTAGTTAGTGTAATGTTGATGAGTGGATTTGCGCCACTTGTCCGGGTCCAAGTTTGTGAGCCTGTTGCCGCGGAACCATTGATCGAAATTGGACCAGATGGCACAGGTCCGGTTGCTGTGCCGCTTACCAATGAAGACTGCATGCTCTTGTTGCCACCGGTTGTTGCCGTGTAAGAAAGCAGGATAGCTGTTCCCACCGAAGCGTTGGTGACTGTCAGCGCATCAGTTACTGTTGCACCATTTGAAGCGGCAGTGACGAGAGAGTCAGAAATCGTTCCAACTGTGCAATCAAGGGTCACCGCATTTGCGGAGGCTTCGCCTGCACCCAAATGGAACAAAACAAAAAAGAAAAACAGAAAAATATTCGGTAAACGCGCAAAACCCAAAAGTTCTGCAAACTTGCGCACCAAACCTCTAAGCATTTTAGTAAATATCGTCACCAGAAACCCTTACCCAAAGTGCCCCAGATGCCATGCTAAACAGGTCACGAACAGCGCAGCAAAATGGTCAAATTCATCTTCCCATACTAACACTATAGGAAATTCCCCTCCGGCAGGCAAATATATTACAAATTCGTTAACGCGCAAAAAAATATTGCAAATTGTTGCATTTGTAGCACAATTGAACGGATTTCATTCCAAAACAACCTGAAGAAGCAAAATTAGATTTGATTTTGTTCAGTTGCAAATCCCTCTTGCCTCTGCGCCAAACAATGCTATTTGAAGCGCCTGAGAGCCCTCATTTTTCAATGCGGAGAGGTGGCGGAGTGGTCTATCGCGACGGTCTTGAAAACCGTAGGGGGTGCAAGCCCTCCGGGGGTTCGAATCCCTCCCTCTCCGCCATTTCTCTAATTTGTGTATTCAGTCTAAGCCCAGCTCATTTGCAGTGGCTTTAATTTTAGCTGTGCCGTTGGCATCGCCCACAAACGTCGAAAGGGCTTTTGCCAACGCGGCCTTCGCTTTCTCAGGCTCACCCAGCACTTGATAAGAACGCAAAAGCCTCAGCCAGCCTTCTAAATCATGTGGATTGTTGGCCAGCTTCGTCGCAAGTCCATCGACCATGTTTTTGATCATCGCATTCTGATCGCTTTCAGGCAGAGCTTGAATGGTTTGCGCCACATCACGGCCTGTGGCTTTTGCCAAAGCAGCGATATGCACTTGCACTTCGCCGCGCCAGCCAGCGCCAAGCGGTGTATCAGTCAAAAGGGCGAGCCACAGATCAAGTGCGCCAGATTGATCGCCTGATTGTTCATGCGAAAGCGCGTCATAAAAACGCGCCCGTGAATCCTTTGGCTGTTTTGTCAAAACTTCAGCAATTAAAGTTTTCGCCTTAGGCGTAACAACGCCATCTGCCATTTGCACCAAGGCTTCAACATAGGCCGATTTATAATCCATGTTGGTTGGATCAAGACGTGCGGCCTTGGCATAGGAATCAGCCGATTGACGATAGTTTTGCAGATTGAACTGCGACCAGCCCAACATGCGCCAGCTCTCGGCATCATTTGGGTTAGCTTGCAAATGCGCCACTAATTTGGCGATCAACGCGTCAATCTGGGCAGTGTTAGAACTTGCATCAGGTGCAGCGCGTGTTTGAAAAACTGCTGATGGCAAGTTGGGCTTGCCCATGATGGTGTACAGGCTCACGCTCCCAAAAATCACCAAACTTGCTGTTGCTGCAAGTGCCGCATTGCGCCATGCAATTGAAATTGGTCGCGCTTGCGCCACCAGTTTAATTGCAGACGCTAAACGACGTTGAATTTCAAGTTTGGCCAAGTCAGCCTCTGGTGCATTGATGGCACCGTTCTGAAAATCGCGCTCAACCTCTTTCAATTGATCTTCGTAAATTGCTGTGTCGTTGTTTGCAGATTGCACTGTATCTAATCGACGAAGAAATGGCATTGAGATGCCAATCGCCGTAGCGCTGCACAAGAGTGTGAGAAAAAACCAAAGGATCATTTCAATCTTCTTCCACACCATCAGAAAGTGCTGGGCGCTTGCGCAAATAGGTGAATGAAATGCCTAGCGCTAACACCATCATCAAAAATGGTGCGGCCCAAAGTATATAAGTGTCTTGCTGAAAGGGCGGCTGCAACAAAACATAATTGCCATAGCGCGAAACCACAAAATCGAACACCTGCGCATCAGTATCACCAGATGTTAGCCTTTCACGAACGATGATGCGCAAATCTTTGGCCAGTGGAGCATCCGAGTCATCAATGGATTGGTTTTGACAAACCAGGCAGCGCAAGTCTTGGCTGATCAAACGCGCCCGCGTTTC
>JAYUPT010000024.1:0-14944 GCA_043759965.1 Aestuariivirga sp. | reverse complement strand
GAGGCTTTGTTCACAAACACAGCAATGGGAACACCCCAAGCGCGTTGGCGTGAGATCACCCAATCAGGCCGATCGGTAATCATACCACGAAGGCGGTTCTGGCCTGCGGGTGGAAAGAATTTGGTTTGCTCAATGGCGGCGAGCGCTTTTTTGCGCAGATCCTTTTTGTCCATTGAGATGAACCACTGCGGCGTATTGCGGAAAATAATCGGCTTCTTCGAGCGCCAAGAATGCGGATAGCTGATGGTCTTCTTCGCAGAAGACAGCAACATGCCAGCTTCTTTAAGTGCTTCGATCACGCGAGCATTGGCATCTTTCCATTTGCCGTATTGATCAATAACGCGAGCCCCTTCAAAGCCGGGGGCATCAGCGGTGTAAAAGCCATCGGGGCCAACGGGTGTTGGCACGTCAGTGCTAATGCCACGATCACGCAAAGTTTTTTGGTTTGCTATCCAAACATTATAGTCGTCTGCACCATGCGAAGGAGCGGTGTGGACGAAGCCTGTGCCAGCATCATCCGTGACGTGATCGCCGTCGAGGAGTGGAACTACGAAATCGTAGCCCAAACCTAACAATGGGTGATCGCAGCCAGCAATAGAACGCTTGACGTCAATGTCCCGCAAACGAGTGAAATCATCCTCTCCAATTTTTGCGGATGCGAAAACTGACGATGCCAGTTTGTCAGCAATAACTAGTTGCTCCCCTGCCCGAGTGAAACTTCCTTCGGGGGCCTTATCGACTCGATATAAACCATATCCGATCTTAGACGAGTAACTAATTGCTCTGTTTCCAGGGATGGTCCAAGGTGTGGTAGTCCAAATGACAACATAAGCTTTTTGCAACTCACTGAGTGAATTGTTCCCTTCGGTGCCCGCGACGTTGATCAGAAACTTCACAAAAATCGTATCAACCGAAATATCTTCATATTCGATTTCAGCTTCAGCCAGCGAAGTGCCTTCCACCACGCTCCACATCACCGGCTTGGAGCCGCGATACAATTGCCCATCGCCTGCGAACTTCAAAAGCTCTTTGGCGATGATGGCTTCGGCTTTGTAGTTCATGGTGAGATAAGGATTATCCCAATCGCCTTCCACGCCGAGGCGCTTGAATTCTTCGCGCTGAATATCAACCCAGCTTTGTGCAAACTCGCGGCATTCCTTGCGGAATTCATTGATCGGAATAGCGTCTTTATTTTTGCCAGCAGCGCGATATTTTTCTTCGATCTTCCATTCGATCGGCAGGCCATGGCAATCCCAGCCCGGCACATAATTGGAATCAAACCCCGCCATCTGCTTGGAGCGCACCACCAAGTCTTTCAGAATTTTATTGAGAGCATGGCCAATGTGAATGTTGCCGTTGGCATAGGGAGGGCCATCATGCAGCACGAACTGCTTGCGGCCTTTGCTTTCTTTACGCAGGCGGTCAAACAATTTATTGTCGGCCCAGCGCTTCAAAAGCTCCGGCTCTTTTTGCGGCAATCCGGCTTTCATTGGAAAGTCGGTTTTAGGCAAAAACACAGTGTCGCGGTAACGGTCGTTCTTTTTAGGTGCGTCGGTCATGGAAACTCTTTTTCGATTTGCGGCGCTTCTATCAGGAAGGCAGAGCAGAATAAAGAGCGAAGGGATTAACTCTTTCATGCCCCACTGGTCTTTAATTTATTCTGTTGCCCGCTTGTGCTTGTCACATTCCTGACGTTTGATGGCACCTCATCGGGGAGCGGACCATGAACCACTATGATATGTTAGTTATTGGCAGCGGACCAGCGGGAAGGCGCGCTGCCGTGCAATCAGCCAAATTGGGCAAAACTGTTTTGGTGGTGGATAAGGGCCGGAGATTGGGTGGCGTTTCAGTTCACACGGGCACCATTCCCTCTAAAACTTTGCGTGAGACTGTGCTTAATTTATCAGGTTGGCGCGAGCGCGGGTTTTATGGCCGCGGTTACCGTGTGAAGCAAGATATTACAGCCCATGATTTGATTTCGCGTTTGCATAAAACCCTCGACCATGAAGTTGAGGTTTTGCAGCACCAGTTTATGCGCAATTCAGTGAAGAATATGCATGCGCTGGCTAAATTCGTTGGCGCAAATCGCGCCTCGCTCACCACGGAAGCGGGTGAAACCAGCGAGATTGAATTTAGCAACGCTTTAATTTCAGTGGGCACGCGCCCGCACCGGCCTGATAGCATTCCGTTCGACAACAAGCGCATTTTCGACAGCGACGAAATTTTGGATATGAAGCATTTGCCACGCACATTGATTGTGATTGGTGGTGGAGTTATTGGCGTTGAATATGCCACAATATTTTCCGCTTTGGATGTGCCGGTAACTTTGATTGAACCGCGCAATACTATTCTTGAATTTGTCGATCGTGAATTGGTGGATGATTTCATCCACCAAATGCGCGACCGCGGCATGACCATTCGCTTGGGCACCGATGTGAAAGAAATTACAACATCAGAAAAAGGTGTTGAGGTGCTGCTGAACGATGGCCGTGCTTTACGCAGCGATGTGTTGCTTTATGCGGCAGGACGCAGTGGTAATGTGGGAAGTTTAGGGCTTGATACAGTTGGCATTGAAGTTGATGGTCGGGGCCGCATTAAAGTTGATCCGCTTACATTTCAAACTTGCGCGCCAAATATTTACGCAGCAGGCGATGTGATCGGGTTTCCAAGCTTGGCTTCCACTTCAATGGAGCAAGGCCGCGTTGCTGCTTGTCATGCGTTCGGCATCACACTGCCGCCTCCGCCTGAAACATTTCCATATGGTATTTATGCTGTTCCTGAAATTTCGACTGTTGGCCAATCAGAAGAACAGGTGCGTGAATCTGGTGTGGCTTATGAATGTGGCGTGGCGCGGTTTCGTGAAACCTCTCGCGGGCATATTATGGGGGTGAATTCTGGATTTCTAAAACTCATCTTCGCGCTGGAAAGCCGCAGGCTTCTGGGTGCTCATATTGTGGGTGAAGGGGCAACCGAGCTTATTCACATTGGCCAAGCGGTGATCAATTTGAAAGGCACTGTGGATTTTTTTGTGAACAACACGTTCAATTATCCCACCTTGGCCGAAGCTTATAAAATTGCAGGTTTAGATGCGTGGAATAGAATGGGGGCTGGATAAAGCTCTTCTCCCTCCTCACGAAGTGGGGAGAGTGGATCGCGAAGCGAGACGGGTGGGGAGCTCGGTGTGAATTATCGGGGGCCATCGCCACCCCATCCGGCGCAAGTGCGCCACCTTCCCCCTTTCGGGAGAAGGAGAAGAAAAACTAGCCCTGCCACTTCTCACGCATCGTCACCAATTCTTCTGAAGCAGTGGGGTGCACCGCCATGGTGGCATCAAACTGCGCTTTGGTGGCGCCACAGGTGATGGCGATGCCGAGAAGCTGCGCCATTTCGCCAGAGCCCTCACCGCAAATATGGCAGCCCAAAACAACATCAGTTTCGGCATTCACAACCAGCTTCATAAAGGTGCGTTCTTCGCGGCCAGACAATGTGTGTTTCATGGCGCGGAAACTGGTTTTATAAATATCAATTTTGGAATGTGCTTCGCGGGCTTGCGCCTCAGTGAGGCCAACAACGCCTATTTCTGGCTGCGAGAAGACCGCTGTTGGAATGAGGCCGTGATTTACCGTGATAGATTTGCCGCCGAACACATTGTCAGCAAAAGCGTGGCCTTCACGGATGGCAACAGGCGTTAAGTTCACGCGGTTGGTCACATCGCCCACCGCATAAATGTTTTCAACTGCGGTTTGCGAAAATTCATTCACCGCCACAGCACCATGAGCATTACCATGCAGGCCCACATTTTCGAGGCCGAGATTTTGCGTGTTAGGAATGCGGCCTGTGGCAAACATAATTTGCCCTGCCCCAATCAGTGAGCCATCTTCCAGTGTCACGCGCACACCATCACCAGAGCGTTCAATCTTGGCGACATCCGCTTTGGTTTTTATTTCGATGCCCTTCTTTTTCATTTCGGCGGCCAGATGATTTCGAATATCATCATCGAAGCCGCGTAGAATTTGTTCTCCGCGCAGAACTAAAATAGTTTCGACACCGAGGCCTGCAAAAATTCCGGCAAATTCCACGGCAATATATCCACCACCCACAATCACTATGCGGCGCGGCAAGCGCTCCAGGTGAAAGGCTTCGTTTGAAGTGATCGCCAGTTCATGCCCCGGCAAATGGCGCGGCACAAAAGGGGCAGCCCCTGTAGCGATCAGAATATATTTTGCCGTGACCGTGCGGCCCGAAGCAAGTTCAATTGTGTGCTCATCTTTGATCGTGGCGCGTTCTTGGATGAGCTCGGCACCTGCTGCTTCAAGGTTGCGAATATAAGCCTTATTTAGACGATCAATTTCTTTATCTTTGTTTTCGATTAGCGTTGACCAATCGAACGAGATTTTTTCAGATGTCCAGCCGAAGCCCACAGCATCTTCAAATTCTTCAGCAAAGCGCGAGGCGTAAACCAAGAGCTTCTTCGGAACACAGCCACGAATAACGCAGGTTCCACCCACGCGAAACTCTTCAGCCACCGCAACTTTAGCACCGTGCTTTGCAGCAATGCGGCCCGCACGAACACCACCAGAGCCTGCGCCAATTACGAAGAGATCATAGTCGAAGGTCATGGTCTTGGAATTTCTCTCACGCCATCTTCCATACCCACCATCAACACGCCACAAATTCCGATGAAGAGGCCAGTTTCAACTACGCCAGGCAACATTTGCAATTCAGAATCCAGCCTTTCAGCGTCGATGATTTTTTGCAATTTCAAATCCAGCACGGGATTGCCACTATCTGTCACAAAAGGCTTGTCGCTGTCACCGACAGCGCGAATGCGCATTTTTACATTGGTGTAACCCAACTTCGCAAGCACGCGTTCAATTTTCCAAGCTGTTGCATTGATCCCAAAACGTGAGATTTCCACCGGTAATGGATATGCACCAAGCTGGTTGACCATTTTAGATTGATCGGCGATGCAGACCATATATTTGGATGACGACGCTAAAATCTTTTCACGCAAATGTGCCCCGCCACCGCCCTTGATCATGCGGAAGCTGGGATCGATTTCATCGGCACCATCCACAGTGTAATCCAACACTGAAACATCTTCAATGCTGCGCACTTGGAGGCCCAAACTCTTGGCCAAGCTTTCACTGGCGTTTGATGATGCCACAAAAACTGTGTTCAGGTTTTCGCGCTTCACTTTTTCTGCAACCGCCCTGATAAAGTAATTGGCGGTTGAGCCTGTTCCCAAGCCTATGCGTGTATCCTTCTCCACCACTTTCACGGCATGTTCGGCTGCTGCCTTTTTTTGGTCTTCAGCACTCATGATGCAATCGTAACCTGCTCTGTCGACAATCTGTCGATAATATCTATTAGGAAATCCACATCATTCATTTTTACTTCTTTATTTTTGAAGCCGTGTGAAGCAAAGTTTCTAATCTGCATAATTTCGACAAGCCTATTTGCTTCAAAATCTTCAATTAGATCATCTTCCAGCAGATTTTCTATTAGAATTTTGGCGCTCAAATTGTCTCGCAAATTTGTCGTTCGAATTTCAAATACAGTGCGTCTGGCAATTGCTTCAAATAGCGACCAAGCATAAAGCAACAAATACGTTGTTGACCCAATTGTACTCGAACCACTCTTATGCCTAACTATTTCCTCCCTAACGGCGGTACTTTCCTCCTTCACTTGACTTGCGGAAGGTAAGAGAAAGGATTTGTCGTTGCTCGCTAAAACGACATCAAGGCTCCAATCTTTGAAGCGCCGTACTTTGCTCGCCAAAAGCTTCAACTTTTCAACTTCGCCAATGTCAGGCCCGATATGTCTAACTTGTAAAACAACACCGCCGGTGGCACCTATAGCTACCGCGCTCGGCGCTATTTCCCGCAAGAAATCGGGCAATTGCTCTTTGTTGGGAGTAACAATAAACTTCAAGCCCTGCCCTTCGTAATGCGCTCTATACTCGTCGAGTATTTTAATATCATTTGATTCAGTAGAATTCATCATGGTAACTCCGAATGATTTGGGCCATCAGACAATTTTATATATAAAAAATCAGAAGTAATTCCAAAATGCTCCACGAGCACTTCCGGAATTGAGTCAATCAGTAGCTTTTCATTTATTTCAGTTCTTCGGCAAACAATCTGAGAAACGCTAAAGTCATCGACAATAACTGCCCCCTTAAGTGAATCAAGAATAGGTTTAGCAATATTATCAACATCTATCGAAGTTATATCTGTATGAAAATAAACAATTACAACAGAGATTTGTGTTTGATCCAATAGCGTGCCCCCACCCCAAACTGTGGTGGCCGCAGCGGAGACTGTTTGCTTCCAACGGTTCAGACCGCGGGGTTTGGCGTTAATTGAGCGCGGTATACCCTCAACTACAAATTCAAATGGCTGCAATTGAACTATGCTCCCAATCCGCCCATCAACATATATTTCATTTCAACATATTCTTCCATGCCATGTGAAGAACCTTCACGCCCGATACCTGATTCTTTCATGCCGCCGAAAGGAACTTCAGCGGTGGAAATGATACCTTCGTTGATGCCGACCATGCCATATTCCAGCCCTTCGGCCACGCGCCACACGCGGCCAATATCACGCGTGTAGAAATAGCAGGCGAGGCCAAACTCTGTATCGTTGGCCATCCGCACGGCTTCTTCTTCGGTTTTGAATTTAAACAAGGGTGCGAGTGGGCCGAAAGTTTCTTCGCGAGCCACAGCCATATCAGTGGTTACATTGGTGATAATAGTTGGTTCAAAGAAATTGCCGCCAAGCGATTTTCCGCCTTGGGCAATCTTGCCGCCCTTGGCAATGGCGTCGGCGATATGCTCTTCAACTTTTTTCACAGCGGCGGCATTGATCAATGGGCCAGTCGTCACCCCTTCTGAAACGCCATTGCCCACTTTAAGTTTGCTAACTGCAACTGCCAACTTAGCGGCGAAGGCATCATAAACACCTTCCTGCACCAACAAGCGATTGGCACACACGCAAGTTTGGCCGTTGTTGCGATATTTGGAAACGATTGCTCCGGCCACGGCCGCATCCAAATCAGCGTCATCAAAAACAATAAACGGTGCGTTGCCGCCCAATTCAAGGCCAACGCGCTTCACGGTTGGTGCGCATTGCGCCATTAACATGCGGCCAATTTCGGTGGAGCCTGTGAAAGTGAGGGCTTTGACAATGGGGTTTGAGGTCATCTCGCCGCCAATTTCCGAGGCCTTGCCAGTGATCACGGAAAATACGCCAGCCGGAATTCCGGCGCGTTCAGCAAGTTCAGCCAAGGCCAAAGCTGAGAGAGGAGTTTCGGCAGCGGGCTTCACCACAAAGCTGCAACCAGCGGCTAGCGCGGGGCCAGCTTTGCGCGTAATCATCGCATTGGGAAAATTCCATGGTGTGATGGCGGCCACTACGCCAATGGCTTGCTTTATAACGATGGCGCGGGAATTGGCCATGGGAACCGGAATAGTTTCGCCGTAAACACGTTTGGCTTCTTCCGCAAAAAATTCGATGAAGCTTGCACCATATGCCACTTCACCACGGCTCTCGGCCAAGGGCTTGCCCTGTTCGGCTGTCATAATTTGCGCTAGGTCTTCCTGATTTTCCATCATCAGGTTGAACCATTTGCGTAAGATGATCGAGCGCTCCTTGGCGGTTTTCTTGGCCCATGGCTTTTGCGCGCGGGAGGCTGCTTCAATGGCGGCTTTAGCTTCGGCTTTGCCTAGACGCGGCACAGTGCCAACCACGGTTTCATTGACAGGATTGGTCACGGCAATGGTGTCCGTTCCAGAAATCCACTTGCCATCAATATAGCATTGGTCTTTGAGCAAAGACTTATCTTTCAAGATGTCGCGCAGGGCCTGAGTTTTTCCGATGTCCATTTTATTCTCCGAAGGTGATGGAATTTGAGCGGGCTTTAGCATAGAGAACGCCTTCCGACAAACAGACCACATATGACGAGAACACAATGCCAGTTGAAGCGCTTATTTTTGATCTTGATGGAACTTTGGTGGATACGGCGCCGGATTTGACGGCTGCCACCAACCATGCGCTTTCGCTCATTGGGCGGCGCGCTATGAGCATGACTGAAGTTCGGCACATGGTTGGGCATGGGGTGCGGGCTTTAATCGAACGCGGCGTTGCAGCCACTGGCGATGGGGTTGACGAAGCAACCATCAAGATGATGCACTCTGCATGTTTGGACTATTATTCCGACCATATTGCCGATGACAGTGTGATATTCGATGGCTTGCTGGATGTTTTGCACAAGGCCCGCGATGCAAAATTAAAACTCGGTGTGTGCACAAACAAGGTTGAGCATCTCTCTCACAAATTATTAGCTGAACTTAAATTGGCGGATTATTTTGGCGCGGTTGTGGGTGGCGACACTTTGCCGATTATGAAACCTGACCCTGCTCCCTACCGTGAAGTGGCTAGGCGCTTAGGGGTTGATGTTGCCCACACTATTATGTTCGGTGATAGTGAGACTGATATTCGCACGGCGCAGAACGCGGGCGTTCCGGTGGTGGCTGTTACATTTGGCTATACGCCGCAGCCCGTGGAAACTTACTACCCAACCCATGTGATTTCAAATTATGATCAGGCTTGGGACATTATTGCAAAATATCTTTGAAGAATATGTCAATGTCTTCCAAAACTGGCGCACGCCCGCGCAGGGGCGTTGCCAAGTTTAACAGAATGCCCACATGGGTTACATTTTCATATTCAATCAAAGTGGCTTTGGCACCGGCGGCTACAAGATGGGCCAGCAATGAACGGCTGTTTTTGAGATAAACGGTTTTATCTTTCAGGCCATAAAGCAGCAAAAACGGCGGTGCATCGGCGTGTGCAAAGTTGATGGGTTGAGTTGAGGCCAAATCTTTTAGATGGCCGAACGTTGCTTTAGTTGCTGGAGAGTCGAACGGCAAAAAATCAAATGGCCCAGCCAAAGTGGCAACGCCTTTTACAACTGACGGGTCTATTCCTGCATCTTTGAAGTAGCGCTGATCTAAAGTTGCCTGTGCCACATTGTAAGCACCAGCCGAATGGCCCACGAGGAAAATCATTTTCTGATCACCACCATAAGCGGCTGAATTTAGAATGGCCCATTTTACTGCTTCGGCAACGTCCTCAATGAAATCGGGATAGGCACTTTCGGGCAATCCGCGATAACTCATCACCAAGGTCAAATAGCCTTTTGCAGCAAAAGTGCGGCCCACAAATCCATAATCGGTTTGATTGCCCGCAGACCACGAACCACCATGCACAAAGATGAGAATTGGCAGATTGCCAGTGTTGGATTTTGGTTCGTAAATATCAAGCCTTTGATTGGGGCTTGCACCATATGCGATATTTGCGGCACGCAATTGCGAAGTTTGATCTTTAGGCACTACAAAGTTAAAAACCTTCAGCGCCGCAAAATGGTAAACTAAGCCGCCACAAAAAAATATGATGCAAATAATGTAAAGTGCTTTTGTCATTAAAATGTATTACGTCCGATAATCAATGTTGGATGAGTTTTAAGAGGTCATAAGATGAGTGTTGAACAAAGCCTAGCATTAGCACCGTTTAATTTGAGTGCGGAAGACATTGCATGGGTGAGAAAAACCCGCGATGGGCTTTCGACAGAGGATAAGATTAAACAACTTTTTGTTCATATTTCCATTGGCGACGATCTTGCGAACATTGACCGGCTTGGCAAGATGAAGCCTGGTGGTTTACACCGCTTTATGGGGCCAGAGCTTGAGCCAGCGTGGAATGCCACGCGGCAGTTTTTAGAAATGAGCGAAGTTCCGCCATTCATAACTGGTGACATTGAAGGAGGCGGTCATCTTTCGCCTGTGATGACTCAATTTCCAAATCAGATTGCATTGGCAGCGGCCAATGATACGCAACTTTCTGCGCGGCTTTTGGATGCAGTGTGCCAAGAATCAAAAGCTCTCGGGTTCAACTGGTCATTCACACCGGTTATTGACGTTAATCATGTGACTGAGAGTGCCATTGTCGGTACACGTTCATATGGCTCGGATTTAGCGCGGATTGCTGCCCAGTCTCAAACCCATGTTGAAGTGTTGCAGCGCAATGGTATTGCAGCGACAGCTAAGCATTGGCCCGGAGAAGGCTTTGACCAGCGCGACCAACATTTGGTAACCACAATCAATCCATTGAACATGGAAGAATGGCACAAGATTTTCGGAACCCTTTATAAGGGGCTGATTGACCAAGGGCTGTTCACTGTGATGTCGGCCCACATCGCCCTGCCCGCTTATGCTGCGTTGAAAGGTGTAGCAGAGAGTTTAGAGCGCTATCGTCCTGCCTCAACCTCCAAGATTTTAAATTTAGATTTGTTGCGTGGCGAATTGGGCTTCAATGGTCTGATCGTTTCTGATGCAACACCGATGGCTGGACTTACCGGATTTTCGTCTCGCGAAGAGCATGTGCCACAAGTGATTGAGAATGGCTGTGATGTGTTTCTCTTTTGTTTTGATGAAGAGAAAGAATATCAGTTCATGCTCAAAGGTTTGCGTGAAAAGCGTTTGAGTGAACAGCGCTTGGAAGATGCGGTGACGCGCATTCTCGGTTTAAAGGCTGCGTTGGGCCTTCACAAAAAATCAGTTGATCAGCGCATTGCGCCACTGGCAGACGTTCGCGAGATCGTGAAATCGAAAGCACACCTTGCGCTGGCGCAGCAGGCTGCGGGCAAATCAATTACGTTAGTGAAAAACACTAAAAGCATAGTGCCACTTTCACCAACTAAACATAAACGCATCGTGATGGTGGATCGCGGTGCGCCGGGCTTGTTTCCGGGCATGCCACTGAAACCGATGGCGGCTTTTTCTTCTGAGTTGGAACGTCGTGGTTTTGCACTTTCTAAATTCGATCCCAAAAACCCGCCAACACCAGAAACTTGCGATTTGCTGATTTATGTTTTTGCCGTCGAATCTTCTTTGGGTCTCTCGCATATTCATGTTGATTGGCTGGTCGAACACCAAGGCTTAGATACTGGAATGGCGCGCTATTGGCATGATGTGCCAACATTGGTTGTGTCTTTCGGTCATGCTTATTATTTGCGCGACATGCCACGCGTGCCCACTTATGTGAATGCCTATTCGACAACGGTTGCAGCACAGGTTGCAGCCGTGGAGCGAATTATGGGCGAAAAACCTTTTGAAGGCTCTAGCCCTGTTGATGCTTTTGCAGGTGCGCCTGATGCAAAATATTAAATTCTATTGCCAAGGTGTTCAGTGCCGATCAATCACACACTGAGCGCAAATAAAAAGGCACCATTGCTGGTGCCCTTCAAATTCAATGCAAAAATAAATTAGGCTTGCTTGTTCATCATGCCCTTGAGCACGCTTACGACGATCATGAGCACTGCACCACCGATGCCACCGCCAGCAATGTTAGCTATCATGTTGCCGCCAGTTGCCATTGCATCTGCAGCTACTGGGCTGTTCATCAAGCTACCAAGAATTTGACCGCCGAGACCACCGCCAACAACACCTGCAATGGTGTTGCCGAGTGTGCCCAAGCTATGGTTTTTGAGAATAGCGCCTGCGCCGTTACCACCAATAGCACCAAGCACCAGTTGAATAATAATATCTTGCATTTTATATGCCTCCCAGTTGATTCGTACTGCCCCACGGCAGACGCAAGTTCTTAACACTATTAACCGGTGTTTCAATGGGTGTGTACAACTTAGAGGAGCGGACCAATGTTAGGGTCAATAGGCGTTTTCGTTCTTCAACAACGCCAGCGGTGTTTTGACCAAAATATAAAGATCAAATCCGAGTGACCATTGATCAATGTATTCCAGATCATGTTTTAAACGTTGCTCCAGTTTTTCGTGTGTATCAGTCTCGCCACGCCAACCTTTTATTTGCGCCCACCCAGTAATGCCGGGTTTCACTTTGTGACGCGCAAAATATCCATCCACCACTTCATCATACAATGTGCCGGCGGCTTTAGCTTGCGTGGCATGTGGGCGTGGGCCTACCAATGAAAGTTGGCCGGTGAGCACGTTAAATAATTGTGGCAATTCATCCAGCGAAGTTTTGCGAATGAAGCGGCCCACTTTGGTGACACGCGGATCGTCCTTCGTCACCAATTTGTTGGCTTGAGCATCTGCCATATCAGTGTACATGGAGCGAAATTTATAAACCTCCACCAATTCATTGTTATAGCCAAAGCGCTTCTGTTTGAAGAGGGCTGCGCCCTTGCTTTCATAACGCACGGCGGCGGCAACAATGAGCATAACGGGCGAAAGCACAATGAGGGCCAACAAAGCGATGGAGCGGTCCATTGTGTCTTTCAGAAACTGGTTCCAACTGTTTAAGGGTCTATCAAAAACAGCGAGGAGCGGAAGTTCACCCAGATAAGTGTAAGCGCGGGGAGACAATTTCAGTTGTGCAGCTTGGCCACTGACGCGAATATCAACCGGCAATTCCCAAAGTCTTTTTAGAATTTGCAATAGCCGCAATTCAGCCGACATGGGAATGGCCACAATGATAAGATCTACTTGATGGCCACGCGCATAATCGGCGAGAGCAGAAATCTTTCCGATCTTTTTATGCTTGCGAACTGAATCTGGGCTGCGGTTGTCAAAGCGATCATCGAACAGGCCGATGATTTCAATATCCAACTTAGATGATTTTTCCAAAGTGATAATGGCGTCTTCAGCCGCTTTGCCGCCGCCAACAATGGCAATGCGTTGGCGGTATAACTTACGAGTTGACCTTGCTGGCACCCAATATAAAACGACCGTTCTGGTAATGAGCACATGAACAGCGGTGAGTGCAAACCAAAATCCCAGCCAATTTGGCGCGAGCGGCAAACCGCAGACACTTGATGCGAGATAATAGAAGCAACCCACAACACTGGTCACTCCGAATGTAAAACCAAAAGACCGCAATGGAATGCTGAGGTTGCGGCCTTCATATAGTCCAAAGCTTCGTAGCAGGAGCAAACATGAAAACGCAATGGTGAGTGCGTAAAAACCTGTGATGGCCGGAATTGATAAATCAAAATGAGTGAGATTGTTGAATGTTGCATACATGGCGATAAGGCAAAGCACCAAGCCATCAACACCTTTTAGAAGGCGTTTTACAACTTCACCATCGGCAATACGCTTGTTCATTTCAGTTCCACCATTTGCATAACAACTTTACTTTGCAGAACAGATTTAATTTTAGACGTATTTTGGAATATTTGGACGGATAGCTTTGGAGTTTTCTGTGGCACAGTAAATTTAGCGTTGCCTGCACCCCTAAAATTTGAGTGGTTGCGGCTGGGCTTGCCTCGTGACAGTATTAATAAATTGCAAAAGGCTGGTCCTTGTCCATGAATACGACACCAAATCGCTGGAAGCGTTTTTCTGATTGGGATGAGCGGCCGTTGCGGCTGGATAAATTTGCAGTCGAAGACGCCAAAAATGGTTTTGCCGCGTTTACCAGTCCGGCTGACCCAAAGCCCGGCATTGGCATCACTGCATCGCATGTGATTAGCCTTGATGGTGTATTGGAACATGAGTTCGATATGATCGACCTGTTCATTGCGCGCCACCACATTGACCCTGATGTAGCACCTGAGGCGATGGCCATTCCCAGCAGCACATTGGCGCGCATGTTGGTTGATATGCATGTGCCGCGTGAAGAGCTTGTGCGATTGGCGCGGGGGTTAACACCTGCCAAGCTTGCTGAAACCGTGGGGCAACTCAACGCGCTAGAGATTGCATTTGCATATCAAAAAATGCGAGCACGCAAAGTTCCGGGCAATCAGGCGCATGTGACAAATGCCAAGGATGATCCATTGCAGCTCGCTGCTGATGCGGCAACGGCTGTGGGGTTTGGCTTTGATGAAATTGAAACCACCATGCGGGTTTCACGCAATGCGTGGTCTAATGCTTTGGCCTGTGCGGTCGGGGGTGCCGTTGGGCGCTGGGGCACTTTGTTTCAATGTTCGAGCGAAGAGGCTGAAGAGTTGCTCATCGGCATGGCGGGGTTTTCATCCTATGCTGAAACGGTATCAGTTTATGGCACTGAGAAAACCTTTATTGATGGTGATGACACGCCATGGTCGAAAGGCTTTCTTGCGGCGGCCTATGCGTCTCGCGGTATTAAAATGCGTTGCACGTCTGGTGCAGGATCAGAGTTGTTGATGGGGTTTCATGAGTCAAAGTCGCTGCTTTATCTTGAGGCGCGATGCTTATGTTTGCAGCGGGCCATGGGTGTGCAAGGCACGCAGAATGGTGGCATTGATGGCGCACCTGTCACATCCACCGTTCCTGGTGGTGTGCGTGAATTGATGGCAGAAAATTTGATTGCCGTGTGGCTGGATTTGGAATGTGCTTCAGGCAATGACGCCCGCACAACGGAATCGGAAATTCGCTTGGGCGCAAAAATTTGGCCTTATCTTGTAGGTGGCTCTGATCTCATTTGTTCGGGCTTTGGTTCGATTTTGAAATATGACAATTCGTTTAATCCTTCGCTTTTTAATGGCGAGGAGATGGAAGACTATTTGGTGTTGCAGCGCGACTTTGAAGCTGATGGAGGGTTGACGCCCATCAGTGAGGAAACCGCATTAGATTTACGCGCGCGTGCTGTTGAGGCACTATCTTCAGTGCTGGAAGAATTGGGCTTGGCCACGCCCACGCCTGGTATGAAGCAAAGTGTGGTGGTGGCATCTGGCTCTGATGATACGCGCAGCTTCTCCCCTCGTGAAACTTCGGTGATGAGTGAGAAGATAAAAGCCCAAGGCATTACTGTTGTGGATGTGATCAAAGCTTTGGCCAAACGTGGCTTTGCTGAAGAGGCGGAAAACCTGCTCAGCGTTGTGCGTTTGCGCTTGTCTGGCGATTATTTGCAAACGGCGGCTTTGGTGCGTGGCGGCAAAGTTCTCAGTGCTATTAATAATCCGAATGATTATTTAGGGCCAGGCAG
>JAYUPT010000023.1:0-5317 GCA_043759965.1 Aestuariivirga sp. | reverse complement strand
GGCCAAACCAAATTCGCAGTGGCACAGCGGCGTTAGATATGCGTGTGGCGCAGTTTGCGCTTGAGCATAGTATCGATTCATTAACCTTTCTTATAGGTATTCCGGGCACCATAGGCGGTGCACTGCGCATGAATGGCGGGGCACATGGGGGCGAGACAACGGACGTGCTGGTGGAAGCCCGCGCTGTTGACCGCGAAGGGAATATCAAAGTGCTTCAGCACGCCGACATGAAATACACTTATCGCCATTGCGGCGCTTCCGATGAATTGATTTTCACCGAGGCCCTATTCCAAGGCAAGGCGGGTGATGTTGCGGCTATTAAAGCGCAGATGGATTCTCATGTTGAACACCGCGTGAATGCGCAACCGATCAAAAGCCGCACAGGAGGATCAACGTTTAAAAATCCCCCCGGTGAAAAATCTTGGCAGCTTATTGATAAGGCCGGAATGCGCGGCTTCAATGTGGGGCCAGCAAAAGTGTCTGACATGCATTGTAATTTTCTGATCAATGAAGGTGGCGCCACTGCTGCTCAAATTGAAGAGCTTGGAGAAACAGTGCGCGCGCGCGTTTTAGCCACTTCAGGCATTGAACTGGATTGGGAAATCAAGCGCATTGGCATTGCAATGGAGAACGCAAATTGAGCGCGGAAAAATTAAGGCCGGATGAAACCACAGTTGCTGTATTGATGGGTGGTTGGTCGGCGGAGCGCAATGTGTCGCTGGCATCTGGAGAGGCGTGTTTTGGGGCCCTCAGGCGGGCAGGTTTTAATGCTATCATGGTTGATGTGAAACGCGAGACCATTCATTCGGTTTTGTTGGATATGGTGCCCAACGTCATTTTCAATGCACTGCATGGAAAATGGGGCGAAGATGGCACGTCATCGGCGCTGTTTGAAACGATCGGAATTCCCTACACGCATTCTGGTGTGTTGGCTTCTTCCATTGCGATGAACAAAGAAATATCTAAAATCATATTCAAGGATGCGGGCATTCCGGTTGCTGAAAGTAAGTTAGTCGATATTGAAATCGCTGCTGCTTCGCACCCCATGGCATTGCCATATGTGATTAAACCTGTTGCTGAAGGTTCAAGTTTTGGTGTTCACATTGTTGATCGTACCAGCAATGGTCCGGTTGCATCACTTTTGGAAGAGCGTGCCATATTTGGCGATAAGGTTATGGTGGAGCGCTTTATACCCGGCAAAGAACTCACCTGCGCTGTGATGGGCGATGTGGCTTTGGGTGTTATTGATATTGTGCCCAACACTGGTTTTTATGATTATCAAGCCAAATATGCCCAAGGCGGTTCACTACATATTTTGCCCGCTGAAATTCCCAATGAGATTTATCGTAAATGCCAGCGTTATTCTTTGATGGCTCATCATGCGTTAGGGTGCCGTGGCATTACGCGTTGCGATTTCCGATATGACGATACGGCCGCTGAAAAAGGTGAACTCATTTTACTTGAGATCAACACGCAGCCCGGCATGACAGGCACATCTCTGGTGCCAGAAATGGCCAAGCATGCGGGCCATAGTTTTGAAGATTTGGTGACCTGGATGGTCAATGACGCTTCGCTGAACAGATGATATCGTTCCTCCATATTTTCCAAAAATTGCAATCACGCAAAATGCGTTTTTTGGTTCGCAGTTCTGCTGTGGCATTTTTGGGTGTCACGATTGCGCATGGTCTGACATTAGGGGGGCAGCTTGATTACGAAGGCAGCCCTTGGGCGCGCATTCCTGATAAGCTCGCAAGTTTAGTGGGTCTTGCTGCTGATGATATTCGTGTCAGCGGTCTTGCCCATCACGATCCTGAATTGCTGATGCGTGCGCTCAATGTGAGGCCAGGTGGCAGTTTGCTGGGTTTTGATGCAGGTCAGGCGCGGCGCATGTTGGAAGGCATGGATTGGGTGGCTTCGGCTACGGTGCAGCGCAAATTTCCCAATATGCTGGAGATTTCCGTTGTAGAGCGTGAGGCGGTGGCCATTTGGCAGCGCGATGGCGCTTATTATTTAATAGATCACTCCGGCGTTGCCATGGGTGGCTTAGAGTTTTTGAGCAAATCAAAGTTTTTGTTGGTGACGGGCGAGGGTGCAAATCTTGGTGCAGCCGAACTTATTAACCATATGGAAGTCACTCCTGAGTTAAGAAAGAAAGTTAGAGCTGCTGCCATGGTGGGCAAGCGGCGCTGGACTCTTTATCTCGACAACGGAGTCAAGATTGCTTTGCCTGAAACTGGTGTGCCTGAAGCACTGGCTAAAGTAAGCGCTCTTGATGCCAGCCAAAATATTCTTGAAAAAGGTATTACTGAGCTGGATATGCGCATTGCGGGGCAGGCCACTGTTTCAATTGCCGAGGTTGTAGAGCCGGAAGAACCAGTTGCGACTGGGAGTTTGGGAAGTGGGAGTTTGGAGAAGTTGATTTCCAAAACTCCTTGAAGTGTGTGTGATGAGTGGGCGTAAAGAATGACGATAGTACAGATGCAGCAGATTGGCGGTAACCGAAACGGAGCCCGCTCAAAAAATCCAATCGTTGCCGCGCTTGATATTGGTTCCACCAAAATTTGTTGCATGATTGCCGAAGTGGGCCAACGCGCTGGTAAAGAGCGCGGAGATCCGCGTTCGGGTTTAAAACTTATTGGCTTTGGCCAAACCTTGTCGCGCGGTGTGCGCGCAGGTTCGATCGTTGATGTGAGTGAAGCCGAGTGCGCCATCCGGCTTGCAGTGGATGCGGCAGAGCGCATGGCAGGCGTTTCGATTTCTGATGTTTACGTTGGAATTTCGGGTGGTCGCCCGCAATCACGCTGTGTGAATGGCTTTGTGCGCACGCTGAATGGTGTGGTTAGCCGCCGCGACCTTGATCACTCAGTTACGCTGGCTTTGGCACAAGTTAATGTTGGCAAGCGCAAGCTTTTGCATGTGACCCCCATCAATCACAGCCTAGATGGTGTGGGCAATGTATCAACCCCTATTGGCATGCACGGCGAAGTGCTGAGCACTGATTTAAGCGTGACCAGCGTTGAACCGGCTTATCTTAGCAATGTTACTCTCGCAGTTGAACGAGCCCATTTGCGCGCCGCTGGATTTGTTATTGCGCCTTATGCGGCGGCCAAGGCAGCATTAACCGCTGACGAGTTGGCGTTGGGCACTTTTGTGATCGACTTAGGTGGCGCTCTCACCAGTGTTGGCTTTTTCAACAATGGCCAATTGGTGCATGCCGATAGTTTGCCCTTGGGGGCCATGCATGTGACCCATGATATTGCTCAAGGCCTTTCCACTACTGTGGCACATGCCGAACGCATGAAAACTTTGTGGGGCAGTGTTTTGCCAGATGGCCATGGGAGCCGCGAAATGCTGGCCGTTCCAGCTTTGGGAGAACGCGGCGTGGACACGGTTCATAAAGTGCCAAAATCGCATCTTACCAATATCTTACGGCCACGAGTTGAAGAGATATTTGAACTAATATCAATGCGCATATCAGAAATGGCATTTGCCGCACCCGGTGCTGGGCGTGTGGTTTTGACGGGTGGTGGCAGCCAACTTACGGGTATTCGTGAATTGGCCAGTGCAGTGCTGCAGCGGCAAGTTCGGTTGGGTGGGCCAACAGGTTTTGGCCAAGTCTCGGATCAAGCCAAACAGGCGCAATTTTCCGTGGCTGCCGGCACATTATGTTATGCTGCTAGGCCCGATATGCAGCATGGTGTTTCGGAAGAAGTTGAGAAGTTTTACCAACATTCGCAGATGGGTTATTTTCGCAAGGTTGGGCAGTGGCTGGCGGACGCGCTCTAGTTTTTGCGCAATTTTAGCAAATTACACCTTCTGATTGTGGGTTATTAACAGCTCGCACCCTTCTGATTCAAAATGAATCACATTTGAAGCAAGGTTTTCGGGTTTGGTTAGCGTTTGTTAACCATTTCTTATACTTTGAGTAACATTGATAGGGTTGCGTAAAACTATTCCGGAAGTACCCCTCATGACAATCAAACTCACCGTGCCAAATCTTTCAGAACTCAAGCCACGGATCACCGTTTTTGGTGTGGGTGGGGCGGGTGGCAATGCCGTTAACAACATGATCGAGAGCCGTCTCGATGGTGTTGAGTTTGTGGTTGCAAACACTGACGCGCAAGCGCTTCTGCAAAACGCAGCCCAGCGCCGCGTGCAAATGGGCACAGCACTTACACAAGGTTTAGGCGCCGGATCACAGCCGCAAATTGGTGCTGCCGCTGCAGAAGAAGCGTTGCAAGAAATTGTTGATCACCTTGCAGGTTCACACATGGCCTTCATCACCGCTGGCATGGGTGGGGGCACTGGCACGGGTGCTGCGCCCGTTATTGCGCGCGCTGCTAAAGAGATGGGCATTCTCACCGTTGGTGTTGTAACCAAGCCATTTCATTTTGAAGGCGCACGCCGCCAAGCCACTGCCGAACGTGGAATTGAAGAGTTGGCGCGTTATGTTGATACGCTGATTGTTATTCCAAACCAAAATCTGTTCCGCGTGGCCAATGAAAAAACTACGTTCGCTGCGGCCTTCGCAATGGCTGACCAAGTGCTTTATTCTGGCGTGGCTTCCATCACTGAATTGATGACCAAAGAAGGTTTGATCAACTTAGACTTTGCTGACGTTCGCGCCATTATGAGCGAAATGGGCAAAGCCATGATGGGCACGGGTGAAGCTTCTGGTGAACGCCGCGCCATTGAAGCTGCCGAAGCTGCAATCAACAATCCATTGCTGGATGATGTGTCGATGCGCGGTGCGCGTGGGCTTCTTATTTCGATTTGCGGTGGGCCAGATTTGACACTTTATGAAGTTGATGAAGCCGCAACGCGCATTCGTGAAGAAGTGGACCCTGAAGCTAATATCATTCTGGGTGCAACATTTGATGATGCGCTTGAAGGCACCATGCGGGTTTCGGTTGTAGCCACAGGCCTTGCTGTTGAAGCGCGTGCACAAAATGATGATGCAGACGAAACCAACGCTGAAGCTTCGATGGCTTATAATCCTGCACCTGCTTCTGTGAAGGTTGTAAAGCCTGCACCAATGGTTGCTCGCATTCCATCGCCAACTCCTGCGCCAACTATTGAAACTGAAGAAGCAATGGAAGAGTATCACGAAGAAGAAGTTGCGCCGCAACAAAATCGCATTCCTTCAATCGACAAATTTCCAATGATTGCGCAGCGCCAAGTTGCAGCACAACAAGGCCGCATCGAAAGCATTGCTGAACATGCCAACAAGCGCAAAAAAGGCATTTTTGAACGCTTGGCAGATGTGGGCCTTGGCCGCCGCGAAGAACAACCAGTGCAAAGACCAATGCAAACACGC
>JAYUPT010000022.1:0-15110 GCA_043759965.1 Aestuariivirga sp. | reverse complement strand
ATCAAATTTCAACGATCATTGGTTATCCGTTCAAAGAGTCATCCACAGTTACTGTAAAAGTCGATGATGTTTCCTTTGAACTTTACACCAATGGCGATGTTGCTTGGGCCGCAGCCCCCGAAACGGAAGCGCAGATTGTAACCGCCATGAAAAACGGCACGTCACTCTCGGTCATGGGCACAAGCTGGAAAGGCACTGAAACGACAGATACTTATTCACTGGCTGGCGTTTCCAAGGCGATGGACAAGATCGACAGCACTTGCAATTAAGGTTGTTATGATTTTTCGCGTTGCCTTTGCTGCTCTGCTTTTTGTGCTGGCTTTTATCAGACCAGCGCAAGCTGAATGTCGCAATCTGATGTCCGATGGGCAATCATACACGGCCTGCAGCATTGATGTGCAGAAGCAGAAATTGGAACTTTACAATATCAATCCAGAGGGCAGGCCCTATGGTGATTTTTCAAGTTTGATTGATGATCTCAATAGTCAAGATAAGCAACTCACTTTTGCGATGAATGCTGGTATGTTTGACCAGAACTTAAAGGCCATTGGCCTTTATGTGGAAAATGGCAAGCAGCTTAAAAAATTAAACCGCCGCAATGGGTCGGGCAATTTTCACATGAAGCCCAATGGCGTATTTTTTGTGAAGGGCGATAAATCTGGCGTGTTGGAAACGGAATCCTTTGCCAAATCTGGCATTAAGCCTGATCTGGCTTCGCAAAGCGGTCCGATGCTGGTGATCAAGGGCGATATTCACCCGAAGATTTCGGCTTCTGGCACTTCGCGTAAAATTCGCAATGGCGTGGGCATGGTGGATGATCATACGCTGGTGTTTGTGATTTCTAACGGCCCGGTTACGTTTTATGAATTTGCAACACTGTTTCAAGGTGAGCTTGGGTGCGATAATGCCTTGTTTTTGGATGGTTCAATCTCAGCCTTGTTCAGTTCTGAGTTGGGACGGCAGGATGGATTTTTGCCCATCGGCCCTATAGTAGGGGCGTATGAAATAAGGTAGAGAGCGGCAATGACAACGCTTTTTCAAACCGCAATTCCGCTGGCCGCCAGCTTTATTCCAAATGATACGCGTACCACTTTGATGGGGTTATCGCGTGAAGATCTTGCTGCTATTTTGGAGCGCGTGGGCGTTCCTGAAAAGCAACGCAAAATGCGGATGCGCCAGCTTTGGCATTGGATTTATCAGCGCGGGGTTTTTGACTTTGCTGATATGACCGATGTGTCGAAAGAACTTCGCGCCAAGCTTGATGAGGTTTTTATTATCGGCCGCCCCGAAGTGGTGACTGAGCAAATTTCATCAGATGGCACGCGCAAATGGCTGTTACGTTTGGCCCCTGACGAAAAGGGTGCGCGGCATGAGGTGGAAACGGTTTATATTCCAGAAGAAGATCGTGGCACGCTGTGCATCTCAAGCCAAGTGGGCTGCACTTTAACCTGCAGCTTCTGCCACACCGGCACGCAAAAGCTGGTGCGCAATTTAACCGCGGGCGAAATTGTTGGCCAGATTATGTTGGCTAGAGACCGCATTAAAGATTGGCCGGATGATATTACGGCAAACCCCAAGCCACCTTCGTCGGGTCGCTATATTACCAACGTGGTTCTGATGGGCATGGGTGAGCCTTTGTATAATTTCGACAATGTGAAAACCGCGATTAACATTGCCGCCGATGGGGAAGGCTTATCATTGTCGAAACGCCGCATTACACTTTCTACCTCTGGCGTGGTGCCAGAGATTGTGCGGGCAGGGGCGGAGATTGGCTCGGCTCTGGCCATCTCGCTGCATGGCACCACCGATGAAATTCGCAACAAGCTGGTACCGCTCAATAAAAAATATCCGATTGCGGAATTGCTTGAAGCTTGCCGCAATTACCCCGGGGCTTCCAACGCCAAGCGCATTACCTTTGAATATGTGATGCTCAAAGACGTGAACGACACCGTGGCCGATGCCAAGCGCTTGGTGAAACTGCTGAGCGGCATTCCGGCAAAAGTAAATCTCATCCCGTTCAACCCATGGCCGGGCACGGCCTATGAATGTTCAACCTGGGATACGATCGAAAACTTTGCCGAGATTTTGAACAATGCTGGATATGCGAGTCCAGTGAGGACACCGCGCGGACGGGATATTATGGCGGCCTGCGGGCAGTTGAAAAGTGAGAGTATGAAGGTGCGGGCGAGTGAGAGGGTCTAGCTTGGGGTTGCGGGATAAGCCCCTCGCGTGATAGGTCGCTGTTTAACGCAATGTTCTACTCTATCCGTCATCCCCGCGCAGGCGGGGATCCAACTTCCTCCAGGCGTAAAGTTGGATTCCCGCCTGCGCGGGAATGACGATCAAAAGGAAAGATGTTTGAAATGACCAGCAAATCCAAAATCAAAAAAGTCGTTCTCGCTTATTCTGGTGGTCTTGATACGTCGATCATTTTGAAATGGTTGCAGACTGAATATGGTGCTGAAGTGGTGACCTTCACGGCTGATCTTGGCCAAGGTGGTGAGCTGGAGCCAGCGCGCAAAAAGGCTGAGCTGATGGGCATTAAAAACATCTATGTGGAGGATGTGCGCGAAGAATTTGTGCGCGATTTTGTGTTCCCTATGTTCCGTGCCAATGCTTTATATGAAGGCGTATATCTGCTGGGCACGTCAATTGCGCGGCCCTTAATCGCTAAACGCTTGATTGAGATTGCTGCGGAAACCGGAGCTGATGCGATTGCTCATGGGGCCACCGGCAAGGGCAATGACCAAGTGCGCTTTGAACTCACGGCCTATGCGCTTAACCCTGATATTAAAGTGATCGCCCCTTGGCGCGAATGGGAATTTAAGAGCCGCACGGATTTGATCAGTTTTGCTGAAGCCCACCAAATTCCCGTGGCCTTGGACAAGCGTGGCGATGCGCCATTTTCAGTGGATGCCAATTTGCTGCATTCATCCTCCGAAGGCAAAGTGCTGGAAGACCCATGGGTGGAAGCGCCACCTTATGTGTATCAACGCACCATTGCGCCGGAAGATGCGCCGGATGCGCCCACCTATATTGACGTTGAATTTAAGCATGGCGATCCCGTGGCCATTGATGGCAAAGCGATGTCTCCCGCCACCTTGCTCACCGCACTTAATCAGCTCGGCCATGACAATGGCATTGGGCGCTTGGATTTGGTTGAGAACCGTTTCGTTGGCATGAAATCGCGTGGGATTTATGAAACGCCGGGCGGCAGCATTTTGCTGGTTGCTCACCGTGCGATGGAATCGCTCACGCTGGACCGTGAAGCAGCGCATCTCAAAGACAGTTTTATGCCGCGCTATGCTGAGCTGATTTATTATGGCTTCTGGTATGCGCCAGAACGCGAAATGCTGCAGGCGATGATCGATAAATCTCAAGAGCATGTGGAAGGCACGGTTCGTTTAAAACTTTATAAGGGCAATGTGATTGTGGTGGGTCGCAAATCGTTGAAGTCACTTTATTCAAATGAGCTGGTGACTTTTGAAGATGATCGTGGTGCTTATGACCAGAAGGATGCGGCGGGCTTTATTCGTTTGAATGCCTTGCGGCTTCGCACTCTGGCGGCACGCAAGCGCAATACTTAGAACGGCAAATAGGGCCAAAAGACTGTCGCTCCGATTATGGCAGCGGCAGTCGATGCGATGAGCACGGCACCCGCTGCAATGTCCTTTGATTTTTGAATCTGCGTGTGGAATTCATCACTCACTGCGTCACAAGCAAGTTCAATGGCGGTGTTTAAAGTTTCCGTTATTAGCACAATCGCCATAGCTGCGACTAGCCATCGCCAATCATTGGCCGAGACTTGTAGAATAAACCCTAAGGCAATGACCACTATTGATACGCAAATGTGAATCAAGAAATTATGTTGGGTGGCAAAAACATATTTCAAGCCTGCAAAGGCAAAGCCAAAACTTCTGGTCCGGCCTTTCCAAGTGAAACGCTTTTGCCCCACTATGCCAATGCCTGTAGTTCTTTCAAAATTGCTTCACCCATTTCAGATGTGTTGGTATTGGCGGACACATCACCAGCGATATCCTTGGTGCGCAGGCCCTTGGCCAAAACTGCTGAAATGGCTTGATCTAATTTATCAGCCCATTCGCCCATGCTAAAAGAATAGCGCAGGCACATGCCGAAGCTTGCTATCATCGCGATAGGATTTGCAGCACCTGTGCCTGCAATATCCGGTGCTGAACCGTGCACTGGCTCATACAAGGCTTTGCGGCGTTTGGTTTTTGGATCAGGTGCGCCCAGCGAAGCTGAAGGCAACATACCAAGTGAGCCGGTGAGCATGGCGGCCACATCGGATAAAATATCGCCAAACAAATTATCAGTAACGATCACATCATATTGCTTGGGCCAGCGCACCAATTGCATGGCGCAATTATCAGCCAGCACATGTTCAAGCTGCGCATCCTTATATTCATTTGCATGGATGCGCGTGACAATTTCGTGCCAGAGCACGCCGGTTTTCATCACATTGCGTTTTTCAGCCGACGACACTTTGTTCTTGCGGGTTTTAGCCAGTTCAAAAGCCACACGGGTGATGCGTTCAATTTCAAAGGTGTCATAAATTTGCGTGTCAATGCCGCGCTTTTGGCCATTGCCCAGATCGGTGATGGTTTTGGGTTCGCCGAAATAAACCCCACCTGTGAGTTCGCGCACGATCAGAATATCGAGGCCTTCAACCACATTCTTTTTGAGCGATGAAGCATCAGCCAAAGCAGGATAGCAAATGGCCGGGCGCAGGTTTGCGAAGAGGCCTAAATCTTTGCGTAAACGCAGAAGTCCTGCTTCGGGCCGCGCCTCATACGGCACCTTATCCCATTTAGGGCCACCCACTGCGCCGAACAAAACTGCATCGGCGCTTTGCGCTTTGGTCATATCAGATTCGGAAATGGCTTGGCCGTGAGCGTCATAAGCGCAACCGCCAACTAAACCTCGATCAGTATTGAAAGTGGCAATGCCTTGCTTGCCGAACCACGTTAAGATCTTTTCAACCTCAGCCATCACTTCAGGGCCAATGCCATCACCGGGGAGAAGGAAAAGATTATAGGAAGCCATGGCGCACCTTGCAAAAATTGGAATTTGCAAGGTGCCTAGCGGGTTCACCCAAATCTTGCAAGAGTTGGTGCTAGAGCGTTTTGACTTTTCAAGGAAAAGGCAAAATCGCCCTAAGTCTCAGTGGTCGATCAATTTTTCTGAACTTTGACGATTCCGTCAAAGTTCAGATTGATCTAATGTGACATTAGAATTGGGAGTTCAAGTTTTCGTAAAACTTCGCGAGTGGCACCGCCGAAAATTAATTCAGTAAATCGGCTATGGCCATAAGCACCAAGGACCAAAAGACCGGCACCATAATCGTTAGCGGCGCGTTGCAGAGTTTCGCCAGTTGTCATGCCATCGGAACTGACGCTGGTGATTTCGGTTTTTACCCCGTGCCGATCAAGTGCTTCAGCAATTGCGGCGGCAGGGATTGTACCGCGTAATGAAACATCGGCAGTGACAATGCGCGTGTGTTTGGCTTTTTGAAGAAATGGCAAAGCATCAAAGGCGGCACGCGAGGATTCTCGCGTGTTATTCCATCCAATCATAATCTGATCAGTCACAAGTTTCACATCGCCTTTATATGGCAATATGAGAACTGGCCTTCCCGCAGCAAGAACAAGGCGTTCGACAAAATCACTTTCAACACCTTCACCATTCTCGCGATTGGTGTTTGACACCAATACCAAATCTGCATTGCGGCAATTTTCAATCACATCTGTCGCAACTGTTGGATAGGATGAATCAACCAGATGGAAATCAAAAGACAATTTGTCTTGGGCCATTGCCTTTTCAAAATCGGCTTTCACTTTTGCAAGGTGATCTTGAAAATAAATTCTGTTTCCATCAAAAATATCAGGACCAGCGCCATAGCCTGATGAGGGGTAAATTGTCACTCCAGGCAAAACGTAAAGTCCGGCAATATGGGCATTGAATTTTATGCCCAGCTGTCTTGCAACAGTAATGATCTGCGGCAGCCGCGAGATTTCATTGAGACAAACAAGAATGGTTTTATAGGCCATAATGGTCCTCCAAATGTGGCGAACAGTTTGCTCCTTCACATATGGCTCCACTTTGACTGAGATCAAGGTGGCGCTATTTTATGTCGCAGGGCTATTCGGCGGCCTTCACACTCATTGGATTGTTTGGGTGCTGCGTCCAATTGGCGTAATCCTTGCTGATTTTCTTGCCCGTGCGCGCATCGGTGCCAGTTGTTTGGCGTACCATGGTGATGCAATTTTCAACGGGACAGACTTCAACGCAGAGGTTACAGGCAACGCATTCATCATCCATCACTTCAAAATGGCGAATTCCATCTTTTTCTTTCATAATGGCTTGGTGCGATGTGTCTTCACAGGCGGCATAACATCTTCCGCATTTGATGCAGGCGTCTTGGTCAATCTTGGCTTTGGCAATGTAGTTTAAGTTGAGATACTGCCAATCAGTCACATTAGGCACGGCGCGGCCTCTGAAATCTTCGAGTGAGGCATAGCCTTTCTCGTCCATCCAACGTTCTAAACCTGAAATCATTTCTTCGACAATTTTAAACCCATAGGTCATGGCGGCAGTGCAGACCTGCACGGTGCCTGCGGACATTGAAATAAACTCTGCCGCATCGCGCCACGTTGTAATGCCACCAATCGCCGAAATGGGCAGGCCGTGGGTTTGTTTGTCACGCGCAATTTCTGCCACCATGTTGAGTGCAATCGGTTTAACCGCTGGGCCACAATAACCGCCGTGGCTGCCTTTGCCATCAATGGTGGGCGTGGGTGACATGTTATCCAGATCAACCGAGATGATCGATGAGATGGTGTTGATCAATGACACAGCATCGGCACCCCCTTTGAGGGCGGCCCGCGCTGGCAGGCGAATATCTGTTATATTTGGAGTGAGCTTCACAATCACCGGCATCCGCGTGTATTGCTTGCACCAACGCGCCACCATTTCAATATATTCAGGAACCTGCCCAACGGCAGCACCCATGCCGCGCTCGTTCATCCCGTGCGGGCAGCCGAAGTTCAGCTCCACACCATCAGCTTCAGTTTCTTCCACACGGGCCAGAATGTTCTTCCATGGCATTTCTTCGCATGGCACCATCAGGGAGACCACCATGGCGCGGTCAGGCCATTCGCGTTTTACTTTTTTGATCTCCTGCAAATTTATTTCAAGCGGACGATCGGTGATCAACTCAATATTGTTGAGGCCCAACAAACGACGGTCCGCGCCATGGATTGCACCATAGCGCGGGCCGTTGACGTTGACGATGGGAGGTCCGTCTTCGCCCAGAGTTTTCCAAACCACACCACCCCAGCCCGCTTTGAAAGCCCGCACCACATTATATTCTTTGTCGGTGGGAGGTGCCGAGGCCAGCCAAAAAGGATTGGGGGATTTTATGCCAACAAAATTTGAACGAAGGTCTGCCATGGTTTTATGCCTTCAAAAAACTGTTTATGGATTCAGCGGCGCGTCTTCCGTCATCAACACTGGCCACAGTCAAATCTTGGCCACCTGCGATGCAATCGCCACCGGCCCATATGCCTTTGACTGAGGTTCGCTTTTCAGCATCGACTTTGATGCGGCCTTGATCAAGCGTAAGTGTGCCACCAAGC
Organism: Aestuariivirga sp.; assembly: GCA_043759965.1. Taxonomy (GTDB): domain Bacteria; phylum Pseudomonadota; class Alphaproteobacteria; order Rhizobiales; family Aestuariivirgaceae; genus Aestuariivirga. The sequence continues at coordinate 7,455 of JAYUPT010000022.1, read as the reverse complement.
ACGTCAACATACATTTGGCCAATGGCTTTGAAAATCATGTCTGCTGCAAGTTCGAAAGTCTCGCCCGTGCCTTCAAGCTTCTTGCCTTTTATGGCCATATACTCGCATTTTAAGCCAACCGCCTTATCGCCCTTTACCAGAACTTTTTTAGGGGCGACCCAGTGCATAATTTTCACACCCTTGGTTTGGGCCAATTCTTGTTCATAAGCGCTGGCCTTCATCTGAGCGGCACCACGGCGATAAAGGATGGTCACGTTTTCAGCACCGAGAAGTTTAGATTGAATGGCCACATCAATGGCCGTCATGCCGCCACCGATCACCAACACATTGCGACCTACTGGAAGATTTGACAAATCCTTGGCTTGGCGCAGATCAGAAATATAATCGACCGCATCTTCAATGCCATCAGCATCCTCATTTTTGGTATTCAAAGCATTCACACCAGATAGGCCCATGCCTAAAAACACGGCACCATAATCTCGTTGCAAATCTGGCAGCTTTAATTTTTTGCCCAGCGCCATATTGTTTTTGATGTCTATGCCGCCGATGGAGAGAATAAAATCCACCTCCTTCTGCGCAAAATCATCCACGGTTTTATAAGCGGCAATGCCAAATTCATTGAGGCCACCTGATTTTTTGCGCGCTTCAAAAATTGTCACTGCATGGCCATGCATGGCAAGGCGATGTGCGCAAGCAAGGCCTGCAGGGCCAGCGCCCACCACGGCCACTTTTTTGCCTGAAGATTTGGCGCGGGTGTAAGGATGTTTTTCAACCATGGCCTGATCGGTGGCGTAGCGTTGCAGCATTCCGATCTTAACGGGTTTACCTTCAGCAGTTTCACGCACGCAAGCCTCTTCGCACAAGGTCTCAGTGGGGCAAACGCGCGCGCACATGCCGCCTAATATGTTTTGGTTGAAAATAGTTTTAGCGGCAGACTTTGCATGGCCTGCTTGAATTTCACGGATAAAAAGTGGAATATCAATTGATGTGGGGCAGGCTTTCATGCACGGCGCATCATAACAAAAGTAGCAGCGGTCAGATTCGACCAATGCTTCATGGTGCGATAAGGGAGCATGCAAATCTGTGAAGTTTGCGGCGTAATCCACTTTGCTCAGGCGTTTTCCTGAAATATCTGGGGTTTTAGCTGGTGCCATTAACAGTCTCCCTCTTTTGCGGAATCAAAGGATGGCTGATTTTGTTCAAATGGTCAAATTTTCGATGATGATGGACGAGAGCAGCTTCTGACGTTATATATGTATGACAAATGAATTGAGAGAGCGCTATGAGCAAAACACCGAGTAAGCCCAAGACCTTACGTTCGCAAAACTGGTTCGATAATCCAGAAAATGCGGATATGACGGCGCTTTATTTGGAACGCTATCTCAATTACGGGTTTACGCGTGGTGAGCTTCAGGGCGCCAAACCCATTATCGGTATTGCCCAAACGGGGTCAGACCTCAGCCCGTGCAATCGCTCGCATGTTGAGCTGGCCAAGCGCGTGCGTGACGGCATTATTGCGGCAGGTGGTGTTCCGCTCGAATTTCCAATTCATCCCATCCAAGAAACTGGCAAGCGCCCCACAGCCTCGCTGGACCGCAACCTTGCCTATCTCTCCCTCGTTGAAGTGCTTTATGGATATCCCTTAGATGGCGTGGTGCTGACCATTGGTTGCGATAAGACCACGCCCGCCTGTTTGATGGCGGCTGCCACGGTGGATATTCCAGCAATCGCCTTGTCATCAGGCCCCATGTTGAACGGTGATTATAAAGGTCAGCGCACTGGGTCTGGCACGATTGTGTGGATGGCGCGCGAAAAACTAGCCACCGGCGAAATTGATTATGATGGCTTTGTGGAACTTGTCGCCTCGTCAGCACCATCTGCTGGCTATTGCAACACCATGGGCACCGCCACCACCATGAACTCGCTCACTGAAGCGCTTGGCATGTGTCTTCCCGGCAATGCCGCCATTCCAGCGCCTTATCGTGAACGCGGGCAAATGGCTTATGAAACCGGAAAGCGCATTGTGGACATGGTGCGAGAAGATTTAACGCCATCAAAAATTATGACGCGCAAGGCTTTTGAAAATGCCATTGCAGTGAACACCGCAATTGGTGGTTCCACCAATGCACCAAACCATTTGAACGGCATTGCTAGGCTTGTGGGTGTTGAGCTTGATGTGATTGATTGGGAAAAACACGGCCATGATTTGCCACTGTTGGTGAACTTGCAGCCCGCTGGTGAATATCTGGGTGAGGATTATCACCGTGCTGGTGGTGTGCCAGCCGTTGTTGCTGAGCTGATGAAGGCTGGAAAGATTCATGAGGATGTGATCACCGCAAATGGCAAATCGATTGGTGAAAATTGCCGTGGCAAATTTTCGTGGAATCGCAAGGTGATTAAAGAGTTTGATAATCCGATCAAGAAAAATGCTGGCTTTAAAATGCTGCATGGCAATTTATTTGATTCAGCAATCATGAAAACATCCGTGATCTCGGAAGAATTCCGGGCGCGTTATTTATCTGATCCTAAAATGCCAAATGCTTTTGAAGCAAAAGCAATCGTGTTTGATGGGCCTGAAGATTATCACGCCAATATCGATAATCCAGAATTAGGTGTCGATGAAAACACCATTCTGTTTATTCGCGGTGTTGGCCCCTTGGGTTACCCCGGTGCTGCTGAAGTTGTGAATATGCGCGCCCCCACCTATTTGTTGGAAAAGGGTGTGCGTTCGCTTCCATGCGTGGGTGATGGCAGGCAATCTGGCACCTCAGGTTCGCCATCGATCTTAAATGCTTCGCCAGAAGCTGCCGCTGGTGGTGGCCTCGCAATTTTGAAAAATGGCGACCGGGTGAAGATCGATCTCAACACAGGCGATTGCAACATGCTGATCTCAGACGCAGAGATTGCCAAACGCCGCGCTGAACTTGAGGCAAGCGGTGGTTATAAAGTGCCGCCATCGCAAACGCCGTGGCAAGAAATTTTCCGTAACACCACTGAGCAATTAGCCCAAGGCATGATCATCAAGGGTTCCACAAAATTTCAACGCATTGCCAAAACCATGGGCATTCCACGGGATAACCATTGATGCTCGAACTTCGCAACGACCGCCTTCGCGCCATTTTTGATGACCGTGGCGCGAGGCTGCAAGCCTTGTTCATTGACGGAGTTGATGTGGTGCAAGGCAATGCGCTGGATTTTGATTTCGCAACGGCTGATCCTTATGCAGGCGCTCTGGCAGGGCGATTTGCTGGCCGCATTTCTAATGCACAATTTCCGCTTGATGGTGAAATTGTAAAAGTTACGCCTAATGTGGGGGCTTTTCAACTTCATGGCGGGCCAGATAATTTTGCTCTCCGTGCATGGACTGCTGATGCCAACTCATCCTCAATCTGTTTTGCGCTGCATTCGCCTGATGGCGACCAAGGTTACCCCGGTGCCATGGATGCATCAGCTGTTTACAAATTGAATGGCACTGTTTTGTCGCTGGAAATTGAAGCCACAACAACCAAGCCCACCATCGTCAATCTCACCAACCATGCTTATTGGAATATGGCGGGTGGCGGTTCGGTTTTGGAAAATGAATTGCAAATCAACGCTTCGGCTTTTTTGCCCCTCAGCGAAGCGTTGCTTCCAAGTGGTGAAGTTCGTCAAGTGCAAGGCACGCGCTGGGATTTTAGAAAATTGCGCAAAATTTCTGAGGCTTATGACAATTGTTTTTGTTTGGACGGCCCGCGTGGGAGCATGAAACATGGCCTCACTTTAAGGGATCCAAAATCTGGCCGCACCATGGAAGTGTGGACCACAGAATGTGCCATTCAAATGTACACAGCAATCCGTTGGGATGGCACTGTGCCCGCAAAATCTGGCACACTGCAACCCTCACAAGGTTTTGCCATAGAGCCGCAAAATTATCCCGATGCGCCCAACCATGTTAATTTTCCAAGTGCTGTTTTAAGGCCCGGTGAGACATATAAAAACAAAATGGAATGGCGGTTCCTATAAAAAATTATAGGGGTCCACATCCACGTCTAATTTAAGTGCGCCTTTGGGCTTCACGTCTTTCAACCATTCGCGCAAATAGGCTTGGATATTAACATCACGGTTGGCCTTGACCAAAAGCCGCCAGCGGTGGCGGCCGCGCACCATGGCGATGGGTGCGGGGGCTGGGCCAAGCACGGTTATGCCATCGGCCAAGGGAGCAAGTTGTGCGATGCCCCGCGCAAATCGTTCGGTGGCGGCAGCTTCGTTGCCAGACATGATAAGGGCCGCAAGTCTGCCATGCGGCGGCAAGTTAACATTCTCACGAATTTTCTTTTCAGTTGCTAAATAAGCGTCACGGTCAGATTTCACCAAGGCTTGCATGAGGGGATGCTGTGGCAAATAAGTTTGCACAAGTGCGCGGCCCGGTTTTGCGCCGCGCCCTGCTCTTCCTGCCACTTGTGCAAGCAGCGCCCAAGTGCGTTCGCCTGCACGAGGATCTGATGATTCCAACGCCAAATCAGCATCCACCACACCCACCAAAGTGAGGTGCGGAAAATGATGACCCTTGGCCACCAATTGTGTGCCAAGAATTAAATTGAAATCACCTTGCTCAACCCCGCGCAAAGTCTCGCGTAATGTTACCCCACGCGAAAGATCGCTGGATAAAACTGCAATGCGGGCTTCGGGAAAAAGCTTTGTCACTTCTTCCGCCAAGCGTTCAATGCCTGGGCCAACTGGCACCAAATTATCCTCGGCTTTGCATTGCGGGCAGGCCTTCGGCACCGGTTCTTGATGGCCGCAATGGTGGCACATCAAGATGCGGCGAAAGCGATGTTCCACCATGGCGGCGGCACAATCTGGGCAATGCAAACGGTAACCACAGGAGCGACACAGCGTGAGGGGCGCAAAGCCACGGCGATTTAGAAATAGCAAAGCTTGGTCGCCCGCCACCAGCGTGGTGGCAACTGCTTCAACCAGCGGGGCTGAAAGCCAAGTGCCAGCTTCTATTTTCTCCAGGGTCATATCAATGCGCGTGGTTTCAGGAAGTTCTGGCCTGCCGTGGCGGTCTTTGAGTTTTACGATGCCGTAACGTTCGCGGTCCACATTCACCAGTGATTCAAGTGAAGGTGTGGCCGAAGAAAGCACCACCGGGAACTTTGCTACTGAGCCATACAGCACGGCCATATCACGCGCATGATAAGGCACACCTTCGTCTTGTTTATATGCGCTCTCATGTTCTTCATCGACCACGATGAGGCCAAGCTTGGCCCATGGTAAAAACAGCGCTGAGCGTGCTCCCACCACAATGCGGGCCTTGCCTTCCGCCACGCCGCGCCACACACGTTCGCGCTCACGCGGGCGCAGTTCCGAATGCCATTGTGCAGGTTCGCAGCCAAATCGCGTTTCCACGCGGGCAATGAAGGATGCCGTGAGGGCGATTTCCGGCAACAATAATAACACCTGCTTGCCCGCCGCCAAGGCCGCCGCCATAGCTTCAAAATAAACTTCGGTTTTGCCAGAACCTGTGACGCCATCAAGCAGCATCACTTTATGGGCACGGCTTGCCACCATTTGCCGAAGGGCTGCTGCTGCAACTGTCTGATCTTTGCTCAGCTTATGACCGCCTGCATTGAGATCAGGTTCCGTAAAGCTGCGATGCGCTGGCAGCGCCACGGCTTCTAGGGCACCCGCCGTCACCAAGGCTTTGACCACCGATACACCAACCCCTGCGGCTTCCGCCAATTCAGAGGCCTTCATGGCAAAGCCCTGTTCGGCGACAGCTAAAACTTTCTCGCGTTGGGCAGTGAGTTTTGCAGGCCTGGTGCCACTTGCCCGGTAAGCAATGTTTTGCCGCGCTCCTTCAAAGGCTGACGGCACGCGCAGCACCATGCGCAGCACATTGCCGGGCGGCTCCAAATAATAAGCTGCCAACCAATCCACAAATTTTCGGTGCGCTTCAGTCATCGGCGGCATATCAAAAACTTGGGCCACATCACGCATTTTCATATTAGTGGCAACAGCTGGGCGCAATGCCCAGACAACTCCAATTACTGAGCGAGTGCCTAGAGGTACCTCAACATAATTGCCAGCCACCACTGCCATGCCTTGCGGCACGCGATAAGAATAAGCGCTGTCTAAGGCAAGCGGCAGCAGCACATCAGCAAATTGGGCGGAATCGGCGGTCATGTATCAGGAATAGACTTTGAAGTGGCTTGCATCCAGCCCTATATGATTTGGCATGAAACCTCACATTCGTGAAATTATTTATTTCGAACCCGCTTCGCTTGCGGGCAGGCTTCGGGTTGAGAAAAATCTCACGTTGCTGGAAAGCGTGATGCGCCACGAACATTTGGGGCGTTATTCTTATTTGGCCTGCAATCCCGTGCAGACCATGCAGAATGTGACGCTTGAAAATATTCGTGAAGTTTTGGTGAAGCATCAACTGGAAAATGTGGGCAACTTGCCGCCGTTTCAAGGGGGACTTGCCGGATATATTTCTTATGAGTTTGGAAGGTCGCTTGAACCTCACTCTAAGATTCCTGAATTCCAACACCTTTGCCCCGATCTGATTTTGCATCAGTATGACACGGTGATTAGCTTTGATCATCTGCAGGAAAAAGCTTGGATTGTGGCGCGTGTTGAAACTGACGCAGATGCACTTGAAAAGCTGTTGAAGCGCAAGGCTGGGCCATTGGGTTCCACTGTGATTGAAAATTGGCACTCTAATTTTTCGCGCGCACGTTATGAAACAGCCGTTCAAAAAACTGTCGATTATATTTTGGCGGGTGATATTTTTCAGGCTAACATCACGCAATGTTTCACGGCAGATATTCCGCACGCATTCGATAGCTTCGCCTTCTATCGGCGCTTGCGCGAGTTGAACCCCGCAACCTTCGCTGCTTATCTTGACTATGGTGATATGCAAATTGTATCGAGTTCGCCGGAGCGACTTATAAATTGCAACAAAAGCCTTGTGGAAGCTCGCCCCATTAAAGGCACGCGCCGCCGCGATGCTAATGAAGCGCGTGACGCTGAGCTTATTGTAGAATTGCAAGCCAGCCGCAAAGACCGCGCTGAGAATGTGATGATTGTGGATTTGCTGCGCAACGATCTTTCGCGCATTTCAAAGCCCGGCACTGTGAAAGTTCCGGTTCTGTGCGGGTTAGAATCCTATGCCAATGTTCATCACTTGGTTTCTGTGGTCACAGGTGATTTGCGCGAAGGTTTTGATTTGGTGGATGTGCTGCGCGCCGTGTTTCCTGGTGGTTCCATCACGGGTGCACCCAAAATTCGTGCCATGGAAATTATAGCAGAACTCGAAGGGCAGGCGCGCGGGGTTTATTGTGGCGCTATTGGCTTTTTAGGATTCAATGGTGCATGTGATTTGAACATCGCCATTCGCACAGCCTTGTTTGCAGGCGGCAAAGCGCATGTTGCGGGCGGAGGTGGCATTACGGCAAGGTCACAACCCGC
>JAYUPT010000021.1:0-15173 GCA_043759965.1 Aestuariivirga sp. | reverse complement strand
ATGCTATCTTAACGGAACCTGTAGCATCAATTACTGCTGCTGCTTAGAGCGTTTTTACTTTTCATGGGAAAGTCAAAATTGCCCTAATGAACACTCGCTGCAATCAGATCGTGCTCTATCGCGCTGCCAATCGCAGCTTGATAGTTTTGTGAAATCGAAATTGGCGCACCATTGGCATTGTAAAGACAAAATAGCTCGGCATCATTTGGAACATTAAGTTGATTGCCAACCAGTTTGGCTGCCGCTGCTGCCTCAATCTTACGCACATAGCCAAATATGCCGCCGCCCAAATGAGCTAAATCGGTGCTGCTAATGACTGGTTTTGCTAATTTATCCATTACCGTCTCCTGAAACTCTTGTTTGAAATATGTGCATGGTGAAATGTTTTTTCAAGGTTTCTAACGCGCTTGCAAAAGATGCGAATTTGGCGTCAAGTGCCTCAAGGCTTGATCAGCCGGTCAAAAATCAGGGAGATAATTTATGATCAAGAAATTGCTTGTAACCGCTGCTTTGTCAGCAATGATGGCTGCTACTTCTTATGCAGCAGAAATGGGCCCCGCCATTGTTTTCGACATTGGTGGTAAGTTCGATAAGTCGTTCAATGAATCAATGTTCAATGGCGCCGAAAAATTCAAAACTGAATCCGGCACTTCTTATGGCGAATTTGAAATCGCCAATGAAGCGCAACGCGAAGAAGCTATCCGCAACTTCGCAGATAAGGGCTATTCCCCCATCATCGCTGCTGGCTTTTCGCAAGCTGCAGCAGTTGAAAAAGTGGCCAAGGAATATCCTGACTTGAAATTTGCAATCGTTGATATGGTGGTTGATTTGCCAAACGTTGCATCCATCGTGTTCAAAGAACAGGAAGGCTCATATCTCGTTGGCATGGCCGCAGCCCTTGCCTCTAAATCTGGCAAGGTTGGCTTTGTTGGTGGCATGGACATTCCTTTGATCCGTCGTTTTGGTTGTGGCTACGCGCAAGGCGTTAAAGCTGCAAACAAGGATGCAACTGTGTTCCAGAACATGACTGGCGATACGGGTGCTGCATGGAACGACCCTGTTAAGGGTGGTGAAATCACCAAGGGCCAAATGGCCAAGGGTGCCGACGTTGTTTACGCAGCAGCGGGTGCCACTGGTCTTGGTGTGTTGCAAGCTGCAGCAGACGGTGGTGCGCTTTCAATCGGCGTTGATGCAAACCAAAACTATCTGCATCCCGGCAAGGTTCTCACATCTATGTTGAAGCGTGTTGACGTTGCTGTTTATAACACCATGAAGGGCGGCGTTGCTGGTTTTGTTCCTGGCATTCAAGCTCTTGGTTTGAAAGAAGCTGGCGTTGACTATGCCATGGATGACAACAACAAAGCGTTGTTCACTGCTGACATGACTGCGAAGGTTGAAGCGGCAAAAGCTGACATCATTGCTGGCAAGTTGGTAGTGCATGATTATATGTCCGACAGCAAGTGCCCTGTTGAATAAGTAAAAGTTCGCCCTCCTTCAGAAATGAGGGAGGGCATTTTCATATCTATTATGACCCCAGCCATTGAACTCATTGGAATTGACAAACGCTTTGGCGCTGTGCACGCCAACAATGATGTGTCTTTGTCGATTGCAAAAGCTTCCATCCACGGCATCATCGGTGAAAATGGGGCTGGCAAATCGACCTTGATGTCGATCCTGTTTGGATTTTATGCCGCCGATAAAGGCGAGATAAAAATTCAAGGCAAACCCGTTAAAATTAAATCATCCACTGACGCAATCGCTTTGGGCGTTGGCATGGTGCACCAGCATTTCATGTTGGTTGATCCTTTTACTGTTTTGGAGAATGTTATTCTTGGCGCTGAGGGTGGTGCACTCATTGGCCCAGCACTTGCCAAGGCGCGGGCTGAACTGAAACGTTTGGCTGATGATTATGAGCTAGATGTTGATCCTGACGCTATTGTTGGTGAACTTCCAGTCGGCCTGCAACAGCGCGTGGAAATTTTGAAGGCCCTTTATAAAGGCGCTGAAGTTCTCATTCTTGATGAGCCCACAGGTGTTTTGACCCCTGATGAGGCCGATCATCTGTTTCGCATTTTGCAAACTTTGCGCGACCAAGGCAAAACCGTAATTCTGATTACGCATAAGCTGCGTGAGATTATGGCGATCACTGATCATGTTTCAGTGATGCGGCGCGGTGAAATGGTGGCGACCAAGGAAACTCAAAAAACGTCAGTGGAAGAATTGGCCGAGCTAATGGTGGGCAGGCGGGTTTTGCTTCACGTTGAAAAAGGCAAATCTAATCCTGGTGAAGTTGTTTTGGATGTGCGCAATCTTGTGTGGCGCGACCGGAAAGGAACACCGCGCGTTGATGGTGTTTCGCTCACCGTGCGTAAAGGTGAAATTGTTGGCATTGCTGGCGTCTCTGGCAATGGGCAATCGGAATTGCTTGATGTAATCACGGGTATTGCGCGGGCCACCTCCGGCACTGTGTTGTTTGAGGGCGAAGATATTACCGCTCTCAACGATCCTTCTGAATTGCGAAAGCGGGGCTTGGCGCATGTGCCGGAAGACCGGCAACACCGTGGGTTAATTACATCTTTCAGCGCTGCAGAATCGGCAATTCTCGGCTGGCAAAATGATGAGAAGCTGGGCCGCTCTTATCATCTAAACCGCAGTGCTGTGATTGAGCGTTGCCGCAAACAAATGGAAGAATTTGATGTGCGGCCTGCCAACCCACTTTTAAAGTCGGCCAAATTTTCTGGCGGTAATCAACAGAAACTTATTTTGGCACGCGAGATTGGGTCAAATCCAGATCTGCTCATTGTGGGCCAACCAACACGCGGGGTTGATATTGGTGCGATTGAGTTTATCCACAAACGCCTCATTCAACTTCGTGACATGGGCAAAGCAATTTTGTTGGTTTCAGTGGAGCTTGATGAAATTCGCTCACTTTCTGATCGCATCCTCGTGATGTTTGCTGGTCGGGTTATGGGAGAACTTAAAGCTTCCGCCGACGAGCGCGAATGCGGATTGCTCATGGCAGGTGTTGTGAAGGAAGCCGCAGAATGAACTCTCGCGGCGAACTTCCAACATGGGTTGATGTGGGGGTTATTCCTCTGCTCAATTTGATGATTGCACTTCTTATCTCAGGTCTTGTTGTGGTGATCATTGGCGAAAATCCGTTTCAAGCTTTGGGCTTCATGCTGCATGGTGCTTTGGGTTCGCTTAAAGGCTGGTTTTATATTTTCTATTATGCCACAAATTTTATCTTCACAGGCTTAGCCGTGGCTATGGCGTTTCATGCTGGTCTGTTTAACATTGGTGGTGAAGGCCAAGCTTACACAGCAGGGCTTGGTGCGGCCACGCCAGGGCTTTTGCTAGGCGCAGGTTTGGCCACAGTTTTGCCTGGTGCTGTTTCTCAACCACTGACAATTTTGGCAGCGTTTTTCGGCAGCGTTTTGATCGGTGCGTTTTGGGCTTTTGTGCCTGGTTATTTGCAAGCCAAACGCGGCAGTCATATTGTGATCACCACCATTATGTTCAATTTCATTTCATCAAGCCTGATGGTTTACCTGATCAACAATGTTTTTCGCCCCACTGGAAAAATGGCCGTGGAAAGCCGTTCTATTGATGATGCCTATATTTTAAATTTCCGTGAGCTTGGCCGCATGATTGGCATGAAACTGCCATCGTCGCCTTTAAACCCTGTGGTTTTTTTAGCTTTTTTGGCGGCGTTTTTGGTGTGGTATCTTTTGTGGCGCACCAAGCTTGGCTATGAAATTCGCACCGTGGGCGCAAACACCGAAGCCGCAATTTATGCAGGTATTAAGCCCCAAAAAATTATTATGATTGCTATGGCCATTTCTGGCGGGCTTGCTGGGCTTTTGGCTTTCAATGAAATTATTGGCGTGCAGCACCGCTTGCTTCTGGACTTTGCTGGTGGGGCTGGTTTTGTGGGCATTGCGGTTGCTCTCATGGGTCGCTCTCATCCGGCTGGTATTGTGCTCGCTGCACTGTTATTCGGATTGCTTTATCAAGGCGGCACAGAATTATCTTTTGAAATTCAAACTATCTCGCGTGATATGATTGTGGTTATTCAAGGCTTGGTTATTCTGTTTATGGGCGCACTTGAAAGTGCCTTCCGGCCTTATCTGTCAGCCCTATTTTTTAAGGCGGAGGATTAAATGGATTTATCCTTGTTGCCGGAAATTTTAAGCTCCACCATTCGCATGTCGGTGCCGCTTATCCTTGCCTGTTTGGCTGGCCTGTGGAGTGAACGCTCTGGCATTGTGGATATTGGCTTGGAAGGCAAAATGCTGGTGGGAGCCTTTGCTGCGGCCGTGGCTGCATCTTATTTTGGTTCGGCTTGGATGGGCCTTATTTTTGCTATCTTAGTCTCTGTTCTCATGGCGCTGGTTCATGGCTATGCCTCAATCACCCAGCGCGGCAATCAAGTGGTTTCAGGTGTTGCCATCAATATGTTGGCGGCTGGCCTTTGTGTGGTGATTGGCAACAGTTGGTTTAAACAAGGCGGGCGCACACCGGCACTGGATGTGACCTCACGCTTTATGCCGATTGATTTTCCGGGCCGTGAAAGCCTTTTTGCATCGCCCCTGTTTGGCCCATTTTTCAAAATAGTTTTAGACCATTCCATTCTCACATATGTTGCAATCGCTATGGTGCCTTTGACGGCTTGGGCTTTGGCTAAAACGCGGTTTGGATTGCGGCTTCGGGCTGTGGGGGAAAACCCGCATGCGGTGGATACGGCTGGAATTTCAGTTTCTCTGTTGCGCTATCAGGCCGTGATAATTGCTGGCGTTTTGTGTGGCATTGCTGGCGCTTATTTATCCACGTCACTTTCTGCAAGCTTTGTGCGTGATATGTCTGCTGGGCGCGGCTTCATGGCGCTCACCGCCTTGATCTTTGCAAGTTGGCGCGCTTGGCCTGCGTTATACGCCTGTTTGCTATTTGGCTTTTTGCAAGCCATTGCCAACTTCATGCAAGGCGCAAATTTGTTTGGCTTAGAAATTCCGGTGCAGTTCTTCAATGCGCTGCCCTATATTATGACAGTGATTTTGCTTGCGGGCTTTATTGGCAAATCCATTCCGCCCCGAGCCGCAGGTATTCCCTATACAAAAGATAGATGAGACTGGGATAGATAATGCAAGATTTAATTGAAGCTGCAAAAGCTGCCCGTGCAAAGGCTCATGCGCCCTATTCAAAATTTTATGTGGGGGCTGCGATGCGAGACGAGCAAGGCCACATTCATGCAGGCGCCAATATGGAAAATGCCGCTTACCCGCAAGGCTGGTGTGCTGAATGTTCGGCCATTTCACATTTAATCATGGGTGGTGGAAAATACATTACCGAAGTAGCGGTGCTGGGCAATGGTGATGCGCTGTGCACACCGTGCGGTGGCTGCCGCCAAAAAATCCGCGAGTTCGCTAAAGGCGATGTGAAGATTCATTGCTGCACCGAGCAAGGCACATTGATCCGCACTTATACGCTGGATGAATTGTTGCCTGCTTCCTTCGGACCGGAGAATTTATTATGAGTGACCTCAAATCTAAGCTTCTGGGTCGTTCGCCGAAAACTGCGCTCATCTTAGGCTCGGCGTTGGGTTCTGTTGTTGATGCCGTGCAAGATCCTCTTATTATTCCGTATACGGAGCTTTATGGTTTTCCAGTGCCGAAAATTTCTGGCCATGCGGGGAAACTTTATGTTGGAAAAATAGGCGGTGTGGAAGTTGCGGTGTTGGCAGGGCGGGCGCACCCTTATGAAAGCGGCAATGCCGGCGTGATGCGACCAGCGCTTGATCAACTGAAGGCTGCTGGCATTGAGACTTTGGTTCTCACCAATGCTGCGGGTTCATTGAAGGCATTGATGAAGCCAGGCTCTCTCATGGTGCTGACGGACCATATCAATTGTGCTGGCATGAACCCATTGATTGGGCAGCATGGGGACGAAAATTTTGTGTCGATGACCAATGCCTATAATGCGGATTTGCGCAAAGCGATGTTGGCTGCGGCCAAAAAAGAAAAGATCCCTTTGAAGCAAGGGGTTTATTGTTGGTACTCCGGCCCCTCATTTGAAACGCCTGCGGAAATTCGCATGATGCAAATTATTGGTGGCACGGCAGTTGGCATGTCCACCGCGCCAGAGACGATTATAGCACGCAGACTTGGAATGAAGGTTGTTGCAGTTTCTATTATCACAAATTTGGCGGCTGGCATTAAAGGTGCATCACCTTCTCACGAAGAAACTAAGCGCGAAGGCGCAAAAGCTGCAGGCAACATGCAACGCTTGCTCACGCGTTTCTTCAAGGACATGAAATAGTGTTGCCGCAGGAAGTCATTCGCGCCAAGCGCGATGGCCGCGCACTTACCAGTTCGGAAGTGAAAAACTTCATCACCGGCCTTACTAATGGCTCGGTGTCTGAAGGCCAAGTGGCGGCTTTTGCTATGGCGGTTTTTTTCAAAGGCATGAGTGCTGATGAAGCTGTTGGGCTGACACTTGCCATGCGCGATTCCGGCACAGTGCTGACGTGGGATCTGCCGGGACCAGTGGTGGATAAGCATTCGACTGGTGGCATTGGCGACAATATCTCTTTGATGCTTGCTCCTATGCTTGCGGCCTGTGGGTGTTTTGTGCCGATGATTTCGGGCCGTGGCCTTGGCCATACAGGCGGCACACTGGATAAGCTTGATTCCATTCCCGGTTATAACACGGCCCCTGATCTTGCACTGTTTCGCAAAGTAACCCGCGATGTGGGCTGCGCCATCATTGGGCAAACTGCTGATCTGGCGCCTGCTGATAAGCGGCTCTATGGCATTCGCGATGTGACGGCGACGGTTGAATCGGTGCCGTTGATCACGGCCTCTATTCTCTCCAAAAAATTGGCAGCGGGCTTGCAGCATTTGGTGATGGATGTGAAAGTGGGCTCTGGCGCATTTATGGAAAGCCGCGAGGATGCAGTGGCTCTCGCCAAATCTTTGGTCAGTGTTGCCAATGGTGCGGGATTAAAAACAACAGCCCTCATCACTGACATGGATGAGGCTTTGGCCCACAGTGCTGGCAATGCTTTGGAAGTGCTGCACGCGACCCACTATCTCAAGGGGACTTTAACCAATAGCCGGTTAGATAAAATTTTGAATGCTTTGGGAGCTGAACTTTTGCTCTCTACAGGATTGGTTTCAAGCTTGAACGAAGGTGAAATGAAGCTCGCTTCTGTGCTTTCATCTGGCCAAGCGGCAGAAATTTTTGCGCACATGGTGGCAGCCCTTGGTGGCCCCACAGATTTTATGGAGCGGCCCGAATCTTATTTGGCACCTGCACCCATCATTCGAGCCGTCTATTCAGATGCTGAAGGCAAGGTTGCTTCGCTTGCCACGCGCCAGCTAGGGCTTGCGGTGATTGAGCTTGGCGGCGGGCGTCGTGTTGCTGCTGATAAAATTGATCACGCAGTTGGGCTCTCACATATTTTGGGCAAGAATTTCAAAAGTGATTTTGAAACTCCCTTGTGCATGGTTCATGCGCGGGACGAACAAAGTTTTGAACGCGCCGCCCAGATTATTCGCAAAGCTTATATGATTGGTGAAGGAGCCGCGTCGTGGTCACCTATTCTTGAGCGCATTACCGCATGAGCCGCGCCTTCCTGTTTGTGATGGACTCCGTTGGAATTGGTGGTGCGCCAGATGCGGCAAGCTTTGATGATGAAGGCTCCAACACAGTTGGGCATATTTCTGATCGCATGAAACTTCATATTCCAAATTTGACAGCATTGGGATTGGCCAAAGCGGTGAAGGCTGCAAGTGGTTCTGCTCATGGTTTAGATGCAAATGCAGTAACTTATGGCTCATGGGGTTACGCCACCGAGGTTTCGCAAGGCAAAGACACTATAACTGGCCACTGGGAAATGGCGGGTGTGCCGTTGCAGTTTGCGTGGGGATATTTTCCGCACACGATTCCGGCTTTTCCGCAAAGCCTGATGGACGAAATTATCAAGCGCTGCAATTTGCCGGGGCTGCTTGCACTGTGTCATGCTTCTGGCACGCAAGTGATTGAGGATTTTGGTGAAGAGCATGTGCGATCTGGCAAGCCCATCATGTACACCTCAGCTGACTCGGTTGTTCAAATTGCTGCTCACGAAGAATCATTTGGTCTTCAACGGCTTTATGATCTGTGCAAAGTGGCGCGTGAGCTGACTTATGAAATGAACATTGGCCGCGTGATTGCCCGACCGTTTTTGGGAAGTGCTGCTGCCAATTTTACGCGCACACCAAACCGCAAAGATTATGCGGTGTTGCCACCATCGCCCACATTGCTTGATGTTTTAACCAAGGCGGGGCATGAGGTGATTTCAGTTGGTAAAATTGGCGATATCTATGCCCATTCCGGCGCTGGCAAAGAGTTTAAAGCATCTGGTAATGCGGCTTTGATGCAAGAAACTTTACGCCATATGGATGGCCTTGCCGATGGTGGATTTTTAATGACCAATTTTGTCGAGTTCGACACGGAATATGGTCACAGGCGCGATGTTGACGGTTATGGTAAAGCGCTCGAAAGATTTGATGCGATGCTGCCTGATGTGTTGGCTAAATTAAAACCTGATGATCTGCTGATTATCACTGCAGATCACGGCAATGACCCAACATGGAAAGGTACCGACCATACGCGCGAGACCATTCCGATCTTGTGTAATCAAAAATTTGAAATTGGCAGGCGCAATAGCTTTGCCGATATTGGCCAAAGCATTGCAAAGCATTTGGGCATACCCGCGCTTTCGGAGGGAGTTGCTTTCATATAATTTACAGCTTACGAATGTCTTGCGGGGGCATACTAATTTGGAGATTTACATGTTGAAATTTGTCGCATTGGCTTTTCTGGGCTGCGTCGTTGCAACAACCGCTAACGCGCAATCAATCGGAGGTCACTATAAGGTTGAAGGCACAAATATCAACGGCACCACTTATGACGGTGAAGCAGTCATAACATTAACCTCCGAAACAACGTGTGAAATTGAATGGGTGACTGGTCCCACCACGTCAATTGGCATTTGCATGCGCAATGATGATAGTTTTGCAGCTGGTTATAAAATTGGCGACGACGTTGGATTGGTCATTTATAAAGTTGGCGCAAATGGCGTGTTAGCTGGGTTGTGGACTATTGCTGGCAATGGCGGCAACGGCACTGAAGTTCTCACACCTATTCAATAGTTACCTACTTAAAATTATTCTGGGCGCTTTAACACCGCGCGCAGCACATCCTTGGCACCAATTGCTCCAGCAAAACTATGATCGTCATAAAACAAGGCGACCGGAGCTATTTCAGATTTGTGCATGGCGAGCATCACGGTTTTTAAACTGGTGCCGGGGGTTGCCCAGAATACGGGTTTTGATTTTGCGTCGTGATTGTTTTCAGCATCAGCGCAAGACACCCAATTGGCTTTTTCACCATCGCGTTCCACCACTGTCACTTTGTTATCCGCACTCAATTTAAAGCGCGTGGTTTTGCGGCGGTCGAGCCAAATCCAGCCGCCTTTGTCTTTTTCTAATTCTTGAACCCCGCGCATCACATTCCATGCGGTGAGCACGGACAGCGGATTTACATTGGCGATAAATTCGCGCACATAATCATTGGCGGGCCTGAGCACAATATCTTCAGGGCGGCCAGATTGCACAATGCGGCCCCCTTCCATGATGGTGATGGTGTTGCCAATCTTGAGCGCCTCTTCAAGATCGTGGCTCACGAAGATGATGGTTTTTTTCAATTCTTTTTGCAGCTGCAAAAGCTCATCTTGCAGCTTGGAACGTATCAAAGGATCGAGTGCGGAGAAGGGTTCATCCATCAGCAAGATTGGCGCTTCAGTGGCAAAGGCGCGGGCAAGCCCAACACGCTGTTGCATTCCCCCAGAAAGCTCATGGGCAAATCTTTTTGACCATTGATCAAGACCCACAAGTTTCAACTGTTTATCAACACGTTGCTTGCGCTCGGCTTCAGGCATTCCAGCAAGCTCTAATCCAAAGCCTACATTTTCCGCCACCGTGCGCCAAGGCAGAAGCGCAAATTGTTGGAACACCATGGCCACTTGGCCTTGGCGCAAATGGCGCAAGGTTGCTTCATTACAGGTCACAACATCAACCATCTTATCGCCATCGCGCACCAACACCGAACCACGCGTAACTTTGTTCAGACCATTTACAGCGCGGAGCAATGTGGATTTTCCAGACCCAGAAAGGCCCATGAGAACCGAGATTTTGCCTTCCTTGACCACGAGGCTTGCATCAGCGCAGCCCAGCACTGATCCGGTTTTAGCTAAAATCTCGGCACGGTCTTTGCCAGCATCAAGCATGGCAACGGCTTCGCGCGTGTCTTTGCCGAACATGATATCAACATTCTTAAATTCAACAGCCACGCTCATGATTTCACACCTTGGCTAACGCGGCACATCCGGTCGATGATGATAGCGAGAACCACGATGGCGAGGCCTGCTTCGATGCCCAGCGGAATGTTGAGCGAATTAAGCGCACGCACCACCGGGGAGCCCAAACCATTGGCGCCAATCAAAGCGGCAATCACCACCATTGAAAGCGAAAGCATGATACATTGTGTGAGACCCGCCATGATGGTGGGCAGTGCTGAGGGCAATTCCACTTTCCAGAGAAGTTGTCGCTTGGTGGCACCAAAAGCTTCGCCCGCTTCGATAAGAGGTCGGGGTACGGAGGTGATGCCAAGATGGGTGAGGCGGATGGGGGCAGGTGCGGCAAAAATTACGGTCACGATTAAGCCCGGGGCCACGCCCAAACCAAACAGAATTAAAACTGGAATGAGATAAACGAAGGTTGGCATGGTTTGCATAAGATCAAGCACGGGCAACATGAACTTATAAACGCGTGGATTATGTGCAGCCCAAATGCCGAGCGGCACTCCAATGAGCATGGACATGCTGGCTGCCGCGCATACAAGAACAATGGTTTCAACCGTTTGCTTCCATAGACCTTGATTGAGAATGAACAGCAGGCCGAGCAAAACGCCTAAAGCCAGCTTCCATGATTTTTGCAGATAGAATGCGAGAGCCACAATTGCAGCGATGAGAATGAGCGGCGGGAACCACAATAGAATATCCGCCATGCCCTCAAGAATGAATGTTAGTCCATTGGCGAGAGTATCAAAGAGAGCACTGAAATTTGTGGTGAGGAAGGCAAAGAATTTTTTGCCTAGGGGCCCCACTGGAATTTTATTATCAGTGATCAGTTTGACGATCTGTTCCATGGTGAAAACTTTCAATGTGTCCAAACAAAAACGGACTGGCGAAGAAAGTTTCGCGCAGTCCGTTACTTATCTTAATGATTAAAGTCCAAGACCCTTCTTCACAGCATCAAGCGCTGGGCCTGAACCGTCGAATGTGGTCACACCATCAAGCCACGCGTTAAGCGCGTCTGGATTGGCTTTCACCCACGCAAGGGCTGCAGCTTTTGGATCAGCACCATTGTTCAAAATTTCGCCCATCACCTTGTTTTCCATTTCCATGGTGAACTTCAAGTTGGACACGAGCTTGCCCACATTGGGGCATTCGGCCACATAACCTTGGCGCACGTTGGTGTAAACATTGGCACCGCCAAAGTTTGGTCCGAACAAGGCATCACCACCGGTGAGATATTGGATTTTGAAATTGGCATTCATCGGATGAGGTGCCCAGCCTAAGAACACGATGTCCTTTCCAGCGCCAGTGTTTTTGGCAACTTGGGCCAACATGCCGGCTTCAGAACTTTCAACGAGTTCAAAACCATCCATTTTCATGTTTGGATCCTTGATGGCTTCGAGAACAAGTCGGTTGCCGTCATTGCCTGGCTCAATGCCATAAACTTTGCCGCCGAGACGATCCTTGAATTTTCCGATGTCAGCAAAATCCTTGAGGCCTGCGTCATAGATTTCTTGGTTTACGGCGAGGGTGTATTTAGCCCCTTCAAGATTGGCACCGAGTGTTTCCACGGAGCCATCTTCACGATATGCTTTAATGTCGTTTTCCATTGATGGCATCCAGTTGCCGAGGAACACGTCAATGTCCTTTGACTTCATCGATGCGAATGTTACTGGCACTGCAAGCTGCTTAATGTCGCCCACATAGCCCATGGGTTCCAAGATTGCCGCAGTCATGGCGGTGATTGCGGTGATGTCGGTCCAGCCCACATCCGAGAGGCGAACGGTTTTGCAAGATTCGGCATCGCCAGCATAGGCTGTGCTGGAAAGAGCAAGCAGGCCAAAACCTGCGATAAGTGATTTAAATGTCATTGTGTCGTTTCCTTAATGATCTGTGTTTGCGCGCGCCCATTTTCAATTGCACAGGCTTCGCTGGTGAATGCAGTGGACCAAATTGGTGAGCAAAACTCAACTAAATTCCGTCACATGGTAACTCGCAAACGACACTCTACCTTTTTCAGCACAAATGATTCATAGTGGTTTTACCAAAAAGGGACCGAAAATGACAAAACCTGTGAAATGGGGCATTCTCTCCACCGCCAATATCGGCATGAAAAAAGTAACGCCGGGCATGATGAAAAGTGCTGATATTAACGTGGTGGCCATTGCCTCACGCAATTTGAAAAAGGCCAAGGCCGCTGCGGCCGAACTTGGCATAGCTAAAGCTTACGGCACTTATGAAGAGCTTTTGGCTGATCCTGAGATTGAAGCGATTTACAATCCGCTGCCCAATCATTTGCATGTGCCATTAACATTGCTAGCTGCCAAGGCAGGAAAGCATGTGCTGTGTGAAAAACCAATTGCGATCACGGCAAAGGAAACCAAGCTTCTTAAAAAAGCGCCAAAGAACGTGTCTATCGCTGAAGCCTTTATGGTGCGCCACAGCCTGCAATGGATTGATGCGAAAAAACGCGTGAAGGCGGGCGAGATTGGCAATGTGGTGGCCATTCAATGTCTGTTCAGCTATTTCCTGCGCGATGCCAATAATGTGCGGAACAAGGCTGATATTGGTGGCGGTGGCATGTTGGATATTGGCTGCTATCCAATTACCATTGCGCGGTTTATTTTTGATGCTGAACCGGTGAAGGTTACAGCAATTATCGACCGCGATCCCAAATTCAAGACCGACCGCACGGCAGGTGGCCTTGCTGATTTTGGCAAGGGCCGGCATTTGAGCTTTACGATTTCAACGCAAGCCGCCCCTTATCAGCGTGTGCATATTCTGGGCACCAAAGGCCGCATTGAAATTGAAATACCGTTTAATGCCCCGCCAGATGTGCCAAACCGCATGTTCATTCAAAAAATGGAGATGAATGAAGGCGAGTGGATTTCATATCCCGTGTCTGATCAATACCAACTGCAAGCCGAAGCCTTCGGCCGCGCCATCCGCGCTAAAAAGAAGCCAGCTTGGGGCGTTGATGATGCCATTCAGAACATGAAGATCATCGATGCGTTCTTTAAGAGCGAGAAGAGCAAGAAGTGGGAGAAGGTGGGGTAAGTACCAAACTTCTTACCGATACTGACCCGAAAGTGATATGCACATAAAGCAAATGAAAGGGAAGCGTCCTCTTTGTTTCGGCATAAACGTTACTCCGCTGCTGCCAAAGTCGTGACCTGCTGCCCGAACACTGGGTGCATCATGAACTGATCCGCTTCAAGCACCGCGTACGGAAGCGTCGGTTTCAGGAGATCATCAAACTTCCAATTGTCCATGTGCTTGGCAAAATATTCCGATATGATTGGTTCCTTGTCCGTAGAAATGCTGTGTCGGCCGAGCTCAATGGCAACTCGGGTCGTCACGGCGCTACCGCCGAAAAAGTCGAGAACTACTGAGCCCTCGTAGGACATGCTTTTGATGATCCGGTCGATTAGCTCGATCGGCTTCTGTGTCGGGTGTCCGACCCGCTCCAACGCGTTGCCGTTTAGTCGACCGAAGCGCCAGACATTCGTCGGGTTCCGGCCCTTCTCGACACTCTCCGCACGCAGGCGTTTGTCCTTCATGTAAAGCCGCTTCGTCTCCTCGTCGAAGGGCTCACGAACTGAGTCAAGATCGAAATAATATTTTGGTGTTTTGGTAAGCCATATGATTTCCTCATGCCGATTCGCGAAGAAACGCTGAGCGCCCATGCCGTTCGGATAATTCCAAATAATCAGGTTCACCAAGTTGAACAGCTTTTGGCGACGAACCTCGGCGATAATTGAGAGGAGGTCGCCGCTTCCAGCTTCTCCTTGATATTGAAGCCCGCCAAAGATCACGAAATTTCCACTGTCCGCGAGCACTCGCCGCGCCTCAAGGAGCCATTGCGACGCCCATCCTATGTAATCCAAGTGTTCGTCCCAATGTGCCATGAGAATGTTATACGGCGGGTCGCACACTATGAGCTGCACCGAATTATCCGGCAGTTTTCGCAGCACGTCGAGACAGTCGGCTGCGAAAACCGCATGAAACGTACGGTCCGTCTTCGCCTTCTCGATATCCTTTGCTGAGCTATGGGCCTTGCCGGACTTCGCCAGAGCGTTCATGCCCCGATGACCCTGATTACTATGCGAACGATTGGCCATCACAAATCCTTACGACAACTACCATGAGTGAGTTCTAAACTTGGCTTAGCCGATCCGTAGCATACTGGGCAATAGCACTGATGAATTAGTGCGCACCGTTATGCCGAGATTTCTAAGTCACTGGCGATGACTTTGAGGGATGTTTTGGCAACCTCAAGCATCAACTCGGCCATCTCACCTGCTTTCCAAGGATCATGCTTGCAGTAAAGCGACACGGTTTGGAGCATATGGATAGTGTCTCCAGCCTTAACTACAATGTTCTCACAGTAATCTTTGTTAATTGGTTGAGAAAAGCTGCTTGCAGTCACTCGGTCAATTCGATTCAACATCCCAGAGTCATGCTCTACCCTGACCACACGGCCATCGGGGCGGATAAGCTCGAAAGATTCTAATGCGAAGTTTGAGCCTTGCAGGAAAACGACGTATGGAAAATGCTTCTCATTCAGCATGTAGTTTCGGACTTCTAAGACGTTCTTGTGCATGCGCTCGATTGCGTTTCCGGCAGCCATGAAGTCTTGATCTTTTTTCTTCCCTTGCAGAGTGCCAGCCTGAATGTTCTCGATATCATTCCCTTGATGCTTTGATTCGCCCACCAAAATGACTCGCCAATTACCATGCTGGTCCAAGACTTCTGTAATGCCGCCATCTGGTCG
>JAYUPT010000020.1:0-2209 GCA_043759965.1 Aestuariivirga sp. | reverse complement strand
GGATTTGATCTTGGCAAACTTTCACGCACACCTGCAAGGTTTGATGAAGCAGAACTTGCTGCGTTGAATGCCAAGTTGTTGCACATGACAACATGGGATGCTGTGAAGGACCGCTTGGCTGGCGGCTCTGAGGAGTTCTGGTTAGCAGTGCGCGGAAACATTGAAAAGCTATCAGAAACAAAGACTTGGGAAGATGTTATAAACAATCGATTCAAGAGCGTTGTGGCTGAAGAAGATAAAGCTTTCATCGCTACTGCGTTGGCCGCCTTGCCGCCCGAACCATGGGATGGCACCACATGGAAGATTTGGACGGATGCTGTAAAAACAGCCACCGACCGCAAAGGCAAAACCCTGTTCATGCCCCTGCGTTTGGCGCTCACAAGTTTGGATCACGGGCCGGAACTCGCTGCGCTTTTGCCGCTGATAGGGCGTGAACGGGCTGTGGAGCGGTTGGGGTAGTTGTCAACATTTTTGTTGACAAAAAATTTGTCTGGCGTAAGCTGTTAACTCGGACAATAAATATTGGCAAACAACCGCAGAGAACTGTCCATTGCCTCTCTGAAACAAAGAATCTAATTTTGTTTCTTGGAGAGCACCATGAAGTATTCTGAATTTCGCCGCTGGTTGAAAAAGCAGGGCTGTACATTTGAGACACGCGAAAGTGGCACCAGCCATTTGATCGTTAAGTATAAAGGCAAGGAAACGGTTTTTCCGATGCACGGTAGCAAAGAGATTGGTACGGGCCTTGTTCAGGCTATTAAAAAGCAACTGGGACTCAAATGATTAGATATCGCGTCAAACTTACACCTGATGACAATGATACTTTTCTGGTCACCTCTCCTGATTTCCCCGAGGTCATCACCTTCGGCGAAACGCGTGAGGAAGCTTTGCATTACGCGGTTGGCGCTTTTCGTGAAATTATTGCGGGACGTATTCACGACAAGGAGACCATCCCTGAGCCTTCAAAAATTCGAGCCAAGGATGATTTCATCACTCTTCCTCTGCAAACCGAAATGAAAATTCGTCTCTATCAATCCTTAAGTGACTCCGGCACTAAGAAAGCTGATCTGGCGCGCAAGATGAATTTGCACCGTCAGGAAATTGACCGTCTGTTGGATTTCAAACAATCCACTAGCCTTGGTAAGATTGAGGCTGCTTTTGCTGCATTGGGCAAAACATTGAGCATTGAAGTCCACGACGCCAAATAATTCCCTCTTGCTCTTGCACCTTATCAGCGCAACAATACCCCAATGATCCTCGTTGGCCAATATGACTCGTCTTTTGTGCGCCGTGTCGCTGTCACGTTGCATCATTATCACATGCCGTTTACGCGCAAGCCCTTATCGGTGTTTGGTGATTTTAAGGCTATGGGTGAGATTAACCCTTTGGTGCGGGTGCCGGCGCTGATTTTGCAAACAGGCGAGACGCTGATTGACTCGAATGCCATCATTGATCACCTCGACCAAGTTGCAGGACCGCGGGCATTAACCCCTGCTCATGGCCCAGAGCGGCGGCGGGTGTTGCGCATTTGTGCGGTTTCCACTGGGTGTTCAGATAAAATAGTATCGCTTTATTTTGAACGGCATTTTCACGAAAAAAAAGCTGTGAGTGCGGCGTTTGATAAAAGGCTGGCAGCGCAACTGAAGGCGGGTATTGAATGGTTGGAACATGAGTGCGGTTCACCTTGGTTTATCGACAATAAGATGAGCCAGGCTGATGTTACAATTGGCTGCATGTTGGCCCATGTGAAGTTGCGCCTGCCTGAATTTTTTCCGGCAGACAAATATCCAAAGCTTCATGCCATTTCACGCCATTGCGAAATGATGCCAGAGTTTGATGCGGCCCGCGTTGGTGCCAATGAAACTGTGCCGAAAAAGCTATAGTGCAAAAGGCGGCAAAGCTTTTTCGAGATCAAGAATTTGATCATAGGCATTGCTGGGCAGAATTGAAAAACCCGTCATCAATAAGGCTTCGCGTGTAGGTTTCAAATTTTCGTCGGCTAAAGTTTTTTGCAAAGCTGTGCGCAGCACGTCAACATCAGTCGCTCGGGTGACAAAAGGCAAGGCTGGCACAGATGGCGAGCGCGCAATTTCCACCAACCCTTCGAGAATTTCAGGGCAATGCTTTTTGGCAAGGCCCACGCATACAGAATCAATGGCGCAGACATCCGCGAATTTTGTGCGCACGGCGGCCAATGAATTGCGGTGGC
>JAYUPT010000019.1:0-5398 GCA_043759965.1 Aestuariivirga sp. | reverse complement strand
GAAAGTTCATCACGCCCAAGCCCGCGTGAGCAAAAACATGTCTCCACATCTTCGCCGTGCGTTGCCGCTTTGATATTGGCGGCAGGTTCATCAACGCGCATGGGCAGCAATAAACTTCTGGCAGATCTAAATGGTGCGCCAATGATTGCACAAACGGTGAAGCGTGTTGCGGCTTCTGCTGTGGAAAGTGTTACAGTGGTGACAGGCTATCAAGCCGAGAAAATTGAAACAGCCTTACAAGATTTTAAAATTCAAAAAATTCATAATCCAAATTTTGCGGTTGGCTTGGCCAGTTCGTTGCGGGTTGGGGTTGCCGCCTTACAAAGTTCTTGCGATGCAATTTTGGTTTGCCTTGGCGATATGCCTTTGATTGATCCGCGTGATGTAAACCGCATGATTGCGGCTTTCAGCCCCGCCGACAATCGCAGCATTGTGGTGCCTGTTTTTGAACGAAAGTTTGGAAACCCAGTGTTGTGGGGGGCCGAACATTTTGCAGCACTCATGGCATGCGAAGGCGACAGAGGAGCGCGGGGATTACTTGAGATATTGCGCGATGAGGTTGTGGAAGTGCCAATTGAAAATCAAAGCGTAGTGCTGGATGCTGATACGCCAGAAGCTTTGGCTATGATCAGATCAATTGCAGATTCCTGAAGCTCACATTGCCTTTGCGGCCGATGATAAGATGATCTTGCACGAGGATGCCAAGTGGCAAGCCGGCCTGAATAATTTTCTTGGTCATATCAATATCAGCCAAGGAGGGTGTGGGGTCTCCTGATGGGTGATTATGTACCATCACAATTGCGGTCGCGGAAAGTTCCAGCGCGCGCTTGATCACTTCACGCGCATAAACCGGGGTGTGGTCCACGGTGCCAGTTTGCTGCACTTCATCAGCGATCAACTGGTTTTTCTTATCGATGAAAAGCAAGCGGAAACTTTCCACTTCATTGAAGGCCATGGCGGCACGGCAATAATCGACAATGGCATTCCATGTTGTGAGAACGGGTTTGTTGAGAATTTCGCCTTGGGCTAAACGCAAAGCAGCAGCTTGGATGAGTTTCAGTTCGGTGGCCACGGCGGGGCCAACGCCTTTTACCTCCATCAAGCGCTCAGGCTTGGCGCTGATCACTTCGGCAAAGCTGCCAAAACGCGCCATGAGCGCTTTGGCAATTGGCTTAGTGTCACCGCGTTTAATGGCTCTGAATAAAACCATTTCCAGCAATTCATAATCGGGCAGGGCAGAAGGGCCACCTTCAACAAAGCGTTCGCGCAAACGCTCGCGGTGGCCAAGATGGCCTAGTTCTAAACCGATGTCGGAAAGCCCGTCTTTGCCCATTTCAAATCTTATAGGGTGGGCAGTGCAGGCCCTTGGGTGAGATCGTGAAAATCTCATAGCCCGTTTCAGTGACGGCAATTGTGTGCTCAAACTGTGCCGACAATGAGCGATCACGCGTCACCGCCGTCCACCCATCGCTCAACACTTTCACATGCGGCTTGCCCAGATTGATCATGGGTTCAATGGTGAAGAACATGCCGGATTTTAATTCTACGCCGTCACCCATTCTGCCGTAATGCAGCACATTGGGTTGATCATGGAAAACTTCTCCAAGGCCATGGCCACAGAAATCGCGCACTACGGAACAGCGTTCTCGTTCGGCATAGGATTGTATAGCATAGCCAATATCGCCTAAGTGAGCGCCGGGTTTCACCATGGCAATGCCGCGCATTAAGCTTTCATAGGTTACTTCAATCAGGCGTTCAGCAGCACGCGGAATTTCGCCCACGCCATACATGCGGCTGGAATCGCCATGCCAACCATCGACAATAAAGGTGACATCAATGTTGACAATTTCGCCTTCGCGCAGCGGTTTATCATTTGGAATGCCGTGGCAGACCACATGGTTGATCGACGTGCAGCAGGCTTTGCGGTAGCCGCGATAGTTCAAAGTGGCGGGCAGAATTTTGTGATCAGCAGCAAATTCCATAAAGAATTTATCGATGTCATTGGTGGTTGTGCCTTCTTTGATCAACGGTGTTACTTCATCAAGGGCCATGGCGGTAAATCGGCCAGCCTTGCGCATGGGCTCAAAGTCTTCAGGCTTGTGGCGTTTAATGGCGGGTGCATATGTGGTTTTGGTCATGGCAGCCATTTTGTCAGGGCTTTTGCGAATGGTCAATGCGATCGTGTAAAGTAGGGTAAAAGGAATCAAGATGTCTCAAGCTCCCACCGCCGCTGTTTTGCTGATTGGTAATGAGGTTTTGTCTGGTCGAACCAAGGACAAGAATTTGGGCTTTATCGCCGATTATCTGGCTGCTTTGGGCATAGATCTGCTTGAAGCTCGGGTGGTGGCTGATGATGAAGGTGATATTGTGGCGGCTGTGAATGCGCTTCGGGCGCGTTATACTTATGTATTCACCACAGGCGGCATTGGCCCCACGCATGATGACATTACATCGGAATGCATTGCCAAGGCTTTTGGCGTGGGCATTTCGCACCACCCAGAAGCGGTTGAAATTCTCACCGCCTATTTTAAAGAAAATGGTCGCGAACCCAATGAGGCGCGGATGCGCATGGCAAGGATTCCAGAAGGGGCCACCTTGGTTGAAAATCCAGTTTCAAAAGCTCCGGGCTTTCGCATGGAGAATGTGTTTGTGATGGCCGGTGTGCCAAAGATTATGCAAGCCATGATGGATAAAATTGCACTGCAACTTGTGAAGGGTGAAGTGGTTCAAGCGCGCGGCATTGTGTTTCATGGCGGCGAGGGCGATGTGGCTAAGCCGCTCAAAGAGATTCAAGAGCGCTTTGCAAGTGTTACTATTGGTTCTTATCCGTTTGAAACGCCGCAAGGCTTTGCCACCAATTTAGTATTGCGGTCTCGTGATGAGGTGGCATTGGAGCAAGCGGTTGAAGCAGTGAAGGCTGCGGCCCGACAGTTGGTTGCTGAGGGCAAGGCCCGTGGGTGGAGCGTGGGTTAAGCGGCCAGTGCCTTTTTAACCTTCTCTGTCAAATCATTGCGCGTGAAAGGTTTATTCACAAGCTCAATAGTATCGGGCAAATCTTGCATTTGGCGCACCGAGCCTGGCGCATAACCTGACATGAAGAGAATGCGAAGATCAGGCCGCAACTTGATCGCCTTGGCCGCAAGTTCTGGGCCGTTCATGCCGCCAGCCATAATCACATCTGAAAGAACCAAATCAATATCGCGGTTCTCATCAATCATTTTCAGGCCTTCATGGCCATTGGTTGCCGTGATGATTTCGAAACCCATTTCCTCGATCATGGCGGCCGCCACTTCTCGAACTGAATCATTATCTTCAACCACCAGCACTTTGAGTTTTTTGGCGGGCTCTGCCGCAGCAGCAACAGCAATAGTTGCTCCAAGTTCACGCTGTAAATGCTGTTGCAATTCGGCGGGGCGTTGCACGGGAATGGAATTTTCTGAGGCCTTCATCTTTGGCAGATAGAGTTTTACCGCTGTGCCATGGCCCACTTCGGAATAGATTTTTACATGACCGCCAGATTGTTTTACGAAGCCGTAAATCATTGACAAGCCAAGACCTGAACCAGCTTCTGGGCCTTTGGTGGTGAAGAAGGGTTGGAAAACTTTTTCGATATTTTCAGGCGCAATGCCAGCGCCTGTGTCAGTTACGGCGATTTCAACATAGTCGCCAGCTGTTACTTCTTCATTGGCTTCGCAGTATTCTTTGTCCAATGTGCGGTTAGCACTTTCAATCATTAAGTTGCCGCCCTTTGGTTTCATCGCATCGCGGGCGTTAATGGCGAGATTGAGGATTGCGGTTTCCAGCATGATTTGATCGGCTTTAATGGGCCATAAATCTGTAGCGGGCATGATTTTGAGTTCAACAGTTGCTGAGATTGCTTGCTTCAACATGCCTTCCATGCGGAACAATAGATCATTCACATTCAGTTCTTTGTTTTGCAGGGTTTGCTGGCGCGAGAAGGCGAGCATGCGCTTCGTAAGATCTGATCCTTTATCGGCGGCTTCAATTGCAGCACGGATGCGTTTCAAGGCGCGCTCATCATTTTTGACGATTTGTTCAACGAGCTGCAAATTGCCCATGACCACCATCAACAAATTATTGAAGTCATGCGCGATGCCGCCAGTGAGTTGGCCCACGGCTTCCATCTTTTGCGCTTGATGGAATTTGCGTTCCAAGGCTTTGCGTTCGGTAACGCATTGACAGGCACCGAAAATAGATTCGATTTGGCCTGATGAATCTTGCTCAGGTTCAAGTGTCACTTGGAAATATTCAATTTCGCCCGTTTTGCTTTTAACTGCAATTTCAAGATTCTTAATTTGCTTGCCAAGCTTTGCAAGCTCAATGGCTTCACAGAATTTTTCACGGTCGCCAGGCTCGATCATCTTAATAAAGGCATCGAGATTTGGATGCACCATCGCATCAGCCATGCCGATGAGGGCGGCTAATTCGGCCGTTAAACGCGAGACGCCACTGGCCACGCGCAGCTTGAAACTGCCGAGATGAGATACGGCCTGAGTTCGCTTCAATGCAAGCTCGGAGGTTTTTAAGCGCTCTAACGTTGACATTTGATCATTGATATTGCGGCACAGGCCCACGGCCTTTGCAGGTTTTCCGGTTGCCGGATCACGAATGATGCCTGCCGCAGATTCAATCCAAATATAGCCGCCTGATTGGGCTTTTACGCGGTAGCGTGTTTGGAAAATTTCAGTGCCGAAGGGGGCTGTACGAATTTTTTCATCAAGGGTTTTGTCCAAATCTTCGGGATGAATGAGTTCATTGAAGCTGTGGAAGTTGAGTTCAGATTGACCTGATTTTTTGCCAAAAATTTCATACATTTCAGGAGAGTTGTAAGTTGCTCCGGTTTCATAATTGAAATCCCACAAAGCATAGCCGCCAGAGCGCAGGGCAAGATTTAAGCGCTTTTCATTGCTCATCGCAGCTTCGGCTTGTTCTAAGCTGGCGTGCTGGCCAACCAAAACCATGTTGCGGTTGCCATCTTGGTTCCACGCTTGCGTGCGGAAAACTGATTTTATCATGGTGCCAAGGGGTGGTGTGTAAGTCACTTCAATTGATTGTTGTTCGGAGGGGTCAATTGATTCCGTTACAAAGCGGGCAGAGAGGCTGCCTGTGCCAAATTTCATCAAGGGTTTGCCAACCACATCATCACGCTGACATGACCATTTGCGCAAAATGGCCGATGAAGCATCTTTCACAATCGCTTCTGGCATTGAAACGACGATCATTTCAATGTTTGCAAGTTCAAAGGCCGTTACCAGTGCTTCAATCATGTCTCTACCGTTTCGAAAGTTTGTTTCGGGCTATTGTCGCGGTAAAGTATGAAGCAAGTGTTGATCAATTGGTTTCTATTGCATTGAAACTGGTAATTTTTGTTTGTATG
>JAYUPT010000018.1:0-2212 GCA_043759965.1 Aestuariivirga sp. | reverse complement strand
AAACAGCGCCCATCCCAATTGGGGGATCGTCTAACGGTAGGACCGCGGACTCTGACTCCGCTAGTCTAGGTTCGAATCCTAGTCCCCCAGCCAACTTGCCCGGCCTTATGTATCAAGCGCACCAAGATTTGTGAAGGCTGTTTCGCTATCTATCCACCATGGCAAAACCCCTCGGCGTTTCGATGTTGGAAAAGAAGCGCGACAAAATCAGAGACACGATTGCGGCCTATGAGGTGCGGCTCAATCAGGCGCAAGCTGATCTTGCTCACGTGAATGCTGCGCTGAGACTATTTGCGGCCACGGGTGAACCAGAAGACTTCCCGCCCTATGTCGATTTGAACCGCGTGTTTCGGCGCGGCGAGACAACGCAGTTCTGTTTGAAGGCATTGCGAGAACACGGCCCAATGGACACGCGCCAACTCACTTTGCGTTTGATGGAAAGCAAGGGGCTTGCCACAGGCGACAAGGTGCTATGCCAGACGATTGCATTGCGTGTGGTGCAGACGTTGCGGGTGCGGGCAAAACGGCGCCTCATAGATGGCAGTGAGCGCCGGAAAGGCGTTTGTGTGTGGCGGTTAAATTGAAGGCCAGAGTCCCGATATAAACTGACACGCGGATTCAAGGTTCTTGACCCGTTGGGCGTTTGAATCGGGCGCGCAGAACGCCTCACCATGCTGAACATCGATTGACATACATAGCCTATTGGCTGGTTTTCGGTTTGTCTGGAAATTTGCGTCCACATGCATGCGGGCAAGTGTGGCCACGATCAAGCCCATCTCTTTCCTTTTGGCTTTTGCAGCTTCAGTTTCAGCGTCATCTTGTGTCATGCGTAGAATTGCCAAACCTATTTCTTCAACGTCTTTCTTTGATCCATACACCAACAAGTCGGCGCGAACAGAAATCTCAACTTTTGAAATTATCAGTTTATCTTGTCGCACTGGGGCAAGTCTAAAATCGAATGCCTTTAATTTGTTGGCCATGCCCTGCACAGAGTTCAAAACCTCTATTGATTGCACAGCGTCATCGCGGATCAATGGCCCCAAAGAAGCATCACTTTTGCGCTGCTTAAACATCTGCTCTGCGGCAACAAGGGGATTCACAGAGCGGGCCAAGTCTGATAGATACGCACATATCGGCGGACGAACATCTTTGTAACGGATCATTGGTGCCTTCTGCGGATACTTCGACCTTTTAATAATTGCCAGTTTCGTTGTTTCTGACGAAATCATGTAAAGCGCCAAATCATTCACAGAAATGCGGGGCGTAACTTTGGGAACGGAAGCCATGGACCAAATCCTTGCAAGTGCGAATCTCAGTAGTGGCAAAAGTATTCATGTAGCGGAGCTTGCGCGTCAAACGATTATTGATGCCGATGCACAACACTTAGGATTTAGTGGATACTTTCTATTTGAATGCACACACACTGCAACATCTAACGGCATCACTGTTCTTGGCAAAGCGGCTTCTATCGAAGCCGCTTTAAGGTTAGTTGATTTGTGGGAAGGCCGTTAAGCCGCCCGCTGCCAATAGCCTTTCCAATTCCGGCTCACGGGATGCGCCATAGACAGACCAGCAAGGCGTCCAGCCAATTCGCCATTTGACATGCGGCGGTTGTCTTCAAGCCAAGCGGCGTGATTTGCATACTGGCCAAGATACTTGCCAGAAACAAAGTGATGCTGGCCACGGATCATCCGGCGCAAGCGGCTGAAATAGCTTTCGACTTGGTTGGTGCAGCTTTCCAGTGTTGAATAGGCTTCACTGTGATTGATCCGGCCAACTTTCCAGCCCTCATGCAGGCGATCCCAATGGCTGGCTTCATCTGCATGCATCACAGCAAGACGGGAAACGTGGCGCTTGGCCAGTTCAACACCTTCGCTTTCGTGATTGGCAACAAAAGTCAGAGTGCGGCCCTTTCGTTGCCGAAAGGCCACCACAACGCGGCGCTTGCCCGTCTGGTTAGCTGCCAAGCGGCGGTCGATACGATCTTCACGGTTGTTGGCAGGGCGCACGTAGCCACCATTATACATGCCATCAACTTCCACATCGCCTTCGAGTGGTTGTGCCGGACGTTCCGAAGCCATGGCTTCACGGATTTTGTGGGAAAGCACAAAGGCGGTCTTGTATTGGCAGTCCAAATCACGGCTCACTTGCACCATTGAAAGGCCCTTGGAACCGTTTACGATCAAGCAAATCGCAGCCAACAAATCGACAA
>JAYUPT010000017.1:0-2213 GCA_043759965.1 Aestuariivirga sp. | reverse complement strand
AACACTCCAATTGCGGCAAGAATCAAGTTTTTGGGGCAAGATAAAGGCAAGAGTGCATAAAAAAAATTGCTGCGGCATTTCGGCAACAGATTTTTGCTGCGACAAGAACATCAGAGGCTATTGCAGACCTGCGATGTTAGATTAAGTGTGTTGAACGCTATACACTGGAAACAGAATTATGACTGCGGAAATCGGCCACTTTGCTTTGCTGCTTGCTTTGATGACTAGCATTGTCCAATCCAGCTTGCCGCTCTATGGCGCTCATCGGCAAGATCGTAGTTTGATGGCTGTTGGCAGCACCAGTGGCGTAATCTCTTTCTTGCTGGTAGCGCTTGCGTTTGTGGCGCTTGCAGCTTCATTCGTAAATGATGATTTCTCGGTCAAGCTGGTGGCCAATGGATCGCAGATTGCCAAGCCACTCATTTATAAAATCACTGGTGTGTGGGCTAACCATGAAGGCTCGATGTTGCTGTGGGTTTTCATTCTTGTGTTGTTCGCAGCTTTGATTGCCGCGTTTGGAAAAAATCTTCCAGCACCGCTAAAAGCGCGCGTGTTGGCAATTCAGGGAATGATTGCAACGGCGTTTCTCGCCTTTTTGGTTTTTACCTCAAACCCATTTGAGCGCCTGATGGATGCCCCTGCTGATGGCAGTGGAATGAACCCAATTTTGCAAGACCCGGGCCTCGCCATTCATCCACCATGCCTCTACTTGGGTTATGTGGGGTTCTCGGTGGCCTTCTCTTTTGCAGTGGCCGCTTTGATCGAAGGCAAAGTAGATGCCGCATGGGCGCGTTATGTGCGGCCTTGGGTTCTCATTGCGTGGTGCTTTCTAACGTTAGGTATCACGCTTGGCAGTTTTTGGGCGTATTATATTTTGGGCTGGGGCGGCTGGTGGTTTTGGGATCCGGTTGAGAATGTGTCCTTCATGCCTTGGCTTGCCGGAACCGCGCTTTTACATTCTGCTTTGGTGGTGGAACGCCGACATGCTTTGGTGTCTTGGACAATTCTTCTATCCATCCTCACTTTCTCGCTCAGCTTGATTGGCACATTTGTGGTGCGCTCTGGCGTTCTTACCAGTGTGCATTCATTTGCAACTGACCCGGCACGCGGCACCTTCATTCTGATGATTATTATTGTGGCAACGGGTGGGGCATTGTTGCTTTACGCATTTCGCATTCCAACCGTTCGCCAGGGTGCGCCCTTTGCTGCAATTAGCCGCGAGAGCAGCTTGGTTCTAAATAATGCCTTGCTGGTGGTTGCGGCAACAACGGTGTTTATTGGAACATTCTATCCACTGTTGATTGATTTGATTGGCCGTGACAAAATTTCAATCGGGCCGCCTTATTTCAATAAAACTTTTGTGCCTTTGTTCATTCCACTGCTGATCGCAATGGTGGTTGGGCCTTTTCTGAAATGGAAGCGCGATGATCTTGGCCCTGCCCTCAAAAAACTAAATTTGCCGCTCACACTTTCAATCTGTGTCATTATTGCAGGTGTAGTGTGGACGCTTGGAGCGCATATTTTCGCGGTGCTTGGGCTTGGTCTTTCTGTGTGGGTGATTGCTGGATCATTTTGGGTGCTGGCCAAACGGATTAAATTGGGTGCTGTGCCCTTTGCACAGTCTTGGACCATTTTGCGTTCAACTCCACGCGCTTATATCGGTTTGTTTTTTGCACATATGGGGATTGGGTTTGTGGTTGGAGCTATTGCAACTGTTACCACATGGCAGCAAGAAAATATTCTTGCAATGAAACAGGGAGATATGACTACGATTTCAACTTATGGTGTGAAGCTTGTTAAAGTGGAACAAATTGCTGGACCAAACTATCAAGCCGAGCGTGGCACATTTGAACTTTCATCAGGTGGCCTCGCTTTTAAAGTGTTGACCGCTGAACGGCGGTTTTATCCCTTACAACAAATGCAAACCAGTCAAACTGGCATCCGTACTAATTTTTTCTCCAATGTATATTTTGCACTGGGAGAGGCCGATAATTCTGGCGGGTGGACGGTGCGGATATATTATCACCCACTTGCGCCATGGTTGTGGATTGGCGGATTTACGATGGCACTTGGGGGGTTCGTCTCGCTTTCTGATCGCCGGTTTCGTGTGGGTGTTGGCAAAGTGAGCACGCCTTTCACGCCCCGCGCGATTGAGGTTGGTGTGTGATGGCAAGAATCCTCTTGATCATCTTTTGGGTTTTGGCGGCACTTGG
>JAYUPT010000016.1:0-5418 GCA_043759965.1 Aestuariivirga sp. | reverse complement strand
AGGCTCGCAACTCGCTTCGAAAAAACCGCCAGAAACTTCCGCTCAATGCTCTACATCTTCGCACTCAGGTGCTGGTGCAATTGAGTCCACACCCTAGTGACAACTCAACTCATGCCCACCCCAATTTCATGCAACCTCGCAATGGTCGTCTCAATATCGACCCTCGTCGTCCTTGGATTTATTGTACACATGCGTTGCACGGTTTTTCCGCGCATCACTGTCGGGCTTAGCATGGCGTAGCCGGAGGTTATCATTTCACTGGCCATGTCGGAGTTGAG
Organism: Aestuariivirga sp.; assembly: GCA_043759965.1. Taxonomy (GTDB): domain Bacteria; phylum Pseudomonadota; class Alphaproteobacteria; order Rhizobiales; family Aestuariivirgaceae; genus Aestuariivirga. Next base: position 5,140 of record JAYUPT010000016.1, on the reverse strand, counting down.
TTGGCTGAGTTGATCCTCGCTTAAACCTTTCACAACAAAGCGGAAGGTGAGGATGCCGAGGCTGGCGGGGGTGATGATTTCCCAATCGGGACTTTGGCGCAAAAGCGCCTCAGTCACTCTCGCATTTTCAATGCCGATTTCAATAGCCTCCCTGAACGCTTCAACTCCAAAAGCTTTGAGCGACATCCAGAGTTTTAACGCGCGGAAACCTCTGGTGAGTTGCACGCCGTAATCACTGAAGTTTGGTTGCTCGGCACTTTGCTCCATTATTTTGAGATATTCGGCGGAGACTTTGAAGGTGTCTTTCAAATGCTCTTGATTGCGGATTAAGGCGCAGCCAATTTCATAGGGTTGGAACATCCATTTATGAGGATCAATGGAGAGTGAATCAGCGCGGTTCATTCCGGCGAGAAGCCCCCTGCCCGTTTTGGAAATGGCAGCACTGCCGCCATAAGCGCCATCAACATGCATCCACAGGCCTTCGGCGGCGCAGAAATCAGCAATTTGTTCGAGTGGGTCTATCGCTCCGGCATTGGTGGTTCCGGCATTGGCCACCACGCAGAACGGCACCAAGCCTTGCTGACGATCAGCGGCTATTTTTTGCGCCAGTGCTTCCATGGGCAAGCAGAAGTTTTCATCGGATGGAATTTTTCGCAATTGATATTGCTGGAAGCCTAAAATCTTCAGGCCCTTAGCGACCGATGAATGAGTTTGATCAGAAAAATACACCGTGGCGTTGGCGGGATTATTGGCCAGATTGGTGTGGCGGGCCACGGCCAAGCAGGTGAGATTGGCCATGGAGCCACCGCTGACAAAAAGGCCGCCACCAGTTGCCGGAAATTCAAACATCTGGCGCAACCATTCAATCGTCATCACTTCAATTTGCGCCGTTCCTGAAGGACCAATCCATGCACCGCAGAAAATGTTCAGTGCTGAAGAAATTGCATCAGCCATAGCACCAACAAAATTGCTGGGGCCGGGCACAAAAGCAAAATTGCGCGGGTGATCATTGTGCGTCATTTCTGACAACACGAATTGTTGCACTTGCTTTAACACATCAGACACAGGCGTTGGATTCAGAGGTAAGTTTTCTTGCAAGCCGTTGCGCAAATTGGCCAGTGTTGATGGCTTGGTTACGGACAAGTTTGGCAGGTTGACAAAATGATCAACGATCATGGTGCCCACATCGGCCATGATGGTGCGCATTTCTGGTTCAGAGAGGGTGAGTGGTGGCAGGTCTTTCATGAGTCTTCTTCCAAATAATGATTCCGGGTGCATTAGCCTCTCTTGCCACCCCTGTCAGCTCCCATTGATGTCCTAAAAGTGAATTGCAGTGAATTGCAACTTCGGGCAAAGGATTATTTCGAGACGAGGAGCCTACTATGTCACGCAAACTTATCATTACCGCTGTAGTTGCCGGAATAATTGGTTTTGTGGCCGGCAATGCCTTTTGGTATTTGGCTTCTCCGCTGTGGATCGACCGTGTTGTAGCTGAGGTTCTTCCTGCAGAGTTGCAAATGAAAATTGCAGCCACAGGTGAGTTCCGCGACACTGATAGTGCGCACCGTGGCAAAGGCACCGCAACAGTTTTTGAAAATGACTCGGGAACGAAAGTTTTGCGGTTCACTAAATTTGAAGCCAGCAATGGCCCAGACCTCAAAGTCTGGCTGGTGAAGGCTGGTGACATCAAGGCATCGGCTGATGTTAAGGCGAGCGCTTGGGTGGCACTTGGGCCCCTTAAGGGAAATATCGGCGACCAAAACTATGTGATCCCGGGCGACGTTAATATTGCCGACTACAAGTCGGTGGTGATTTGGTGCGAACAATTCGGTGTGCTGTTTTCAGCTGCTGATCTGAAACCGGGTGCCTAAGAAACAGGCTGTACGCCGGCTCTCCTTTGTAGCAAAATCACGGCTAACACCACTGCCGCAATAGGCATAACTGTGAGCGCCACAGAACTCCAGCCGAACTGGCTTAGCATTTGGCCACTGCTGGCAGAGGCTATGGCCACCATAAGCGATACGCCGAAATTATTGACGGCTTGCACCTTGGCGCGTTCTGAAGGCCTATATGTTGTGGTGAGCATGGTGGTGCCACCGATGAAACCGAAATTCCAGCCGAGGCCGAGCAAAATAAGTGCCACAGAGAAATTAAGGAAACTGATGCCGAGCAGGGCCATTACACCTGCGCCGATCAAGATCGCCATTCCGATACCTGTGATTAAATTAACGCCATAGCGTTTGATCAACACGCCCGTGAAGAAGCTGGGCACGAACATGGCCAGCACATGCCATTGAATAACCCAGATTGAATCATCAACATTGAAGCCACAAATTTTCATGGCCACTGGGGCTGCCGTCATCATCAAATTCATCAAGGCGTAGGAGAAGATTGCGGTGGCCATGGCGATGACCAGTTTGGGCTGGCGCAATAATTCCGGCCAATTTCTTTGCGGGCCTTGAATTTCAGCCTGTGTAGGTTTGGCCATTTGTAGATAAGCAAAGACAATGAGGCTGAGCAGCGCGAAGCCGACTACCGCTAAATAAGTGCCAGCAAAGGTGAAGGGCGCTAGCAGATCACGCGTGTTGCTGGAAATTAAAGTGCCAGCAATGGCTGCCACAACGCCGCCGGTTAACACCCATGAAATAGCGACAGATTTATCTTCGGGCCCTGCAGCTTCGGCTGCGGCGAAGCTATAAAAACTACTGGTAGCTTGAAGCACACCTTGCAGTGCTGCACCAAAGCAAAAAAGAAAAAAATCATTATGAAAAATAGCCCAAACGGAAATCAACGCGCCAATGATGCTTGAAAGTGCTCCACCCACAAAAATAGGCTTGCGACCATAGATTTTCATTAAATAGGATGCAGGCCAAACCGCCAACATGGAGCCCACAACAAAACTGGTGACGGGCCAAGTGGCATAACCTTGACTGGGTGCCAACATTAGCCCCACCAAAGGGCCGGTTGCGAACACGGTGATCACGGCACATGAGTATAGGGATTGGGCAATGGCCAGCAGCAGAATGGTGGTGCGTGGGGTTTGTGCGGTCAAGCTGCAAATTCTTCGGGGCGGTGTTGACGAGCGAGACTGTTTAATACGGCATTGGCGAAGTTCTGTTCCTCACCATCGAAGAAAGCTCCGGCCACATTCACATATTCATTGATGGCCACTTTAGCTGGCACGTTTTCTTTGAACATAATTTCAAAGGCCCCTGCCCGCAACACAGCGCGCAATGTGGCGTTAAGGCGGTGGAGCGGCCAATCTTTATCGAGCAACTTATCAACCGTGGGGTCGATCAAAGCTTGCTCGCGCACAGCCCCTTCCACCACTTCGCGCAAATGCTTAAAATCTGCTTCGCCACATTGGCCATCATCAAAATCTTCGCCCATCACGCGCGATGAGAATTGTGCAAGGGTTTCGCCAAGGTCGGCGGTGGCAATGTCCATTTGATAAAGGGCTTGCACCGCGCCCAAACGAGCAGCAGATCTTGCGATTGGTGGTTTGCGTGGTGTGGTCATTTTAAGAATTTTATTCCGATAGCTTTCGCAGGAATGACGGTTTATTTAGTGTGTGAAGCAGATAGCCCGACACGAACATAAACACAATGAAACTTCTGCATGGCTGTTCCGCTTGCTTAATTTGGCTCTAGCCCTTATTGCTGCCCCCGCCGGAATGTTCCGGTAATTCTCAGGGCGGGGTGTGATTCCCCACCGGCGGTATAGCCCGCGAGCGGCCTCCTTGGTTAAACTTGGAGGTGTCAGCAGATCAGGTGTAACTCCTGGGCCGACGGTATAGTCCGGATAAAAAGAGATTATGTTCATGCCGCTCCGCATTCGCGGAGTGTCTTTAGACATGTCGTCCTGATTCATGTTTGAAAAGGAGACGACGCATGAATCAGACCCTCAATAAAAACTTACTGGCAGGTGCTGCCTATATGATGATGGCAGGAATTGCCTTTGCTATCATTAACGTAATCACCCAAACTGTGACGGGTTCAGCCAGTTTTGGCGGGCTTGGATTTAAGCCAACTTCTGATGCCTTTTGGCAATATTTCATCGCCCTTATCGTTTCCTTGCCTTTTATTTGGAAGAGTGGCTTGGCCTCTCTCAAGACTGAATTTCCAATTCAACACATAGTTCGTGTTGTGCTGTCCGCACTGGGCGTGCAAGCCTTTGTGTTTGGTTTGGCGCATGGAGTGCCAATTTGGCAGGTGATTGCTTTGGTAATGACCTCACCATTTTTCATTTTGCTGGGTGCCAAATTCTTTTTGGGCGAAACAGTTGGTGCGAATCGGTGGATCGCCTCGTTACTTGGATTCTCAGGCGCCATGGTTGTGCTGCAGCCTTGGTCAACTGGTTTCAATGCTTGGTCTTTGGCGCCCATCGCCGCAGCCGTTTTGTGGGGTGCGGCCTCGCTCATTACTAAACAACTCACTGGCTATGAAAAGCCGGAAACAATCACCATGTGGTTGCTGCTGCTGCTCTCACCAATCAACGCTGTGCTTTCATTTGGCGCTGGTTTTGAATGGCCAACAGGCCAAGTGCTTTTGTATTTGCTGGCAGCAGGTGTCATTCAATTCATCGCGCAATATTGCTTGACCAAGGCCTACTCCAAAGCAGATGCGTCATCACTGCAACCCTTTGATGATATGCGTTTGCCCTTCAACGTTATTGCAGGATTTTTGGCGTTCAATTATTTGCCTGAAGGCAATTTGTGGATCGGCATTGTGCTCATTTTGGCAGGCTCGGCCTATTTATTCTGGAGCGAATCTAGGCAACGCAAAACTGTAACTGCATAGTCAACATGTGGTCCCTACTTTGCAATTAAGTAGGGGCCATAGTTTATAAGCAATCAAACTTGTAAATAGACAATGCACCAAGCTTGGCTTCTGAAAACTATGAAAAATGCACTGCGCGTTTTGAATATTGGCTTTGTATTGATAGCCACCAGCTTGATCAATGGAGATGCTTTTGGTCAGGAAACTGCGCCTGTAACAGTTGAGTCATCTGAGCTTCAAACAGATTGCGTTGATGTGGACGGCGAATTCTTTTTTTGCCAATCTGACGACGAAATGTTGCCAGAAGAAGAATTTGACGATGAGTTTATTCCAGATGAGCCTGTTCTCGATGAGCCTCTTTT
>JAYUPT010000015.1:0-5451 GCA_043759965.1 Aestuariivirga sp. | reverse complement strand
CGAAATTCTCAAAGACGAGAGCGTTAATGCCCGCATCTATGACTCATTCATCGCTGATGGTGCTGATGCTTGGTATGCTGAGGGTGCGGCGGCGCGCTATTTGGCACCCACTTATAATCCTGATGACTACGAGCAAGTGCGCGATATTTTGGACGTGTGGTTTGACTCAGGCTGCACGCATGCTTTCGTTCTCGAAGAACGCCCTGACCTCAAATGGCCAGCCGATGTTTATCTTGAAGGCTCAGACCAGCATCGCGGTTGGTTCCATTCTTCATTGCTCGAATCCTGCGGAACGCGGGGCAGGGCACCTTATGATCAAGTGATCACCCACGGCTTCACGCTGGCTGAAGATGGCCGCAAAATGTCAAAGTCACTTGGCAACACCACGGTGCCGCAAGAGGTGATCAAAAACTCCGGCGCAGATATTTTGCGCCTCTGGGTGGCAACTTGCGACTATGCCGATGACATGCGCATTGGCCCCGAAATTCTTAAATCCGCCGTCGAGAATTATCGCAAACTGCGCAACACCTTCCGCTATATGTTGGGCGCCCTCGAAGGCTTAAAAGATTGGGAAACCACGCAACCCAAGGATATGCCAGAGCTGGAACGCTATGTTCTGCATCTGCTGCATGAGTTGGGCGAAACTGTGCAAGCGGCCTATGATGTTTATGATTATAAAAAAGCCGCAGCGGCCCTCACCAATTTTATGAATGTAGAACTTTCAGCCTTCTATTTCGACATCCGCAAAGACACTCTCTATTGCGATCCATGGTCAAGCGTGAAGCGCAAATCCTGCCGCTCGGTGATCGATCAACTGTTCCATTGCCTCGTCACATGGTGGGCACCGATTATGGTGTTCACGGCGGAAGAAGTGTGGATCAGCCGCTTTGATCATCCTGAATCCTCAGTCCACGTCATGCCCTTCGCCAAACCATTGGCCGAATGGAAGAATGATGAACTGGCGGCAAAGTGGACTTCTATTAGAAAGGCCCGTGCAGTTGTAACTGGTGCTCTTGAAATTGAACGTGCTGCAAAACGGATCGGTTCATCTCTTGAAGCTGCGCCAATTGTTTATGTAAATAACATGGATAAGCAGGCACTCGCAGATTTGAAAAGCGTAGACCTCGCTGAAATTTGCATTACTTCAGCAATTACCATTGTTGAAAAGGAAGGTCCTTCAACAGCGTTCAGAATTTCAAATGAACTTGGAAACATTGTTTCTGTTGTTTCTAAAAGAGCCGAAGGCCAGAAATGCGCCCGCTCATGGAAAATCTCCAAGGACATTGGCCAAGACAAAGATTTCCCCGATATCACCCCACGCGATGCCGATGCCGTGCGCGAATGGCAAACAAGATTTGGGAAGACGGTATGAAAAGCCTAAATCTCTGGGGCCGTCTCGCTCCGCTTGGCCTTGCGATGGCAGCTTTAGCATTTGGTTTTGATCAATCAATCAAGTGGTATTTGTTGCATGTAGTAAATATGGAAGAGCGCCAGCAAATTTCGCTCGCTCCATTTTTTGATCTGGTCATGGCGTGGAATCGCGGCGTGTCTTATGGTCTGCTCACCACCCACGCCCAAGGTCTGCTGATCACCATCACGCTGTTGATTTCTACAGTGTTGTGGATGTGGCTGTGCCGCAGCCACCGCCCGTTAACAGTTGCTGCTTTAGGTCTAGTGATTGGCGGCGCTTTGGCCAATGCACTCGATCGCGTGGTGCATGGTGCCGTGGCCGATTTCTTCTTGCTGCATTGGAAAACCTGGGATTGGTATGTCTTTAACCCTGCCGATATGGCCATCGTTGCAGGGGTTGGGCTTTTGCTGTATGAATCTTTCCTAGAGCGGAAGAACACCTAAGCCTTGGAATTGCCAGATTTGACGGCGATACAAGCTTAAATGAAGTGGTTGAGTGATGAATTCTGCATATAAATCAATTGTGTTGTTAAGTGTGGCGATCTCGCTTGGCGCTTGCGCCTCAGCGGCTTCAATGTTGAATGGCAAATCGAGAGTGCCTCAACCCAATAACATTAGTGTTGGCAATAATTTGGCCATGCCGCCAGATTTACAATTGGCAGTGCCCGGGCAAACCACTGAAGCTTATCTGCCAAACGTTGGCACTGGCTCTGACGGAATTTACGAAGATGGCTCGGCCTCCTCCCAAAAAGTGGCTATGTCACAACTGCCGCCGCCTGCCCCTGTGCAAGATGTTTACGAAAAATATGGTGTCTCGAAAATCAATGCCGATGGCACTCCAAAATCGCCAGCCCAATTGAAAAAAGAGTTGAAAGCCGCAATTCTAGCTAGGAAGCGCCTGGCCAATCCGGGCTATGGCACCATTAGAAATATAGGCGCGATTTTTAGCGACCAATAGACTATTCTCACCTTATGAGAATCCGCAAACTCCCCGAAGGCACTATAAACCGCATCGCAGCGGGCGAAGTGATTGAGCGCCCAGCCAGCGTGGTGAAGGAGCTTGTGGAAAATGCCATTGATGCCGGAGCAACGCAGATTGATGTGGTGTTCAGGGGTGGTGGCAAATCTCTCATCCGTGTATCTGATAATGGCAGCGGCATGGGGCCAGATGAAATGGAGCTGGCCATTGAGCGCCACGCCACATCCAAACTTTCTGATGATGATTTAATCCGCATTCACACGCTGGGTTTTCGTGGCGAAGCCTTGCCCTCTATCGCCAGCGTTTCACGCATGACACTAACTTCGCGGGCCAAAGGGCAGGGCGATGCTTTTGCTTTGGTGATTGAAGGTGGGCGCAAAAATGAAATTGCCCCAGCGCGTTTGCATGTAGGCACCGAAATTGAAATCCGCGATTTATTTTATGCCACACCGGCGCGGCTTAAATTTTTAAAGACTGATCGAAGTGAAACTTCCGAAGCCTTAGAAGTCACCCGCCGCCTTGCCATGGCGCACAATGAAATTGGTTTTTCTTTCGCCACCGAAGATAAAAACTGGATTGATGTGCCGCAAGCAGAAACACCAGCTGCCCGCGTTGCCCGCATTATGGGCCGCGAGTTTATGGAAAATTCAGTCCAGATAAATCATGCAGGCGATGATATTCGTGTTGAAGGTTATGCAGGGTTGCCCACTTATGCGCGCGGCCAAGCCACCCACCAATTTGCATTTGTTAATGGCAGGCCGGTGCGTGACAAATTGATTTCAGGTGCTATTCGCGGCGCTTATGCCGATGTGTTGCCACCGGGCAGATACCCCGCCGTGGCTTTGTTCATATCCTGTGCGCCAGACCGTGTGGATGTAAACGTTCACCCAGCAAAAACGGAATTGCGCTTTCGCGATTCAGGCTTTGTGCGAAGCTTCATCGTCTCCGCCATCCGCCGCGCCATTGCAGGCTCAATCGCCAAGCCTGATACGTCAGCATCATTCGCCACAGCGCAATCATTTCGTGCTGGAAACTATACTCCGTCCACGGATCATTTTTCTGAATCTGTGCAATCCGCCTTTGAAATGCAAATGCCTTTGCAGGCAGCCCACACACAAGAGTTGCCGCAAGCAGATTATCCCTTGGGTGTGGCGCGGGCCCAAATTCACGGCACTTATATTGTGTCGCAAACCTCTGATGGTTTTCTGCTGGTCGATCAACACGCAGCCCATGAACGCATTGTCTATGAACGCTTGAAACGCGAACGCGCCTGGCAGGGTGTGATCACCCAAGCGCTGCTGGTGCCGCAAGTGGTAGAGATGGACTCAGCATCAGTGGTCGCACTTTTGAGTCTTGAAGATTTGCTCAACACGGCTGGCCTGAAGCTTGAGCAATTTGGTGAAGGTGCCATGCTGGTGCGCGAAGTGCCAGCAGCGTTAAGTTCGGGCAACATCACTGCGATCCTCAAAGATTTGGCTGATGATGTGAAGGAGTTGGATTCTGCCAATACTGTAGAGGCTCGTATCAACCATGTGCTCGCCACCATGGCCTGCCATTATTCCGTACGGGCGGGCCGAACCCTGCGCCCTGAAGAAATGAATGCATTGCTGCGAGAAATGGAAGTGACCCCAAACTCCGGCCAATGCAACCATGGCCGGCCAACCTTTATTGAGTTGAAGCTCACTGATGTGGAGCGCCTGTTTGGGCGGAAGTGAAACGATAAATTCGAACCTGCGTATCGCCATATATCCGCTGGTCAAGCAATTCCACACCAGCCATCTCAGCCACCGCTGCCTTCTCTGCCTCTTCCAAAACCACAATTGCTCCCGCCGCCAACCAGCCGCCAGCCAGCAATGATTGCAAACCTTTTTCGCACAAGCCTTTGCCGTATGGCGGATCGACGAACACTAAGTTATAAGGCGATTGTGGAGCCGATGGACCAAGATCGGTCGCATCGCGCCGCCAGATTTTACATTGACCGATCACACCACAGCTGTCGGCATTGTTGCGGATCACACCACGCGCGCCTGAATCTTCTTCCACAAACAAACAGAATTTGGCTCCGCGTGAAATTGCTTCCAAGCCCAATGCCCCAGTGCCCGCAAACAGGTCCATCACACGGGCGTCCTCCAGAGTGAAATCCGAAATGCCATGGGCCAAAATGTTGAATATGGATTCGCGCACGCGGTCAGACGTGGGGCGTGTAGCTTCGCTGGTTGGCCCCGCCAAGGTCTTGCCCTTAAATTTTCCACCCACAATTCGCATGTAACTCTTGCCTTTCGCATCAACAATCGCTTCTGTGCCACGATGAAGCAAAAACTGCCAGAGCCTATGATAAAAGCCTTTACTGAAGCCCATGCCGCCGCCGCGCGCGGTGAGGTGCCAGTGGGTGCTGTGATTGTGGATGCCCATGGCAAAACCTTAGCCAGCTTCGGCAACCGTACATTCGAACTGAAAGACCCTACCGCCCATGCTGAAATGCTGGCCATCCGCGCTGCGGCCCAACTGCTTTCATCAGAGCGCCTGATCGACTGCGATCTCTACATCACCTTAGAGCCCTGCGCCATGTGCGCCGCCGCCATTTCATTCGCCAGAATCCGCCGGGTTTATTTTGCGAGCAGCGATGAAAAAATGGGAGCGGTGGAAAATGGCCCACGCTTTTTTTCTCAACCCACCTGTCACCATGCCCCAGAAGTTTACAGCGGCATCGGTGAAGTTGAGTCACAATCCATGCTCAGAGATTTTTTCAAGTCCCGCCGCTAAGCGCCTCAAGAGAATCGCAAATCCAAAGCCCGCTTCAACTTTTCTTTGGCTGGTTCAGCCGCCGCAAATATCTCTTTCACTTTGAAAAAATCACCAGAACTAAAATGCTCAACTTCAGGTGAAATGTAAAAATCAGGCGGCGCCTGTTCTCGTCGCAACTTGGCAATTTCATGGAACATGATCAACATAGAGCCAACGGCCAATTCCAAATTTGAAGGGTGGCCATTTTTTACCGGCTTTGGCCGGCCCGTCACATCAACAGCAACCACATAATCCATGCCTTCAGTGACATGATTAAA
>JAYUPT010000014.1:0-15411 GCA_043759965.1 Aestuariivirga sp. | reverse complement strand
CTTTATTGGTGCCGCCAGCAAGAATCATGTCAGCAAAGCCATCGGCATTGCAGTCGAATGTTGCAACGCCGCCGCCCACCATGAATTCCCATTCACCTTTGTAAGTGCTGTCAATTCCTGAGCTTGAGGTTTCTTCGGCAAAACTTGGAATTGCGGGTGCCATCTCGGCGGCCTGAATGTGTGGCGTTAATGAAACGAGAAATATCGATGAAAGAATGATTTTACGCATGATTATTTCCGTGTTTTGAGGGCGTTTGTGAAGGTGCCAATGCAGCGGCCTTGTTGCAATCCGTATTCAATTGCCGCGCGAAAATGGATGCCACCATAGAGGCGAGAAATACCGGCTTCATCGGCTGCGGCCCAGAAGCTTTTAAAGCTGCGCGGCTTATTGCCATCCTTCATTCCGGTTTCATCAGTGAAGGCAAAATTATCACCATAGATTTGGGTGAGCACTGTAGCTGCCGCACCTGATTGCGTGCTGTGACCGCTGGGGTATTCTGGGAAGGGAGGGGTGTTTAAAAGCGAATCCCATTTAGGGTCAATCACACGCTTGATGTAAGTTAAGGGACGTAATAGATCATACTTATACTTGGCATTCCAACAGCCAATGAAAGCATCGGCTTCAGCAATGGCAAGCCTTGCTAAAACATCTGACATCTTCGCGGTGTCAGCATTTTCTTTTTCGAGAATTTGCAAAGTAATGGCAATCCAATGGCCGGGAGGTGTGACAGTGAGCATGGCGTCATCGGCCCAGAACTTGGCAATTGCTTTTTGATCTGGCGTTAAGTTCTTCTTAGCCTCAGCCACTTCGATTGCTTGTTTGTAAAATTCTGAAGCTACGTCTTCGCTATATGCAGGTGGAGGTGGAGTGTCGCAAGTCGCACCGGTTTTCATAGCGAATGGGCGGTTATTACCCCAATTTGGCAGCAAAGGATTTTGTTGTAGGCGGATAACGTTTGTTGGAACCCAGTTGGCAGGGCCCTTGGTCAATTTATACTCCATGGGGAAGCCCAAGTTTTCTACGACCGCTGCGCCATCGGTTTGGCTCCAGTCTAAAACATGTTTGGCAATAGCTTGGCCATAGGTTTGGCTTTTTGCGACAAGTGCGGGATCTAAATTTTGGGAGACTTCACCCAACAGCTTTTTGTCGAGATTGGCCATCACATGCTGGCCGGTGGGGCCGGTATTGTTAAACAAGTTTTGCACCACTGTGCTCAAAGCCGCTTGCATCACAACAGCTTCATCATAGGCCGCACCTGCTTCACGTTGTGGAAATGGAGTTAGGTCATTGAGTTGGCCTGCGAGCGTTTGCAGATTGGCAGAGCCTGAGGCCGCAACTTCAAAAGTGGTCAGGCCAAGATAAGCCAGAGAACGGCTGGCCACAGGAGGTGTGTATGTTGGAGTGTGGCGGATCAACTCTAAGGTAAGCTTATACCAGCGATTGATAACATCTGTTGGTGTGGGCTGTGCTGCAAAGCTAAGGTTGGTGGTTAAAATACTTATTATGAAAAACATAACGAGTTTGCGGATCATGGGTTGAGTTCCTGGTGTGCTGGTTGAGTAAGTTTTGGTCCGAAGGCAAAAATTTCTGAATCGAGATGGCGCAGGGCAGCACCAATTGTTCCGGTGATAATCATATCTTTGTTGATCGGTACGGTTTCGATTTTCACGTCGCGGCGTAATTCATCAACCACTCCTTCTTCAATGGCGGCGCGCAATGCAGGTTCGATGAGATCAAGGGCGCGTGTTCCGGGCCCTGCCAGCACAATGCGATCAGGGTTTAGCAATGCAATGAGGCGGGCCAAACCAAAGCCAATGGCGCGGCCAGCTTTTTGATAAGCTGCAACGGCTTTAGCATCACCCCGGCGGGCGGCAGCTTCAAGGGCAACCATCACAGAAGCATCAACGGCAGAAGAGAGTGGCATGGTATCATCGGGTAATTCTTCAGCACTGCGTAAGATGCCATAATCGGCTGCATAAGCTTCTAAACATCCAGACCGACCGCACCTGCATAAGGCGCCTTGGGGAATATGATTCATGTGGCCAAATTCAGCGGCAGCGCCATTCGAGCCATGATAAACTTTGCCCTCAATAACAAGCCCCATGCCAACGCCATAACCCATATAGACCACAGCCGTTGTTCCCACATAGCGGCGATGATCATTGGCCATCACACCTTCGGCAATCATATTGGCGTCGTTTGCCAATGTGCTTGGAATGCCCAAAGCATTTTGAATTGGTGCAACAATGGGAACATTGCGGGCTTTAAACGCTGGGCTCCAAGCCACAACTCCACCGCGCGAATCAGCCACACCTTGTGTGGCTATGCCAATACGAGCAACGTCTTTATGCGCCAAATTGTTTTGCGACAGAAAATTTGAGATAGATCGAACGGCTTCTTCGCCAAATTTTACTGGATCAATGTTGTAAGTTGCCAATGCGATAGTTTTGCGCGCAAAAATGTTTCCACTAAAATCCGAAAGCGCCAATTCAATCCCATCAATTGAAATTTTCATGGCAACCACGTTTGCTGCCTTGGGGTTTAAGTCCACTCGCACTGTTGGACGCCCGCGCCGTGAAGGGTCGCGCATGCTCACTTCGTTAAGTTCTAGCATCGCCTGCTCTTCGATTAACTGTGTCGTGATAGATGTAATTGAAGCTGGGGATAATCCAGTTTTGCGACCTAATTCCACACGTGGCATAGGCCCGTGGGTGCGCAACACGTCTAGCACAATGTGCCGATTTTGTCGTCTGATCAGATCAATGTCAGCCTTTACACGCATTCAATTTCCGCACTGCAACATTATTATTGCGTTGCACAACAATTATTTATCAAAACATTCTTGACTCAGTTCATTGCTTCATGCAACATTATTTTGGACGTCAAATTAAATTATTTTCAGCACTGTTTTTTATCCACGTTTTTGGCAGCTTGGCGTCTGGCAGGGTGAATGATGGTGCTTCAGGGAGAATGGGAATGAAGAAGACAATTTTGGCATTGATGACCGCTGGCTTGATGCTCGGCGCTGCTACCACAACAACAATGGCCGCTGGCAAAACCATCGCCGTTTCTTGGAAGACTTTCCAAGAAGAACGTTGGAAGACCGACGAAGCTGCAATTAAGGCTGCCGTAGAAGCTGCTGGTAATAAGTATATTTCGACAGATGCTCAAGGTTCTGCTCAAAAGCAAGCTGCAGACATTGAAGGCCTGATCTCACAAAAACCAGACGTTGTTCTGGTTGTTGCATTTGACTCAGATGCAATCCTCCCCTCGATCAAGGCCCTCAGCGATGCTGGCATAAAGTCAATTGCTTATGACGTGCAATTTGAAGATCCAAACGCGCTTTACATCACATTTGATAACGTGGGTGTTGGCCGTATCATTGCGCAAGAAGTTCAAAAAGCTAAGCCTGAAGGCAACTATGCTTTCATTAAGGGCGACAAGGGCGATCCAAACGCAACCTTCTTGTTCCAAGGCATGATGGAAGTTCTGAAGGAAGGTCTCGATTCCGGCAAGATCAAGAATGTTTGCGAAACATTCACCGATGGTTGGAAGCCAGACAATGCTCAGAAGAACATGGAGCAATGCTTGACTTCAACTGGCAACAAAGTTGATGCTGTATTGTCTGAAAATGACGGCATGGCCTCAGGTGTTGTAGCTGCTCTCACTGCGCAAGGCATGGCTGGCATTCCAGTTGGTGGCCAAGACGGTGATTTGGCTGCAATCAACCGCGTTGCTCTCGGCACACAAACTGTTTCAGTTTGGAAGAACGCTTTAGATTTGGGCAAAGTAGCTGCTGAAGCCGCAAACGCTCTTGCTGATGGCACAGCCATGGAAGCAATCGCTGGTGTTGCTAAGTTCAACGGTGGCAAGAACAAGGTTGAAATGAATTCAATCCTTCTTGCTCCAACACCAATCACAAAAGCTAACATCAATGTTGCAATTGATGCTGGCCACATTACCAAAGATCAAGCTTGTGCCGGCGTTGCTGCTGGTGCTGCAACAGGCTGCTAATTTTGTAACCTGAACGATATGAACCGCGTCACTTGCAAAAGTGGCGCGGTTTTTTTACACTTGCCTGAAGTAACCACACCTACAATCGTCATTCCCGCGAAGGCGGGAATCCAACTTAGACCTTGCACCCTGTGGGAAGTTAGTTTCCCGCCTTCGCGGGAATAACGGGTGTGGGATAGTTATAACAATTGTCTAGGAGATTTTCATGTCTAACACCACAAGCACCAGCAATAGTCCTGCGCTGCAAAACGAAGGAGCTGTGAAGCGGTTTTTCCGCGCCACTGAAATTGATGAGCGGTTGCTTGGCATGGTCGCAGCCTTGTTGTTAATTTGGATTGCCTTTGACGTTGCCAGCGGCATAATGCGCGGCAATTTTGGCGGGCTTCTCGGCGGTTCTTTCCTCACGCCGCGCAATCTTTGGACGCTTTTGGTGCAAACCTCTTCTATCGCCATCATGTCCACTGGCATGGTGCTGCTGATCGTCATGCGCCAGCTTGATCTGTCCATAGGTTCGATGTTGAGCCTCGTTGCTGTTGCCGGTGCCGTCTTGCAGGTGTTTGAACTGGTGCCGATCTTTGGCGTGGGCCACCCTGCGATTTGGCCGATAACAGTTGTTTTCATGCTTGCAGTTGGGGCACTTGTTGGGGCCGCGAATGGCTGGTTGACGGCCTATCTTAAGATTCCCGCATTTATCGTGACACTCGGCGGCCTTCTCGCTTACAGCGGTTTGGCCTTCTACCTCGCCAAGGGTGAAACAGTTGCGCCGATGGACAAGACTTACGAAATCTTCGGAGGTGGCATTCCCATCAGTTGGCTTGGACCATTCTGGAGCTGGACTCTTGCACTGATTGTTTGCGCTGCGCTGATTTTCGCCATCGTCAATGGCCGCCGCCAGCGCCAGCGTTTTAACTTTCCGATGCGCCCCATCTGGGCCGAAGTGTTCCTTGCGGGGCTGGGTAGTGCTGTTGTGCTGGGCGTCACCAATGTGATGAACTCTTATCCTTGGCCCTTTAAGTTGATTGAGAACTACGCAAAGGCCAATGGTGTAGCAATTCCACCCGGCATCGAAAACAAGGATGCCAGTGCCATTTGTTTGGCTGGTGACCAAGTTGTGCGCTGCGCCGATGGTTTGATTTATTACACAGGTTATTCTGTGCCAGTGCTGATTGCAATCTTCGTTGGCCTCGCTATGACCTTTCTTGCCACGCGCACGCAGTTTGGCCGCTATGTCTATGCCACGGGTGGTAACCCAGAAGCAGCTGAGCTTGCCGGCGTCAACACCAAATGGCTGACGGTCAAAGTGTTTGCCTTGATGGGCCTGTTGGTCGGCATTTCCTCCGTCGTGTCTTCAGCGCGCCTCAATGCGGCAACCAATGCGCTGGGCGGTCTCAACGAACTTTATGTGATCGCGGCCACCGTGATTGGCGGCACTTCGCTGGCTGGCGGTGTGGGAACAATCTATGGCGCCATGCTGGGGGCGCTTTTGATGCAATCCATCATTTCCGGCATGTCACTTTTGAACTTGCCTGCGGCATTCCAGAATATCGTCGTGGGTATCGTTCTTGTGCTCGCCGTCTATCTCGACCAACTTTATTCCCGCCGCGTTAAGTAAGGAATTAGATCATGGCAAAAGTTGCAAAGAAAGTTGCGAAGAAAGTGGCTCCCGTTCGCAAGGCTGTAGTTAAAACTGCGGCACCAGTTGTGGCCCCACAAGATCGCAGCACGCCGCTTGTTGAAATGCGCAGTGTGTCGATTGCTTTCGGTGGCATTAAAGCGGTTGATGGTGCATCGATTGATCTGCACCCCGGCGAGGTTGTTGGTTTGCTGGGCCACAATGGTGCTGGCAAATCGACTTTGATTAAAGTGCTCTCTGGTGCTTATAAGCGTGATGCCGGGCAGATTATGGTTGAAGGCAAAGAAGTTGCTATCAATAATCCGCGCGATGCCAAAGCCCTTGGCATTGAGACGATATATCAAACCTTGGCCTTGGCCGACAATGTGGATGCAGCAGCCAATCTTTATCTTGGCCGCGAACTCAAAACTAAAATGGGCACGCTTGATGACGTGGCTATGGAAGCTGAAACGCGCAAGGTGATGCACCGCCTCAATCCAAACTTCCGCCGCTTCAAAGAACCTGTTTCGAAGCTTTCTGGTGGTCAGCGCCAATCGGTTGCTATTGCGCGCGCTATTCACTTCAATGCGCGCATTCTGATTATGGATGAGCCAACTGCTGCTTTGGGGCCGCAAGAAACGGCACAGGTGGGTGAGTTGATCAAGCAGCTTAAAGCCGAGGGCATTGGCATATTCCTCATCAGCCATGATTTGCATGACGTGTTTGATTTGGCTGACCGCCTTGTTGTGATGAAGAACGGCAAAGTGGTGGGCACAGCCTCAACCAAAGACGTGAATCATGATGAAGTTTTGGGCATGATTATTGCTGGAAAATGCCCCAAGGGTGCAATTCCTGGCCCTGGTGCCATGCGCGATGTTGCCTAAAGCTTTAAAATGATAGATTGCGCTTTTGGGCGATTGATTTTGCAGGGGTGCTTGGCTTAAACGCAGCCAAAGCAGGAGAGTCGCATGAAAGCAAAACTTGGCATGTCGCCCATCGCATGGTGGAATGACGATTTGGTAGAACTCAGCGAAGACGTTTCGCTGGAAGAATGTTTGCGCCAATCGCGCAGTGCTGGCTTCACAGGAATGGAAATGGGCCGCCGCTTTCCGAATGATCCGGCAGTGATGCTGCCGATTTTAAAAGCTGCTGATGTTACTTTATGTGGTGGCTGGTTCTCTGGCACTTTGGTTGATGAAGATGTTGCATCCAATAAAGCGCGGATGCTGCCGATGATTGATTTATTTAAAGCCGTAAATGCGCCATGCATTGTTTATGGTGAAGTGGCACGTTCTATTCAGGGCATTCGCACCAGACCACTCAACACCAAGCCGGTGCTGACAGTGGACGAGATGAAAGCCTATGGTGCACGCGTTTCTGAAATTTCAGATTGGGCCGCAACACAAGGCATGCCTTTATCTTATCATCATCACATGGGTGCGGTGGTTGAAACTGAAGCTGAGCTTGATTTATTCATGGCGCATTCCGGCATTCCGCTTTTGCTTGATGCGGGGCATTTGCAATTTGCCGGTGGCGACCCGATGCGGGCTATTGATAAACACCACGCCCGCATCACCCATGTTCACACCAAAGATGTGCGCATGGATGTGATCAATGGGCTTGATCGTTCTAAGCAATCCTTTCTTGATGCCGTTGCTCTTGGTGCGTTCACTGTGCCAGGCGATGGTTCGATTGATTTTGAAATTTTTGTAAAAAAGCTAGCAGGCTATGGTTATGAAGGCTGGTTTGTTGTTGAAGCTGAGCAAGACCCCAAGAAAAACTCTCCGTTAAAAATGGCGCAAGTGGGCCATAAAGAATTGATGCGCGTGATGACGGCCGCAGGTTATAGTGTTGAGATGGTTGGTTTTCCGTCAACCTAAGATCATAGGATAGATAACGATGCCCCCCAAAAGCGAAAAGCGGTTGCGTGTTGGTGTTTTGGGGGCAGGGCCAATAGCCCAAGCAGCGCATTTTGAAAGCTGCACCAAAGCTGTCAATGCTGAGCTCTTTGCCATTTGTGATGTGGCTGATGATTTGCGCGAGCGCATGGTGATCACCCACGGCGCACAAAAATCTTATAATGATTATGACCGCATGTTAGCCGACCCAGATGTTGATGCTGTTATCATTGCAACGGCGGATGCGTTTCATGTTCCGGCCTCGCTTCGTGCATTGGCCGCTGGCAAACATGTGCTGTGTGAAAAGCCTGTTGGAGTTACTGTTGAAGAATCGCTTGAGTTAAAAGCTGCCGTTGAAAAATCTGGCAAGGTTTTTCAAGTGGGCCATATGAAGCGCTTTGATGCTGGCCTCCAAGCTGCCAAGAGTTTTATTCATACAGAAATGGGCGAGCTTGTTGCGCTTAAAGCGTGGTATTGTGACAGCACACACCGCTATGCGATGACTGAAGCAGTGCAGCCTTTAATGGTGAGCAGTGCAAATGCGCGCAAACCCTCTGCCAATCCGAAAGCCGATTTGCGCCGCTATTATATGCTGGCCCATGGCTGCCACCTGATTGACACAGCGCGTTATTTTGCTGGCGATATTGTTGCAGTTTCGGCGCGGCTTTCTGAGCGTGGAGGAATGTGGTGCTGGTTTGTGGATGTGGAATTTGCATCAGGAACTTTGGGTCATCTCGACCTTACAATTGCGGTTCGCATGGATTGGCATGAAGGGTTTCAGATTTACGGAAAGCATGGCAGTGTAATCGGCAAGACTTATAATCCGTGGTATTATAAATCGAGCGATGTTGAAATTTTCCGCGAAGCCGATTGCGCCACCACCCGCCTGCTTGGTGCAGATGGTCATTTTTACCGCAGGCAGCTTGAAGGTTTTGCGCGGGTCATTCTCGATGGTGCAAAAATAGAAGGTGCCACTGTGGATGATGGCATTGCTTCGGTGCGGGCCATGGTTGCCATTGCGCGTTCCGTTGAATCGGGCCGCCGCGTGGCACTGGCTGATGTTTCTGGCGGGGTTTGATGAAGCTCGGCATATTTGCAAAAACTTTTGAGGGCACTGATCCGGCTTTAGTTTTATCAGCGGCGAAGGCTGCTAGTTTTTCTGTGGTGCAATATAATATGGCCTGCTCTGGCTTGGCCTCTATGTCGGATGAAATTAGCTCAGAAATTGCAATAGCGGTGAGTCAAGCCGCCCACCAAAATGGTATTGAGATTGCAGCCGTTTCGGCCACTTACAATATGATTCACCCCGATGTGACGGTGCGCGAGCTTGGTATGCAACGTCTTGAGGTTTTAGCCGCGCGGTGCGCTGAGATGGGCACATCGATCATCACGCTCTGCACAGGCACGCGGCACGCCAGAGACCAATGGCAGTGGCATGTTGATAATGATTCATCTGATGCATGGCGTGATTTGGTTTCAGAAATGGCAAAAGCTTTAGCCATCGCCGAACGCTATAATGTGGTTTTGGGTATTGAGCCAGAGCTTGCTAATGTAGTGAATTCTGCGGTTAAAGCTAAACTGCTCATTGATGAAATGCAAAGCAAGCACGTTAAGATAATTTTTGACGCTGCTAATTTGTTTGAGGCCGTTACGCTGCAAGACCAAAAAACTATAATCTCCACTTCGGTTGATCTTTTGGCAGAGAACATTGTGATGGCCCATGCGAAGGACCGTATGCCAGATGGCGCCTTCACTTTTGCTGGGCGCGGTTGCTTGGATTATGGCCACTATATAGCTTGCTTAAAGAGCATTGGTTTTGATGGGGCGTTGGTTACCCATGGTTTAGCTGCTGCTGATGCTTCAAGCGTTGCACGGTTTTTAAACTCTCATATTAGAAAGGATTTGTCTCGTGGCGCAGAATTGGATTGATCAGCTTCCCACCAATCGGCTTATTGCCGAATTTTCAGTGTGGTCAGCTGATCTGGTGCGCTTGCGTGATGATTTGCAGCGCGTTGAACCTTATGTAGATGTTTTGCACATTGATGTGGCCGACGGACATTTTGCACCCGCCATGTTGTTCTTTCCTGATCTGGTGCAGGCGGTTCGCAAGATTTCAGCAAAGCCCATTCACGTTCATCTTATGGTAGCGGATCATATTTTGCATTCGCAGATTGAACAGTTTTGTGATGCGGGGTCTGATCTCGTTAGTATTCATTTGGAAAATGCTGATGTTGCCAAAGGAGCTTTTACATTGTTGGAAAAGCGCAATGTTGCGGCAGGCATGGTTTTGCGCGTTGAAACACCAGTTGAAAAAATTGAACCTTATGTTGCGCAATTGCGTTTTCTCACCTTATTGGGAACCGCCATTGGTGTGAAGGGGCAGGGCCTCAATGAACAGGCACCCAATCGTTTAGGTGTTGCGAAAAAGCTGATTGCAGAATGCGGAGCCAAGCACCGCATCGTTCTTGCTGCTGATGGTGGCATTCGTGAAAATACCGTGCCGCTGCTCCGCGCTGCTGGGGCCGAAACCGTGGTACTGGGATCGCTGGCTTTTGGTGCACCAGATTTGGCCGCGCGTATGGCTTGGTTGCATGGGATTTAGATGATGTTGAAATATGCCATTGCGGTTGATCTGGGCGGCACGCAAGTTCGTGCTGCACTTGTAGATTCTGAAGGTCATATTTTAGAGCGAGATCAGGTGCTGACCGATGCAATAGGTGGACCTGAGATTGTCATTGAGCAAATTGATCGGTTGGTGAAAGGGATTTCCAGCAGTGCAGGTGGCAGAGAAATTTTAGGTGTTGGCGTTTCGTCTCCCGGCCCACTCGATACAGAGCAAGGCATTGCGCTTTCTCTTCCCACCATTACAGGCTTTAGTGAATTTGCATTAGGAGCAGCGTTGCGCTCGTGCATTTCTTATCCTGTGGTTTTGGAAAATGATGGCATTGCTGCTGCCATTGGCGAATGGCGCTTCGGCGCAGGCATTGGATTTTCAAATGTTGTATATGTGACGGTGAGCACTGGCATTGGCGGCGGCGTTATTATTGATGGCCGCGTGATGCGCGGGCGGCGCGGGATGGCTGGCCATGTGGGGCATATGATAATTGTGCCAGATGGTGAAGTTTGTGGCTGTGGTACACGCGGTTGCTTTGAAGCCTATGGCGCAGGCCCAGCTTTCACAGCGCGGGCGCGGAAGCGGGCCTTTGGCCATGCCACGTCAATTTTAGGACTGAAAGCCGAAGACATCACCAGCCAATCGGTTTTTGTTGCTGCCAAAGCGGGTGATACGCTAGCACTCGAATTGGTGGCCGAAGAAGCTAAGATATTGGGCATGGGTTTTTCAAGCCTGTTTCATCTCTTCAGTCCTGATGTGTTAATTATGGGGGGCGGCCTTTCGCATGAATTTGAAATGCTTGTGCCCGGCATAAATGCGCAAATTCAAGTGAGCGCCATGCCTGCCTTTAAATCTGTGCCCGTTGTTAAAGCCAAGCTTGGCGGCAATTCAGGTTTGGTGGGGGCTGCAAGTTTAGTGTTTAAGGCTGTTTAGTTTGTAGCAGCGGCTCTACTTGCGCATTCCAAATTTCTTCAGTCAGGGGCCCGGTTAAGCGCAGCCGCACAATTCCCTTGGTATCGACAAGAAATGTTTCTGGAGCACCAGTTACACCCAGATCGATGATGGCGCGGCTGGTGTCATCAAAGCCAATTTGCGCAAAGGGATTGCCAAAATCTTCGAGATATTTTTTGGCATTTTCCGCGGTGTCTTTCCAATCAATGCCAACCAAGGTAATGCGCTTATCATTAGCAATACGCATCAGGAACGAATGTTCATAACGGCAGCTTGGGCACCAAGAGCCAAACACGTTGACCAGAAGCGGTTTGGTGCCAATTAATTTGGTTGTTTCAAAACGCGGTTGATCGGCTTCAAGTGCTGGCAAACTTAATTCCGGCATGGGTTGGTTGATCAACAGGGAGGGAATGAGTTTTGGGTCGCGCTGCAAGCCAAATGCCATTGCAACTGCAATTGCGGCAAACACTAAAAATGGAAGGGCACGGGAAATTTTCATCGGATCACAGTTTGGCTTGAAACAAAGTGATATTCAAGCCGCCGTGAGACACAGGTTTGCCCGGCTTTGCAAAGGGCAAGCCAGTAGCTTTTGCAAGTGAGGAGTCTGCTGTGATCACGCCGACACGCCAGCCTTTGAAGCGGGTCGATAAGGTTTTGCCCAGTGCTGCGTAAAGCGCAAATAGTGGCTTCTTATCGCCAATTCGGGTGCCATAGGGTGGGTTGACAATAACCAATCCGGCAGCCCCTGGTGGCGGCATAAGATCGCTCACGGCTTGGTTTTGAAATATAACCATTTCTGTAATGCCAGCACGCTCAGCATTGGCTTTGCACATTTTAATGGCACCTGCATCACGGTCACTGCCGAAGAATTTTAAATCAGTTGGTTTGGAAAGTGATGCTTCACACATTTTCTTCCACGCTTTCGCATCGAAACTCTTGAGCTGTTCAAACGCAAATTTGCGCGTGCGGCCCGGATTTAAGCCAGCAGCAATTTCGGCAGCTTCAATGATGAACGTGCCAGAGCCACACATGGGGTCCACCACAGTTTCATTTCCATCATAACCGCATTGGCGCAAAAACAGCGATGCCATGGTTTCGCGCATAGGCGCTTTGCCAATGGCTTCCTTGTAGCCGCGCTTGTGCAGAGACTCGCCTGATGTATCAATGCTGATGGTGCAAAGATTATCTTCAAAGCGGGCTTTAATGCTCACCTCGGCATCATCGGAAATGGTTGCGCCAAATTCCTCACGCAAAGCCGTTTCAAAGCGCTGGGCCGCAGCGCCGGCATGATAGATGCGTGATTTTTTGCAAGTGACTTCGACATTTAGGGCCACATCTTTTCGTAAAAATTCGCCCCACGGAAATTTGCGGGCCAGCTTGTCAAGCTGCGCCAAATGCCCGGCATGAAATGAACCAATGCGCGCAAGCACGCGGGTGGTGCCGCGAATTTCAAGATTGGCCTGCCACACGTCCGACCAGCCCCCGCGAATGCTAACACCACCCAGCACTTGCTTTGCATCGTTAAATTTTTTGGATTTAACTTCGTCAAACAAAATCGCCTCAAGGCCGGGTGGCGAGACGAGATAGATTTCAAAATCAGAATTGTTGGCCATTGTGCATCCATCAAAAAATGGCGGAAGAAGAGGGATTCGAACCCTCGGTAGGCTATTAACCTACGCACGCGTTCCAGGCGTGTGCCTTAAACCACTCGGCCATCCTTCCGCATTTGAAGGTTGCTTCCCCGCTGGAACACTAAGTGTGGGGGGCAGTTGCGGCTGGACTATACGGTTGCGCCACTCTTTTCAAGCGTTCACGCATAATTATTGCAAACTTCTCACAAGGCGTGGCAAGTTAACCAAATGGCCAAGAAAGCGAAAAAAACTGAAATTGAATCGGCCGAAACAACCTCTGGTCAGTTAGAACGTTTGGCGCGGCTTATCAGGCAAGCTGGCCATGCGGGTGGCTTGCATCCTGTGCAATGGGAGGCTTTGCGCTATCTGGCGCGGGCCAATCACTTTTCAAATTCGCCGGGTGCGATGGCCAAATATATGGGAGCCACTAAGGGCACGGTTTCGCAAACGGTTTTGGCGTTAGTCAAAAAAGGCTTGATGACCAAGGGTGCCCGCGCGGCCGATTCGCGTTCTGTTGCTGTGGAGCTAACCGAGCAGGGGACAAAATTATTAAGTGATGATCCGCTGCGTGATTTAGAAAAATCAATCGCGGTGCTCAGCGATAAAACGCGGAAACGCTTTTCCAAAGGTGTGGCGGAAATTCTTGAAGCAGAATATGTGCGGCAGAATGAGCCCAGTTTTGGATCGTGTAAATCATGCCGGTTTTATCGTGATGGTGACCCCGACGCCTGCATCAAATTTAATGTTGATTTGAAATCAAGCGAACTTAAGTTGATTTGCGTTGAACACGTTGCTGCACGTTGAACACCACAAGCTCCGCGATGCGTTGCTTGCCTAATGGCCCGCGCTCAACACGCTGGTGAATATCAAGATCAGGCCTGCCATTGCCTTCAATAATCATCGGGCCGTCATTCAACATGGCCACATCCCAGCCCACCATAATGCGGTGCGGAAATGCGCGGTGCGCCTCACGCGCTAGTTCAAGCACGGCCTGCCAATCTGGCAGCACACTGTCTCTAAAACGCACGCCACTCACAGGGTGAATTTCGCGCCAGCCCATGCCAGGCTTAATGCCAATGTCGGAAGCCTCGCCAATTTCCCCTGTGGCCATATCTACGCTTGCGGCCAAGCCGCCTTGATGAAAATTATCAACAACGCTGTTGCTGCCAACCGCCATGCGAAAAGCCACATTGGTTACTTCTGGTTCGCCTTGCTCATTGCGAATGGTGAAAACGCGAACCGTTGATAAAGCATCATTGCTGATATTAGCCAGTGCTGGATGGTTGACCAAGCGAGGCTGAATGATGAAATCACTTTTCAAGGATTGCTGCAAAAGTTTGGCCAGCAATTCGCTGCGCGAGAATGTTGCGTCTGCACTGTTGCGATAATTTCCTTCGCCCATAAAATCATAACGCTCGGCGTTGTGCCCGCCATTGCCTTGGCGCGGCTTCACGAAGAGATCGCAATCTGGAAGTTCAGTTGTGGAGCTGAGGGCGGGCTTAATTTCGCCAGCAGAAAGATAGAGAAACACCGGCACAGCTTTCACATTATGCTTTAGCGCATGGGCCGCAAACCACACTTTGTCGGCCATGTGATCAGCGCCTTCTGGCGGTTGCAACAGGCTGAAGGCCGGGCCGATGGTTTCATGTGCGAGCAGATATAATGGCGCAAGTTTGGCGCGTTCGGAGTCATAAAGTTCAAACATATAAAACCAGAACGGTGCAATGGAATGCCGCCACGCCATATCAAACTGCATGAGAATTTGTTTGGGAATTGAGACGCCGTACCGCGTAGAAATGGTGCGGCCATTCCATGTGGTGAAAATGATGATGGCGATGAGCAGAGCAAAAGGCCAAATTAGAATTGTGAATGCGGCGCGCAGTGGCCCGTACGGCAAGCGCCAAAAACTTTTGCTGTGATAAACATGGAGAAACTGTGCGGCATCATTAGGCTTGTTTTTTTGCAATGCCCATCGCACTGCCATGGGCATGCCCACAAGATCATAAAGCCAAAATTCAGCATGGTCTAAAAACCATTTTTTAAACTTACCATAGATCAGCGTGATTGATTTCGTAAAACTCATGGCGCTCTCATAAATCAAACAGGGCTTTAACACGAGACGTGGCAAGTTCGAGAGAGCTGATTGGAAGTTTGGTGTTTGGTATTGGTGCAGCTTCGCCTGTCCAATTGGCTTGACCAGTGGCAAGCAATTGTCTGTGTACAATGCGTAAATCACGCGACCAACGCTTTGGGGCCACACGCATTGCAATGCGGAAAATTGTCGAGCTGAGGGTGCACCCGCGCCAACTGATCTGGCGATTGTGATCGCGCATAGCGAATTGCTCGCTTTCAGTATCGAACATCGCAACGGGTTTTCCGGTTGAGCAAGCTTCGGAAAGCATTGAAATGCTGTCGGCAGTGACAATAAATTGATCGGCAAGGGCCAAGAATCCGAAGAAGGGATTTTCAGAAATCTTGTCGTTCCAATGGTGAAAATAATGTGGCGCAGCTAGAGAATTTTTCAGAGCCGTCGCCGTTAATTCTGGTGTTCGCGCACTTGTAGTGATCAGCAGCGACCCACCACCAGACTGTGCCTGTTGTGCAAGGCGTTTGGCTGCGGCCTCATTAAATGTATAAGGCCCACTCGCTCCGCCCACCAGAACCGCTGTCCATGGCCGTGGCAGATGTTT
>JAYUPT010000013.1:0-15417 GCA_043759965.1 Aestuariivirga sp. | reverse complement strand
TAATCTCACTTTGCTCCGGCGGAAAGCTGGAAAGCGCTAAAGCACCGCCATAAACAGCACCAACAATAACACCCACCACAAACAAAAATCTTAACGTATCCGGCACTGATCACAAGCTCCAAAACTTATTGCGATTAAGCATAGACTGATCAATCGCATTTGCCAAACAGCCAAGCTTTGCGATTTGCCGCGCCTTCAGTTAAAAGCCCCGTCAGACACATCATGGCCAGAAGATCAATCGCAAGAGACGCCGAATTAGCCAAGCAATTGCTGGGCAACAATCCTATTGTTTTAGTGGGATTGATGGGCGCTGGCAAAACCAGTGTGGGCCGCAGGCTTGCTGAAAAGCTGGACATTCCCTTCGTCGATGCCGATCACGAAATTGAATCCGCTGCCGGAAAATCTATTGCTGAGATATTCGCTGATCATGGCGAAGACTATTTTCGCGAAGGTGAACGCCGCGTGATTGCCAGATTGCTTGAAAACGGCAAACAAGTTTTGGCCACGGGTGGTGGCGCCTATATGAATGAAGAAACCCGCAAACGAATCAATGCCCATGGCATTTCAATTTGGTTGAAGGCTGATTTGGAATTGCTCATGAAGCGCGTGAGCAAGCGCAATGACAGGCCGCTGCTGCGCGAGAACCCTGAAGCGGTAATGAGAAATCTGATGGAGAAACGCTATCCAACTTATGGCGAGGCCAATATCACGGTGGAAAGCCGCGATGTGCAGCACGGTCAAATGGTCAATGATGTGATTAAAGCGATTGTCGATTGGCAAGGGTGGGACCAAAATAGAAATGACTAACATCTTGCACCGTGTGCCACTAGCATTGGCCGAGCGCAGCTATGAAATTTTGATTGGTCAAGGCTTGTTGCCTGAAGCGGGTGAGTTGATTGAGCCGCTGCTGAAGCGCAAGTTTGTGGCGATTGTGACCGATGAGAATGTGGCCTCGCATCATTTAAAAACTTTGGAAGCTGCCCTCGTTGCAAAAAATATCACGTTCAAATCCATCATCTTGCCCGCAGGCGAAAGCACCAAGAGCTACAAATATCTGGCTGAGCTTTGCGATGGTTTGATTGCCGCTGGCGTTGAACGAAGAGACTGCGTGATTGCCTTGGGCGGTGGCGTGATTGGTGATCTCACCGGGTTTGCTGCCAGCATTTTGCGCCGTGGTGTAAGCTTCATCCAAATCCCAACATCACTGTTGGCCATGGTTGATAGCTCAGTAGGTGGCAAAACCGGCATCAATTCACCGCTTGGCAAAAACCTCATCGGCGCTTTCCATCAACCTGTTTTGGTTCTGGCTGACCTTGATTTGCTCACCACCTTGCCGCATCGCCAACGCGCTTCTGGCTATGCCGAAATTGCAAAATATGGTTTGTTGGGGGACGCCAGTTTCTTCGACTGGCTCGACAAAAATCTCGAAGCCGTGGTTGAAGGCGGCAATGATATTTCAGCCACTGCCCATGCGGTTCGCACCAGCTGCGAAATGAAAGCCCGCATTGTGGCTGAAGATGAAACTGAAACTGGGGTTCGAGCACTTCTCAACCTGGGCCACACCTTCGGCCATGCTTTAGAAGCGGCCTGCGGATATTCTGATCGCCTTCTGCATGGCGAAGGCGTGAGCATTGGCATGGTGCAGGCTTTTAAGTTCTCTGAACAGCAGGGTCTCTGCGCCAAAGGTCTTAGCGCACAAGTGGCGAAGCATTTACAACGCGCCAAGCTTCCAATTCACGCCAATGAAATTTCAGGCTCATTGCCACCTCCGAAAGATTTGCTGGAGCTGATGCGCCAAGATAAAAAAGCCCTCGCTGGAAAACTCACCTTCATTTTGGTTAAAAATATTGGCGAAACATTTATCGCCAAAAATGTCGATGACAGCGCTGTGCTGTCATTCCTGCAAGAGGATCTCACATGACCATGGATTATGAAGTTGCGGTGGCGCTAGGGTCCATTGTGGCCCTCATCATCGTATCAGCTTTCTTTTCTGGTTCCGAAACCGGCCTCACCACAGCCTCGCGGGCGCGGTTGAGCGAGCTGGAAAGGCGAGGCAACAAGCGGGCGAAAACCGTGCTAAAACTCACTTCAATGAAAGAACGATTAATCGGTTCATTGCTGCTCGGCAACACACTGGCCAATATCACAGCCTCAGCCGTGGCCACCGCTGCATTGGTCAAAGTGTTTGATGATAGTGGAGCCGTCATTGCATCCGTAGCGCTAACAGTTATCATTCTCATCTTCGCTGAAGTGATGCCAAAAACCTATGCCATTGCTTACCCGGAGCGCGTTGCTTTGGCAGTAGCACCCATCATGCGGTTGATTGCTGCCGTGCTCGGTCCCATTGTGATGACGGTTGAATATATCGTGAAAAAAACCTTGATGGTGTTTGGTGTGGACACCAGCAATGTGGAAGGCATTCTATCGGCCCATGATGAAATTCGCGGTGCCATTGATCTTCACCAGAAGGAGGGCTCCATCATCAAAAAAGATCGCGACATGTTGGGCGGCATTCTGGATTTGAAAGATCTTGAAGTGGCCGACATTATGATCCACCGCACCAAGATGAATATGCTGGATGCGTCAGAACCAATGAGTGAAATCATTCAGCAGGTTTTGAAAAGTGGCCACACAAGGTTGCCCGTCTGGAAAGATAATCCTGATAATATCATCGGCATTCTTCACGCCAAATCTTTGTTTGGCGCGGTGCAAGCAGACGGAAGAAGTGTTCCAAATCTAAAGCTAGATGATATTCTAAGCCCCGCATGGTTTGTGCCGGATACCAGACCGTTGACCGATCAGCTCAACGCCTTCTTGCGCCGCAAAACCCACTTTGCCATCGTGGTGGATGAATATGGTGAAGTGCAGGGCCTCATAACTCTTGAAGATATCGTCGAAGAAATTGTGGGTGATATTAAAGATGAGTTCGATGCCGTAACCACAGGTGTGCGCAAGCAGGCCAATGGCACTTATAATATTGAAGGCGCTGTGCCCTTGCGCGATTTAAACCGCGCTCTTGATTGGTCACTGCCTGATGAGGAAGCCACAACTATTGCAGGTTTGGTGATCCACGAAGCTCGCATCATCCCTGATGCGGGTCAAGTTTTCACGTTTCATGGGTTTCGCTTTGAAGTGCTCAAAAAGCGAAAACAACAAATTGCCATGCTGAACGTTTCAAAGCTTGAGCCAACAAAAGCCGAAGTTAAAGCACCTCAATAGCCAAGGCGTGAACCCGTTGTTTCAGCTCAACTGCCAAAACCTCATTCACCATTCTGTGTTGCGCCACGCGTGATTTGCCCTTGAAAACATCCGCGGCTATGCGCACCCTATAGTGGCTCTCGCCACTTGGATGTGCGCCACTATGTCCATGATGCTGGTTTGACTCGTCAACCAGCTCCAAATATGAGGGCTGCAATTCAGCCTGCAGCTTGGACTCTATGATTTTTCCAATTGGCCCTAAATCCATTTGCATTTTATCAAGTTCCCAGTTGCGAAATTTCCTCTCATCTAGCATAATCAACGGCCCATGAAACTTAAATCCAAATGACCCTTGAATCAAAATATTTCGACAAAATTCGCATTAAATCTGTTTCGGCTAGCAAGCGCGCGCCCGAGCCCGATGTGCTGATGTGCGAGTGGTTGGGCTGCGACAAGCCAGCCAAACACAAGGCCCCCAAAGGCCGTGGTGCTGAAGGCTTGTTCCACAATTATTGCACCGCCCATGTGCAGCAATATAACAAGACCTATAATTATTTTGACGGCATGAAAGATGAAGATCAGGCCGCTTTCCGCAAGGAAGCGCAAACTGGCCACAGGCCTACTTGGAAACGCGGCCAGGGGGCTGCACCAAATGTGGGTGGCACCAGACGGAGCGCCCAAGATATCAATGATCCACTGAATGCGTTGCTGCAAGAAAAGATCACCACCAATGCCAAGCATGGACGCAAACTGCGCCGCAATGAAATTGACGCCTTGCAAGCCTTAAACTTGCCAGAGGATGCAACACCAGCCGAAGTGAAATCTAAATATAAATCACTGGTAAAACGCCTTCACCCTGATGCCAACAATGGCAGCAGAGCCAATGAAGCCACGCTTAATGCTGTGATCAAGGCCTATGACACACTGCGAGCAACCGGTTTTTGCTAAGCTTGCCCTTCTGAGCCCAAACGTTTAGAAGCCGCCTAACAATTTTGTAATAGAGTTAATCACCATGTCTGCTCCACCGCCTGCGCCTCCGACAGCTCTGCCCGATCAAAAAGTTTCCGTAAGCCAGCTTTTCGGTTTTGAATCCAACATGGCAGTGCTGGGATTCGCTGAAACCTCCGAGCATGTGCCAGAGCTTGACCCTGATTATCTATTCAACAAAGAAACCACCTTGGCCATACTGGCGGGTTTTGCCCATAACCGCCGCGTGATGATTACGGGTTATCATGGCACTGGCAAATCTACGCATATTGAACAAGTGGCAGCGCGTTTGAACTGGCCCTGCATCCGCATCAACTTGGACAGCCACATCAGCCGCATAGATTTGATTGGCAAAGATGCAATCGTTCTGAAGGACGGTAAGCAAATTACCGAATTTAAAGAAGGTATTCTGCCGTGGTCCTATCAACATAACGTGGCCCTTGTGTTCGACGAATATGATGCTGGCCGCCCTGATGTGATGTTCGTGATCCAGCGCATTCTGGAATCATCGGGCAAGCTTACTTTGCTGGATCAAAGCCGCGTCATTCGCCCCCACCCTTCCTTCCGCCTTTTCGCCACAGCCAACACTGTGGGCCTTGGCGACACCACAGGCCTTTATCATGGCACGCAACAAATCAACCAAGCCCAGATGGACCGCTGGTCGATTGTGTCTGCGCTCAACTATTTGCCACACGCGCAAGAGGTGGGTGTGGTTCTCTCTAAGAATAAATCTTACCGCGACGACAAAGGAAAAAAGATTATTGCCAACATGGTGCGCGTGGCTGATCTCACCCGCAACGCCTTTATGCAAGGCGATCTTTCTACGGTGATGAGCCCCAGAACTGTAATCACCTGGGCGCAAAACGCTGATATTTTCAGCGATGTGGGTTTTGCCTTCCGCCTCACATTCTTAAACAAATGTGATGAGCTAGAGCGCGCTATTGTTGCTGAGTTCTATCAACGTTGCTTCGGTGAAGATTTGCCTGAATCAGCCTCGCGCGTTGCGATAGCTTAAAACAGGCGGCACCCACATGGCCGCAGAAAAAACAGACCGCGCGGAACGCTTCAAGGAAGCGCTGAGCACTGCCATGAAATCAATGGCGCTTGACCCTGAACTCACCGTGAGCTTTGGCAATGAGCAGCCACAACTGGTTGGCCACAAAATAAAACTCCCGCAAATTTCAGGCGCCGCTGATGCAAGAGATATAGCCATCACCCGTGGCCTTGCTGATAGCTTCACGCTGCGCCTATCCAATCACTCTGAATCAGTTCACGGCAAATATCGCCCCGAAGGCAAAAATGCCCGTGCCGTTTTTGAGGCCGTCGAGCAAGCCCGCATTGAAGCCATTGGCGCTAGGGCCATGCCCGGTGTTGCCAATAATCTTTCCGCCATGATGGATGATCGCTACAGTAAAATGGTGGTGAACCGCTCGAGCAATCGCAAAGATACTCCACTGGAGGAAGCCGTTGGCCTCATTGTGCGCGAAAAACTCACAGGCCTCAAACCACCTGCATCCGTATCTGCTTATGTTGATCTCTGGCGCGGCTGGGTGGATGAAAAGGCTTCAGCAAAAATTCAAACGCTCGAAGAAGCCTTGCATGATCAGCAAGCCTTTGCGCGTCTGTCTCGCGATTTAATTGCGGCCCTCGATATGGCTGACGAGTTGGGCGAAGACCCCGATCAATCAGACGAAAACGACGAAAACGAAGCCGAGGAAGACCAAGGTGAGCGCAGCGAAACCCCACAAGGTGAAGAGCAAGAAAGCGAACAGCAAGCCGCTGAAGAAGTTGAAAGCACCGAAGGTGAATCCGAAGGCGCTGAGATGGAAGCCCAGCAGCTTGAAACTGAAGATTCGCTCGATGATTCTGATGGTCAAGAACAGGAAGATGGCGAAGAGCCATGGCGCCCACAATTGCCATTCTCGTCACTGGCCAATGATAATTTTTACAAAGTATTCTCCAATCAATTTGATGAAGAAATCGGCGCTGAAGATCTCTGTGATGCTGAAGAACTCACACGCCTTCG
The DNA here is from genome assembly GCA_043759965.1 of Aestuariivirga sp. Taxonomy (GTDB): domain Bacteria; phylum Pseudomonadota; class Alphaproteobacteria; order Rhizobiales; family Aestuariivirgaceae; genus Aestuariivirga. The sequence continues at coordinate 9,206 of JAYUPT010000013.1, read as the reverse complement.
TGCTTATCTCGATAAGCAACTTTCAAACTTGCAAGGCGTTGTGGCGCGTCTCGCCAATCGCTTGCAGCGCCGCTTGATGGCCCAACAAAACAGATCATGGGATTTTGATTTAGAAGAAGGTGTGCTCGATGCCGCACGCCTCACCCGCGTGATCACCGATCCCTTGCATGCCCTTTCTTTTAAGGTTGAGCAAGACACCAAATTCCGCGACACTGTTGTCACACTTCTGCTTGATAACTCCGGCTCCATGCGTGGGCGGCCCATTACGGTGGCCGCAACTTGTGCTGATATTTTGGCCCGCACCTTGGAGCGCTGCGGCGTGAAGGTTGAAATTCTGGGCTTCACCACCAGAGCGTGGAAAGGTGGCCAAGCCCGCGAGAAGTGGCTGGGTGCGGGCAAGCCCACAAATCCGGGCCGCCTCAATGACCTTCGTCATATCATTTATAAATCCGCTGATGAACCTTGGCGCCGCGCCCGCAAAAATCTGGGCTTGATGATGCGCGAAGGCCTGCTCAAAGAAAACATCGACGGCGAAGCGCTGATCTGGGCGCATAACCGACTGCTAGGCCGCCAAGAGCAGCGCCGCATTTTAATGGTAATTTCCGATGGTGCGCCGGTGGATGATTCCACCCTCAGCGTTAATTCTGGAAACTATTTAGAGCGTCATTTGCGTCAAGTGATTGCCGATATCGAAGGCCGCTCCCCCGTCGAGCTGATCGCCGTTGGCATTGGCCATGATGTAACGCGTTATTACAAACGCGCTGTGACCATTATAGATGCCGAAGAACTTGGTGGAGCCATGACTGAAAAACTGGCTGAACTATTTGAAGAAACCACAGACATTAAGAAATCCGGTCGCGTGGCCCGCCCACGCAAATCGGCATAACGAAAAGAGAGATTGATGACTGAAGCTGAAAAAATCCGCGACGAAATTCTTGCTAAATTAACCTATTCAATTGGCAAGGACCGCGTTGTTGCAAAATCCCATGATTGGTTAGCGGCAACAATTCTCGCATTGCGGGACCGCATTATTGATCAATGGATGGAATCCACCCGCAAGTCTTATCAAGCCAAAGCCAAGCGCGTTTATTATCTCTCGTTGGAATTCCTGATCGGCCGTTTGCTGCGTGATGCACTGAGCAATCTTGAACTCACGAAAACCTTCAATGAAGCCCTCGAAAGCCTTGGCGTTGATCTCGATCTCACTGAAGCCTTGGAGCCTGATGCAGCCCTTGGCAATGGTGGTTTGGGCCGTCTTGCTGCTTGTTTTATGGAAAGCATGGCCAGCCTCGATATTCCAGCTTATGGTTATGGCATCCGCTATAATCACGGCCTATTTCGTCAAGTCATTAAAGACGGCTGGCAAATTGAGTTCCCTGAAAACTGGTTGGAAAATGGCAATCCGTGGGAATTTGCTCGCCGTGAAGCCGCTTATAAAATTAGCTTTGGCGGCGCTGTTTCATCAATCGCTGAAGTTGATGGCAGCCACAAGCCGGTTTGGAAAGTTGGCGAAGAGATATTAGCTACTGCATTTGACGTTCCCATGGTGGGTTGGCGCGGCAAGCGTGTTAACACACTTCGTTTGTGGTCGGCGCGTGCGCTTGATCCTATTCAGTTGGAAGCCTTTAACACCGGCGATTACACAGGTGCGCTTTCCGGCAATAACCGTGCTGATATTTTAACACGCGTGCTCTACCCGTCGGATTCAACACCAGCAGGCCAAGAGCTGCGCTTGCGTCAAGAATATTTTTTCACGTCTGCTTCATTGCAAGATATTTTGCGCCGCCACCTTCAGCAATATCCTGATGTCTCGAACCTCGCTGATAAAGTAGCCGTTCAAATCAACGACACGCATCCGGCAATCGCTGTGGCTGAACTCATGCGCCTGTTGATAGATTTGCATGGCCAGTCTTGGGAAAAGGCTTGGGAAATAACCCAAGCCGTTATGTCCTATACCAACCACACACTGCTGCCTGAGGCCTTAGAAAGCTGGCCGCTGCAATTGTTTGAGCGCATGTTGCCGCGCCACTTGCAAATTATTTATAACATAAACGACCAACTTATTGTGCGCGCCCAAAATGTGCTAAACGCATCGCCTGAAACCATTCGGTCCATTTCTTTGATCGATGAAAGCAATGGCAAGCGCGTGCGCATGGGCCAATTGGCCTTTGTGGGGTCACACAGCATCAATGGTGTGTCTGCCCTCCACACTGACCTGATGAAGAAAAGCGTGTTCAAAGATTTGAACGCCATTTTCCCAGGCCGCATTAACAACAAAACCAACGGCATCACTCCGCGCCGCTGGTTGCTGGGTGCAAATCCAAAACTCTCGGCATTGCTCACCGAGGCAGCGGGGAAGGAGTCGCTCGACAATGCCGAGTTGCTGGTCATGGCTCAACCGAAATCCACCAATGCAGAATTCGTCAAACGCTTTACCGCCATTAAGCTGGAGAACAAAGGCAACCTGGCAAACCTGATCAAAGCGCGGTTGGACATTGATGTTGACCCCTCAGCAATGTTCGACGTGCAGATCAAGCGCATTCACGAATATAAGCGCCAGCTTTTGAACATCCTCGAAACCATTGATCTCTATTTGAAAATCAAGGCCGAGCCAAATCGTGATTGGTCGCCAAAGGTTAAAATTTTTGCAGGCAAGGCCGCCGCTAGTTATGCTCAAGCCAAACTGATCATTAAGCTCATCAATGAAGTGGCCAATGTGGTCAACAATGATGCGTCTATTAAGGGCTTGCTGAAAGTGGTCTTCATTCCAAACTACAATGTGAGCTTGGCTGAAGTGATTGTGCCAGCCACCGATTTGTCTGAGCAAATTTCAACAGCCGGCATGGAAGCATCCGGCACTGGCAATATGAAATTCGGATTGAACGGCGCACTCACCATCGGCACCATGGACGGGGCCAATGTGGAAATGTTTGAACATGTGGGTGCCGACAACATTTTCATCTTCGGCCTCACTGCACAAGAAGTTGAGGACCGCCGCAAGCTTGGCGTTGATGGCCATGCTGTTGTCGAATCATCTTTGCGTTTGCGCGCCGTGTTGCGGGCTTTGGCTCAAGGCCTGTTCTCCAATGGCGATGCCAGCCTTTATCAACCCATCATCGGATCCATCTATAATGGCGATTACTTTATGGTGGGCTCGGACTTCGATGCTTATGTGGCGACCCAGAAAAAACTTTCTGCGCTTTGGAAAGAACAAAGGGACTGGACGAAGCACGCAATCCATAATAGCGTTCACATGGGCTGGTTCTCATCTGATCGCACGATCAAGGAATATGCCCGCGAAATTTGGAATGTGCCGACAGCTTAATCGGCAAAAAGAAAGTTAAATGGTATGGCCGAACCAAAGTGGAAAACTGGCGGCCCTGAAATCGAAGCCATTGTTAATGGCAGGCACGCTGATCCTTTTAAGGTGCTTGGGCTTCACCCAATTGGCAAATCTTGGGTGGCCCGCGCCTTCATTCCCGGTGCCCAATCTGTAGAAGCTCAAAGCTTGGATGGTAAAAGTCTAGGTGAGCTTGAGTGCCGCCATGATGCAGGCTTTTTTGAAGGCAAAGTAAAAGCCAGCAAACAGCAGCCGTTGCGTTTCGTGTGTGCCAATGCCGGTGGCCGCTGGATTGTATCTGACCCCTATTCAATGGGCCCGGTGCTTGGGCCCCAAGACGATTACTTCATGGCCGAAGGCAATCACTTGCGGCTTTATGATAAGCTGGGCGCGCACCCACTCACCATGGATGGTGTGAGTGGCGTGCATTTTGCGGTTTGGGCACCCAACGCAGAACGCGTTTCGGTTGTGGGCGATTTTAATTCGTGGGATGGCCGCCGCCATGTGATGCGCAAGCGCATGGATGTGGGCATTTGGGAAATTTTTGTGCCTGAAGCTTCCGAAGGCCAAGGCTATAAATTTGAAATCATCGACAGCCACGGCGGCCTGCATCTGAAGTCAGACCCTTATGGTTTTGCAGCAGAGCTTCGCCCCAACACCGCGTCTAAAATCACCCGCACTGATCAATTTAAATGGTCTGATGCTGCATATTTGAAGGCTCGCATAGCGCCCGATAAGCGCCGCGTTCCCATCAGCATTTACGAAGTTCATTTAGGCTCGTGGCGCAAAAATGATAGCGATGCTTTCCTGTCTTATGACGAGCTAGCCGAGCAACTGATCGCTTATGTAAAAGATATGGGCTACACCCATATTGAATTGCTGCCAGTCAGCGAATTTCCTTACGATCCGTCTTGGGGCTATCAACCGGTTGGCCTGTTTGCGCCAACGTCACGCTTTGGCGATCCTTCAGGTTTTGCTCGCTTTGTCGATAAAGCTCATGCCGCCAATATCGGTATTATTTTAGATTGGGTGCCAGCCCATTTCCCTGTTGATCAACATGGCTTAGCAAATTTTGACGGCACAGCACTTTATGAACATGCTGATCCACGCCAAGGTTTCCACCCCGATTGGAACACGGCGATTTATAATTTTGGCCGCAAGGAAGTGCAAAGCTTCCTGCTCAACAATGCCTTGTTCTGGTTAGAGCTTTATCATTTAGATGGCTTGCGCGTGGATGCTGTGGCCTCCATGCTTTATCTCGATTACAGCCGCAAAGAAGGCGAGTGGATTCCAAATCAATTTGGCGGCCGCGAAAATCTTGAAGCCGTCGCATTCCTGCAACGCATGAACCATGAAACTTATGGTCAGCACCCCGGCATTATGACCATTGCTGAAGAATCAACAGCCTTTCCCGGTGTGTCTAAGCCCACCAGCACTGGCGGGCTTGGTTTTGGTTTCAAATGGAACATGGGCTTCATGCACGACACGTTGCAATATATGCAGCGCGAAGGTGTTTATAGAAAACACCACCACAATGATCTCACCTTCGGCCTGCTCTATGCCTTCACCGAAAATTTTGTGCTCCCGCTTTCGCATGATGAAGTGGTGCATGGCAAAGGTTCATTGCTTGCTAAAATGTCTGGTGATGATTGGCAAAAATTTGCAACCTTGCGCGCTTATTTTGGGTTCATGTGGGGTTACCCCGGCAAGAAGCTTTTATTCATGGGCCAAGAAATGGCTCCGTGGAAAGAATGGAACCACACGCAAAGTCTTGATTGGCATTTGCTTGAACATGCACCGCACAAGGGCATGCAATCTTTGATCCGCGATCTCAACCACATCTATGCCAAACACCCAGCCCTTTATGCGCGTGATTGCGAAAGCGAAGGCTATGAATGGTTGATCGGCGATGATGCTGAAAATTCCATTTTTGCGTGGGCCAGACATGCAGGTGACGGCAAACAACCTGTTGTGGTCGTTTCAAACTTCACTTCGGTGTTGCGTGAAAATTACGAACTGCCCTTGCCAAAAGCCGGGGTGTGGCGTGAAGTCTTTAACAGTGATGCAGCACATTATTGGGGAACTGGAAAAGGCAACCAAGGACAAATTACCGGACTTGAACAATCATCCCACGGAAAGCCCGCCTCAGCACGCATAACAGTGCCACCGCTGGCCACCTTATTCTTTGTGAGTGATACATAAATAAACCGACTGCTGAATTGGGAGTAGCAGATATGAGTGAAAAAAGAAGAACAGCGCCTTTGGCCCGTGATACCATGGCTTACGTTTTAGCGGGTGGGCGAGGTAGTCGCTTAATGGAATTGACGGACCGCAGGGCCAAACCAGCCGTACCGTTCGGTGGCAAATCGCGCATTATTGATTTCGCCTTGTCCAATGCCATGAACTCCGGCATCCGCCGCATCGGTGTGGCCACACAATATAAAGCCCACAGTTTGATCCGCCACCTCACAAGAGGCTGGAACTTCTTCCGCACCGAGCGCAACGAAAGCTTCGATATTTTGCCAGCCAGCCAGCGTGTGTCTGAAGACCAATGGTATGCCGGCACAGCAGATGCTGTTTACCAAAACCTCGACATTATCGAAACCTACAATGTGAAATACAGCGTCATTCTCGCTGGTGATCACATATACAAGCAAGATTATGAATTGATGCTGCAACAGCATGTGGATTCAGGCGCTGATGTTACCATTGGTTGCCTTGAAGTGCCGCGCATGGAAGCCACGGGCTTTGGCGTGATGCATGTTGATAAAAACGATCGCATTATCGAATTCATTGAAAAGCCAGCGAATCCTCCGGGCATTCCAGATAATCCCGAAATGGCTCTGGCTTCGATGGGCATTTATGTTTTTGAAACAAAATTCTTAGCAGGCCTGTTGCGCCGTGATGCCGCCACCAAAGGATCATCGCGCGATTTCGGCAAAGACATTATTCCTTATATCGTGAAGAATGGCAAAGCCGTGGCCCATCGTTTCACCAAATCCTGCGTGCGCTCGCCGCTGGAAAAGCAAGCCTATTGGCGTGATGCTGGAACCATTGATGCCTATTGGGAAGCCAACATTGATTTGACAGACACGCTGCCATCACTTGATCTTTACGACAAGGATTGGCCGATCTGGACTTATGGTGAAGTGACACCGCCGGCAAAATTCGTCCACGACCTTGAAGGCAGGCGCGGCAGTGCTATTGCATCGCTCGTCTCTGGTGGCTGCATTGTGTCAGGTGCATCGATCAAGCGGGCTTTGCTGTTCACCAATGTTAGAGTGAATTCATTTTCCAATCTGGAAGATGCGGTGGTTCTGCCCAATGTTGAAATTGGCCGCAACGCCAGCCTCACTAAGGTGATCATTGATTCTGGTGTGCGCATCCCTGAGGGCCTTGTAGTGGGTGAAGATCCGGTTCTGGATGAACAACGCTTCCGGCGTTCGGAAAAAGGCATTTGCTTGATCACCCAACCGATGATTGACCGTCTCACCTGATGCAAGTTCTATCGGTCACAAGCGAGCTTTACCCGCTGGTGAAAACTGGCGGGTTAGCGGATGTAACGGGCGCATTGCCCGGCGCACTCAAATCCCATGGCGTGACAATGCGAACTTTGGTGCCGGGTTATCCAGCGGTTTTGGCCGCACTCGAAAACGCGCAAGCAATTTATGAGTTTCCAAATCTCATGGGCGGCCACGCCACTTTGAAATCTGGCAAAGCCAAAGGGCTTGATATATTTGTGTTGGATGCGCCACATCTTTTTAGCCGTGCTGGCAATCCTTATTTAGGCCCAGATGGCAAAGACTGGCCAGATAATCCCCAGCGCTATGCCGCCCTTTCAGAAGTGGCGGCAGATTTAGCACGCGGTGCTCTAGGAAATTACAAAGCCGATGTTTTGCATTTGCATGATTGGCAATCAGCCTTGGCTGCCGTTTATGTGCGTTATCGCGGTGGCCCAAAAACCATTATCACAGTTCACAACATTGCCTTCCAAGGCCAGTTTCCGGCCACTTATTTCAATGTACTCAATTTGCCCCCGCAAGCCTTCGCCATTGATGGCGTGGAATTTTATGGCAATGTAAGTTTCCTTAAAGGTGGTTTGGCTTGTGCCGATGCGATCACCACAGTGTCACCCACCTATGCCAATGAAATTTGCACTGCTGATTATGGTATGGGCTTGCAAGGCCTGCTGCAATCACGAAGCAGCCAGTTAAGCGGCATAGTGAATGGCATTGATACGGATGTGTGGAACCCCGCAACTGATAAAGCCTTGGCCGCAAACTTTTCAGCAAGTGATTTCAGCAAGCGCGTGGGCAATAAACGCGCCATTGAAAAACGCTTTGGTCTAGAAACCAGCGACGGAATTATTCATGGTGTGGTCAGCCGCCTCACCTGGCAAAAAGGTCTCGATATATTTGCATCACTGTTGGATTGGTTGGTAGCATCTGGCGCTAGGCTGGCTCTCATCGGCACAGGCGAAGCTGCCATTGAAGCGGCTGTCAAGGAAGCAGCCCAGCGCCATCCGGGTCGCATCGGTGTGGTCACCGCTTACGATGAAAACTTATCACATCTGGTGCAAGGTGGTTGCGATACCATGTTGGTGCCATCACGCTTTGAGCCTTGCGGCCTCACCCAGCTTTATGGATTGCGCTATGGCTGCATTCCGGTTGTGGCCCGCACCGGAGGATTGGCCGATACCATTATTGATGCCAATGATGCGGCCTTGGCAGCGGGCGTTGCCACTGGCATTCAGTTTTCACCTGTTGATGGCATAACATTGCAAAATGCCTTGGCCCGCACCTTTAAGCTTTACGACAACAAAACCGTGTGGAAGAACCTTCAGGCCCGTGGCATGTCAACCGATGTGTCTTGGGATCGCAGTGCAGCTGAATATGCAACTCTTTATAAAACGGTTACGAAAAATGTTTGAAACAATTTCAACTAAACCATTTGACGGCCAGCGCCCTGGCACATCGGGCTTACGCAAAAAAGTAACGGTGTTTCAACTGCCCCATTATGCTGAGAATTTTATTCAGGCGATTTTTAATGCGCTCGAAGGTTTTCAAGACAAAACTTTGGTGATCGGTGGTGATGGCCGCTATTACAATAAGGAAGTTGTGCAAACCGCCATGCGTATGGCAGCAGCCAATGGTTTTGGCCGCGTGATTGTTGGTCAAAATGGTTTGCTCTCCACACCAGCCGCATCCCATCTCATTCGCAAAAACGCTGCCTTTGGCGGCATCATATTATCAGCCAGCCACAACCCCGGCGGGCCGGACGGCGATTTTGGCATAAAATATAACGGCGGCAATGGCGGGCCAGCGCCGGAGAAAATTACCGAAGCCATTTTCGCGATCACCAAAACCATCACGTCTTATAAAACCACAAAATCAGCCGATGTCGATTTGAACAAAATCGGCACTTCCAAAATTGGAGATATGACAGTTGAAGTTGTTGACGCCGTCACTGATTACGCAGCCCTCATGCAAACCCTGTTTGATTTTGAGGCAATCAGAGCGTTGATCAAATCTGGCTTCACCATGAAGTTTGATGGCATGGGTGCCATCACTGGCCCCTATGCCAACCGCATTCTTGAGGACCAATTAGGTTTTGCCAAAGGCACTGTAATGAATGGTGAGCCCCTGCCAGATTTCGGTGGCCATCACCCTGATCCAAATCTGGTTCACGCCAAAGAACTTTGTGATTTGCTCTTGGTCAACAAAACTTATGATTTTGGCGCAGCGTCGGATGGCGATGGCGACCGCAATCTCATTGTGGGCAAAAATATCTATGTAACGCCATCAGACTCGCTGGCCATTATTGCGGCCAATATGCATTTAACCCCCGGCTATAAGGGCGGCATCAC
>JAYUPT010000012.1:0-2241 GCA_043759965.1 Aestuariivirga sp. | reverse complement strand
ATTGAAAGCAGTAAACCGAATTTGCGCACCCTGCCCCAAATGCACATTATCAATATCATTCGGTGCCACTTGCGCCTGCAACACCAAATCATCAGCTTCTGGCACAATCATCATTAAAGTTTCACCAGGTGCCACCACGCCACCATCAGTGTGAACCGCTAGCTGATAAATCGTGCCCGTTATTGGTGCTTTAATTGACATGCGCGAAAGTCTTGCAGCTGCCGTCACTTTGCGTTGCTCAAGCTCAGCAATCTTCGCATCTACATCACGCAATTCCGAGAGTGCTTGATTTCGTACGTCTTCATCCACTTGAATGACCTGCAATTTGACTTCACCGATCTTCGCTTCAGCCGCAGCTTTGGTGGCCGTCAATTGCCCTAGCTCACCATCAAGCCTAGCAGCCTCACGGTCCATTGCTGAAACGCGGCTGACTGGCACCAATCCCTGCTGCTGCAACTTGCGTAAATTTGCAAGCTCTGACGAAATTAAAGTCATCTGCTTTTTGCTAGATGAAATTTGCGAACCAATGCCACCAATCTGATCTTTCAATTGGCCGAGTTGCTCTTTCAATTGATCTTTCTTGCTTGTGGCTGTTTGCAAAGTTGATTCGAGCAAATGCCGCTGCCCGGTCAAAATTTCCAGCACAACTGGGTCTTCAACACTGGCTTGCATCGAGAGTGGCAAGTCCAGCTTTGGCGAACCGTTTCGCTGTGAAGAAAGCCGCACTTTCTTGATTGAAAGTTCGTTGAGTTGGTTGGTTACAATGCCAAGTTCAGCTTTAATTTCAGTGGGGTCCAACAAAACCAAATCTTGCCCCGCTTTCACCTCATCGCCGTCTTTGATTAGAATTTTGAAAACATTGCCGCCTTCGCGGTGCTGCACTTTTTTGGAATAAGATTCTGCAACAATTGTGGCTGGCGCAATCACCGCGCCACTTAAATTCGCAAAGGCCGACCACGCACCAAAAACGGCCAACATGGCCACCAAACTTCCATAGCCAAGCAACTGTGTGCTGCGCAAAGATTTTTCGGTATTGATCGTTTTCATAAATTCAATTCCGTGTTTGAGGCACTAGTTGCACTGAGGTTGAAGTTTGTGCCGGAAGCACAGCAGCGGTGGCTTGCGGCTTAACTGCAACTTTCTTCAAAATTTCATCGCGTGTGCCATAAGCCGCCACTTGACCATTGGCCAAAACCAAAAGATCTTTCATCGCATGCAAAGCACTGGGCCGGTGCGCCACCACCACAACTGCCGCACCGCGAGCCAAACACGCGCGTATTGCTGAATCCAAAGCCACTTCGCCATCAGCATCCAAATTTGAATTAGGCTCATCCATCACAAACAAAACCGGGTCGCCAAACAGCGCCCGCGCCAAAGCCACGCGTTGCTTTTGCCCAGCTGATAACCTGTTACCACCCTCAGCCAATGGCGTGTCATAACCTTCTGGAAGGCGCATAATAAAATCATGAATGTTAGCAAGCTTGGCGGCCTCAACAATTTTAGTGGCATCAGGCGCTTCGCTGAATCGAGAAATGTTTTGGGCCACCGTGCCATCAAAAATTTGAATGTCTTGTGGCAAATAGCCAATCATTTTGCCAAGTTCATCATCACTGCGTTGATCTGGTGTTGCGCCATCCAACCGCACTGAACCTCGTGCGGGCTGCAGCAAACCAACAATGAGTCTGGCCAAAGTTGATTTACCAGCCCCCGTTGGCCCGATGATGCCAAGCCCGTGTCCAGGCTTCACTGAAAATGAAACACCCTGCAAAATGGGTTTATCAGCACCCGGCATAAGAAACGCCAAGTTTTCAACCTCAAGCAAACCCACAGGCGCAGGCAAGGCCATGCGCTCTTTTTCAGCAGGGACTGCTTCCAAAACTTTAGCCAAGCGATCCATAGCTTTGCGGAAACCCAAAAACTGCTGCCAATTGCCAACCGCCTGCTCAACTGGAGCCAAAGCCCGGCCCATGATAATTGAAGACGCAATAATAGCACCACCTGAAATTTCATGTTTGATTGCAAGATAGGCACCAACCGCCAACATGGCAGATTGCACAATCATACGGAAAACGCGAGACATGGAACTGAATGTGGCACCTGCATCATTGGCGTGGGTTTGATAATCTAACGCTTCAGATTGCACAGCCAACCAGCGCTTACGCATCACGCCCTTCATACCCAAAGAATGCAGCGCTTCGGCATTGCGCCGCGCTTCATCCGTCATAATGCTTGCGCGGTTAG
>JAYUPT010000011.1:0-2246 GCA_043759965.1 Aestuariivirga sp. | reverse complement strand
GTTTGGTCGTATCGGAGAAGCAGCTGTGTTCATCTTCTTGGTCGCCAGAGTCTAATGCAACGGCCAAACGATCGGCTTTGAATTCGTGGCTGATTAAGAATGCAATGCCTGCCATGATGCGGCCTATGGCTTCCACTTGTGGAATTTTTTTCAGGGAGCTTGCATATGATTCAGGCGTTGCCGGGTTCCATTGCGGGGCCAAACCTTGCAATTCTTGCACCAGCATTTTTGTTGAAACGCTCAAATAAGCGCGCCTGCGATCATTGTTGCCTTGGGCTGCAATATAATCAGTATGCGGACGGTTGCCGGGGCCTGTGGTTGATAGGTCTTGGCCCCAGAGCAAAAATTCTACTGCGTGCCAACCCAAAGAAACATCAGCATCATCTTGTTGTTGGTTCAAGGTTGTTATGGACGCAGCTGTGATCTCAACAGTTTTGCTGTTGATCAAACCTGAATCAGGCTTGCCATCAACATAATCAATGAAAGCTTCATTCATCGGCCAAGCGTTGATCTTGCCTTCAACATCATCAATGGGGCTGCCATAAAAACGGAAGGCCTCAGTTTTTAAATAATCTGGTCGGGCTTGAACCCAAGCCACGCGTGCGGCGTTGAGGGATTCGGCTGTGGGATCAGCAAGAAATTTTTCAACTGCGGCTTCTAATAGTTTTGCCGATGCAGCGGATTTTTCATAACTGGCAGAAACCAATGCAATGTAGGCATCAATCTGTGCGGTTGCGTCTGCCGTTATGGTGTTTGGCAACTGCGGATTTAAAGCAAATGAGCTGCCATCAATGCTGGCGGCTTGCGCCAAAATTATGTGATTGGTGTGTATTGGCTTCAATGTTTGAAAGCTTAGATTTGGTTGCGCATAGGCTGCGATAGCCAGAAGGCTGAGGCCAATGGCTGTTGATGTACTTAGTTTTGTGATCATGTTTTCAATTCCCGACTTGTTTTGTCGGGTTATCAGATGCCTTTATGATTGGCAATAGCCGATTAAAACTATCGGGTATAAAATACAAATCGCCGATTGCCACGGCTTCAGCTAGATTGCATTGTAATTGACGGCGCAAAGCAAAATCTGGCGGGGAAAATGGCACAAGAAGCAATTATTGTTGAGAAACCACATGTGAAAATTGTTCATATGCTGGTTTTTGCGTTGGTGGTGGCGATTATTGCCGCGGTGCTTTTTCCAACCATTAAAGTGGCTTTTATGGCCAACCCGTTTTTGAACGGTTTGATTGTGGTCACCTTGGTTTTAGGAACGCTGCTGGCGTTTCGCATGGTGTGGCGGCTTATTCCGGAAGTGAATTGGCTTAACGGGTTTAAAGTGGGGCAAGGCAACGAGCAGGAGCCGCCGCAACTTTTGGCACCTATGTCCACAATTCTTGGTGATGCTTCGGGGCGCACAGTATTGTCGCCGCAGACCATGCGTTCACTTTTGGATTCTTTGGCTTCGCGGCTTGATGAATCGCGCGATTTGTTGCGCTACCTCATTGGCCTTTTGATTTTTCTAGGACTGCTTGGAACTTTCTGGGGCTTGCTTGAAACTGTGCAATCGGTTGGTGAAGCAATTAAGAATCTGGATGTTGGATCCACTCAATCTGCGCAAGTTTTTGATGAATTGAAACGTGGCTTGCAAAAGCCGCTTGAAGGCATGGGGCTTTCGTTCTCGTCTTCGCTTTTTGGTTTGGCTGGATCGCTTATTCTTGGCTTTTTAGATTTGAATGCGGGCCAAGCGCAGAATCGCTTTTATCATAATTTGGAAGACTGGCTTTCAACGATCACTGATGTGCAAGCGGGTGATGGTGGCGGCTCGATGATGCCTGCTTTTCTGCGCATTGATTTACAAAATTTGCAAAAGACTTTTGAAAAATTTGGCGCACAATTTGAAAATAGCCGTGGTGTCGGCACTACCGATAACGCTACCGAGCAATTGGCCGATGCGGTGGCAAATCTGGTGCAGCAAATGCGTGAAGAACAAAAAATGGTGCGGCAGTGGATTCAATCTCAACAAGTGCAGCAGGCTGAAATTCAACGCTTGCTTATTCGTGGCACAGGCAAGGGCCGCGAATAATCATGGCTCTTTCGCGCCGCCGCCGCAATGAAGAAGCACCTTATTGGCCAGGCTTTGTGGATGCCATGGCGCAGCTTTTGCTTGTTATCATTTTTCTACTCTCGGTTTTTATGATCGCGCAGTTTTTGCTTGCGCGGCAAATTTCAGGGCAGGACTCGGTTCTTGGTCAGCT
>JAYUPT010000010.1:0-5512 GCA_043759965.1 Aestuariivirga sp. | reverse complement strand
CAATTTTGGCCCCCAGCATTGGCCAACTGGTGCTTTATGTTGCAAGCTGGCGCTATATTTTCACAGGCTTCATTGTGGCTGCCATTATTGGCTGCATTTGGTTGGCCATGCGCCAAGAAGAAACTTTGGACGCAAAAAAGCGCCTTCCGTTTTCAGCGGCTAAATTGGCCTCCAGTGCGGCTGAAGTGATCAGCAATCCAATTTCATTTGGCTATACGATTGCTGTTGGCTTTATCTTCTCAGCATTCACGGCCTATCTCGGAACCTGCCAGCAAATTTTCGCAGATCAATATAATCAAGGCGATTATTTTGCCTTGTGGTTCGGGGGCCTTGCCATTGGCATTGCCATTTCAATGATTTTGAATGGCAAATATGTGGTGCGCGTTGGTATGCGTAAACTTTCCAAATGGGCATTGTGGGGCTTTGTTATCAATTGGGGTGTGATGCTTTTGTTGTGCCTCATCTTTAATGGTCATCCGCCATTGTCATTATTGGCCATCATCCTGTTCATCTCATTCTTCACCAGTGGCATGATCTTCGGAAATTATAATGCTATGGCGCTGGAACCCATGGGGCATATTGCAGGCATGGCTGCTGCCGTATCGGGTGCGCTGTCGTCGTTGATTGCGGTGGTGCTGGGTGGTCTTGCTGGCCGTTATTATGATGGCACCATGTTTCCGCTCACTATAGCGTTTGTTATATTTGGCATTGGTGCCTTGGTCTTTTCCGAATGGGCTGAAAGCCGCCGCCCATTGTCTCAAAAATCTCATGCTTGATTAAAGCGCAATCTGCGATAATCAGAAGAGATGGCAAAAGGATATTCCATCTTCAATCTGGTGCGGCACGCTCTCCGCCCAAATGAGCCTTGGCCTGAAGCCTGGGCAAAGCCCGAACCAAAATCATCCTATGATGCCATCATAATCGGTGGTGGTGGGCATGGGTTGGCTACGGCTTATTATCTCGCCAAGAATCACGGCATGAAGAATATCGCCGTGCTGGAAAAATCTTATATTGGTTCGGGCAATGTGGGCCGCAACACCACGCTGATCCGTTCGAATTATATGATCGGTGGCAACACCGCATTTTTTGAATTTTCCATGAAGCTGTGGGAAGGTCTTTCTCACGAGTTGAATTTTAACGCCATGGTCTCGCATCGCGGACAGATGGTGCTCGCCGTCAGCCCCGGCCAAGTGGATGCTTTCGCGCGGCGCGGCAACACCATGCGGCTGAATGGCATTGATGCTGAATTGCTCGACCGCAATGAAGTGATGAAGGAATTGCCCTATCTCGATTTTTCAAAGGAAGCGCGCTTCCCCATCTATGGTGCCATTCACCAGCCCCGCGCTGGAACCGTGCGCCATGATGCTGTGGCTTGGGGCTATGCCCGTGCTGCGTCTCAGCTTGGTGTCCACATCATTGAGAATTGTGAGGTGACTAACATCATCCGCGATGGTGATAAGGTTGTGGGTGTTGAAACCTCGCGCGGTAAAATTCTCTCCAATAAAGTAGCCATCGCCGTGGCTGGCCACACCTCACACGTTGCCGCCATGGCTGGCATGAAGCTGCCCATTGAAAGCCACATCCTGCAAGCTTTCGTCACTGAACCAGTCAAGCCCATTGTGCATCATGTGGTGAGCTGGGGGGCGGAACTGTTTTATCTTTCGCAGTCGGATAAAGGCGGCATGGTGTTTGGCGGCCATATTGATGGCTTCAACACTTACACACAGCGCGGCAATTTCCCCCGCATTCAAAGTGTGATGGAATGCGCCACTACGCTGCTGCCTTTCATGTCGCGCATGCGCCTACTGCGCCATTGGGGCGGCATTCAAGATATGACACCCGACGGTTCGCCTTTCATTTGCAAAACCCCAACGCAGGGCCTCTATTTGAATGGCGGCTGGTGTTATCAGGGATTCAAAGCAACGCCCGCATCAGGCTTCACTTATGCTCACACTATAGCTCATGATCAAGAACACGAGCTCAATAAATGTTTCAGCTTGGACCGATTTGAAAAAGGTAAAGAGCTTGATGAACATGGCCTCGGCAATTGGACCTATAAGCAATGAGAATCCCATGCCCCCACTGCGGTGAACGCGACTTGGCCGAATTCCGCTATGGCAGCGATGCCACCAAGCAACGCCCCGTCCACGGCACAGGTGATTTGAAGACGTGGCATGATTACGTGTTTGTGTTCGATAACCCCAAAGGCCCACACACAGAGTATTGGCAGCATGTTCTGGGCTGCAGGCAGTGGTTTAAATTGAATCGCAATACGGCGACCAATGAGATTGAGGGTGGAGCATGAAGCTAGTGACCTCATCCGGCCTTCGGCCACCTTCTCCAAAGGAGAAGGGCAATAATTTTAGGGCGGTGCTTAACTTCACCCTTCTCCTCTGGAGAAGGTGCCCCGAAGGGGCGGATGAGGTCCCTCCAGCATGACCGCTTTCCGCCGCACCAGCAAACCTGCTCACATCGACCGCACCAAACCGATCAGTTTCACGTTCGACGGTAAACAGCTTTCGGGCTTTGCAGGCGACACTCTCGCCTCAGCACTGCTCGCCAATGGCCACACTCTGCTGGGTCACAGCTTTAAATATCACCGCCCGCGTGGGGTGATTGCCGCTGGCCTTGAAGAACCCAATGCGTTGTTCACCACGGGAGCGGGTGCCCGCACCGAACCCAACACCAATGGCTCCACCACTGAGCTTGTGAACGGCATCTCAGCAAAAAGTCAAAACGCTTGGCCTTCACTGAACTTTGATGTGATGGCCGTGAACCAATTGCTCGCACCCATATTTTCAGCTGGCTTCTATTATAAAACCTTCATGGGCCCGCTCAAAAAATCTTGGATGATGTATGAACCCATCATCCGCAAAGCTGCTGGCCTTGGCGTGGCTGTGCCAGATGTAGATACAGCGCGGTATGAGCAACGTTACACATTCTGTGATGTGCTGGTGATTGGTTCTGGCCCCGCTGGATTAGCTGCCGCTGTCACCGCCGCCCGCAGCGGCTTGCGTGTGACTCTCGCAGAGCAAGATTTTGAATTGGGTGGCAGCCTGTTATCCTCCGGCAATGACACTCTGGAGCAGTGGCGCAAAACCCAAATTGCCGAACTTGAATCGCATAAAGAATGTCTCGTTCTCAAACGCACCACAGCCCAAGGCATTTATGATGGCAACTTGGTGGTGCTTTCCATCAAGCCAGAAAACCATCCGGCTTCCATGATCCTCGAACAAGCCCGCGCCAAAACTATTATTATCGCCACAGGGGCAATCGAGCGACCTCTAGTGTTTGAAAATAATGATCGCCCCGGCGTTATGCTGGCTTCCGCCGTGCGCACCTATCTCAATCGCTATGGCGTGGCCCCCAAAAAACGCGCTGTCATCGTCACCAATAATGACAGTGCCTATGCCACCGCCTTTGAACTGGCCGAAGCTGACGTGGCCGTTACCGTTGCCGAGCATCGCTCCACATTATCAGGTGATCTTCTGGCCAAGGCTGCCCAACTTGGCATCGCCATTTTTCCAAACTCCGGCATTGCCAATGTGGTGGGCGAAAAGCAAATCAGCGCCGTGCGCCTTGCGGGCCGCCACGCTGTCACCATCGAATGCGATGTGCTGGCCATGAGTGGCGGCTGGAGCCCGGTTGTTCATCTCACGTCGCATGGCGGCATCAAGCCGAAATATTATGAGAAGATTGCGGCTTTCGTGCCCGGTGGATTTGCTGAAACGCATTTTGGCGCTGGTGGCGTGAATGGAACTTTCGGCGTGATGGCCGCCATCCGCGAAGGTGAGGCAGCAGCGCGTGCCGCACTTGTGAGCTTAGGTTCCAGCAAAAAGCTTGAGGCCATTGAACTGCCCGCAATGCGTGAAGATCGCCCCTACACCATTCAACCTCAATGGACTGTGCCCGAAGGCAAACACGCCTTCGTTGATTTCCAAAATGATGTAACCACCAAAGATATCAAGCAAGCGCACCAAGAGGGCTATCTCAGCGTTGAACATTTGAAACGCTACACAACGCTTGGCATGGGCACGGATCAGGGCAAAACCTCTAACATCAATGCAATGGCGATGATGGCTGATTTGCGTGGGCTTCCTATGAGTGCCGCTGGCACCACCACTTTCCGCCCGCCTTATGCTCCGATGACCATTGGTGCCATAGCAGGCCGCAGCGTTGGCGCGCATTTTAAACCAAAACGCCTGTCACCTTTGCATGATTGGCATATGGCCCATGGTGCCACATTCATCGAAGCGGGCCTGTGGATGCGCGCGTGGTATTATGACTGGGCGGGAAATTCTCCAGAAACCGCTTACATCAAAGAAATGGAATTGGTGCGCCAGAATGTCGGCATTTCCGATGTGTCGTCACTCGGTAAAATTGATGTGCAGGGGGCAGACGCAGCAGAATTTCTCAACCGCATCTATGTGAACGGCTTTGCCAAACTGCCCGTAGGCCGCGCCCGTTATGGCGTGATGCTGAATGATGATGGCATAGTTTTAGATGATGGCACGACCAGCCGCATTTCCGACACGCAATATTACCTGACCACCACCACGGCCCAAGCAGGCGAGGTGATGAGTTGGTTGGAATATCTGTTGCAAATGCACTGGACAGATTTGAATGTGCATGTGACCTCGCTGACCGATGAGTGGGGCGGCATGGCGGTGAGCGGCCCCAATTCGCGCCGCGCTTTGCAACTCGCATTCCCTGATGTGGATGTGACCACCGAAGCCCTGCCTTATATGGGTGTTATGGATATTGAATTTGAAGGTGTTGCCGTTCGCATATTGCGCCTCTCCTTCTCCGGCGAACTTGCTTACGAAGTGCATTGCCCTGCAAATTATGTGACTGCGTTGTGGGAACATATTTTGAAAGCGGCTGACTCTCTCGACATCAAGCCTTATGGCCTTGAAGCGCTCGCCTCACTCCGCATCGAAAAAGGCCATGTAGCGGGTACTGACCTTGATCATCGCAATACGCTAGATGATTTGGGCCTTGGCAAAATGGCTGGCAAAGAAAAAGATTATGTGGGCAAAGCTCTGCGCTTTCGCGAAGATTGCCAAGCGCCTGAACGTTGGAGTCTGGTCGGCATTGAATGCATGGAAGATGGCAAGAAGCTGCGCGGCGGTGCGATTTTATTTGCTGCCAGCGATGAAATCAAAGGCCATGGCCGTGGCTATATCACGTCTGTCACATGGTCCACGGAACTCAATAAATTTATCGCTCTCGCTCTCTACAATGGCGGCCTGAAACATGAAGGTGAAGACATCATCTGTGCCTTCCCGCTGAAAGACGAGCAAGTGAAAGCCCGCATTGTTTCGCCACACTTCATCGACAAGCAGGGAGAACGCCTCCATGCTTAAAGCATCATCCGCATTGGCCGGCGCCAAGCCTTATGTCAGCTCTCAGCTTACAATCTCTGAAGCACCTGGTTTCACGCTCACACAATATGCCGGCAGCGAAAAAGATTTGAAGAAAGCGCTGGGCAAGTTGCCAAGTCGCGTGGGTG
>JAYUPT010000009.1:0-5525 GCA_043759965.1 Aestuariivirga sp. | reverse complement strand
AAGATTTGGCTAAGCAATATAGCTTGGACGGTTCTAAAGATTATGGTGGTGATCTTGGTTATTTCACCGCACCAGAAATGGTCAAAGCATTCTCAGATGCAGCTTTCCAGCTCAAAGTGGGAGAAATTTCACCCCCTGTTAAAACTGATTACGGCTGGCACATAATTCGCATGGATGACCGCAAGATGGGTGCTGCCCAGCCTTATGATCAGGTGAAGGGTGCCATTCGCAATGTTCTGGTGCGCGATAAAGTGCAAGCTTTATTGACCAGTCTGCAAGGCACAGCCAAGGTTGAAATTCTTGATGAGGATTTGAAGAAAGCTCAAGATGCTGCAGCGGCACAACGCAAGCTTATTCAAGATAAACAAAAGAACGAAGCTGGTGCTGCAGTTTCCGGCGACCAACCAGCCGAAGGCGCAATCACCGATGAAGGTGGCAAGGGCGATTTAGCTTTGCCCGATGCGCAATAACACTCACTCTCTAGGGGGCATTGATGGCCAATCTGGTTTCTCCGCTGGCACCAACACAATTTCCAGTTTTACCGGAAATTGCGGGCGTAAAACTAAGCGCCGCTGCAACCGGTATTCGCTATAAAAACCGCCCCGATGTTTTGCTGGCCTTGCTTGATAAAGGCACCACGGTTGCAGGTTGCCTCACCACATCAAAATCACCATCAGCACCGGTTGATTGGTGTGTGGCGAATTTGAAAACAGGCAAGGCGCGTGCCCTTGTGGTCAATGCCGGCAACGCCAATGCTTTCACCGGCAAAGCAGGTGTGGCCACAGTTAAGGCCGTGTCCACTGCTTCTGCCAAGGTTTTTGGCTGTAAACCAAGCGAAGTGTTTCAGGCTTCAACAGGTGTAATCGGTGAGCCGCTCAATCCTGCCCCCATTGTAAATGCACT
Source organism: Aestuariivirga sp. (assembly GCA_043759965.1). Classification (GTDB taxonomy): domain Bacteria; phylum Pseudomonadota; class Alphaproteobacteria; order Rhizobiales; family Aestuariivirgaceae; genus Aestuariivirga. Next base: position 4,622 of record JAYUPT010000009.1, on the reverse strand, counting down.
TGCTGATCTCAACAAAAGTGCATCCGCGAATGCATGGGACGTGGCGGCCCGCGCCATTATGACCACCGATACTTTTCCGAAATCTGCTACAGCAAAAGTGAAATTCGGAAATCAAACTGTAACGATCAATGGCATTGCCAAAGGTTCAGGCATGGTGGCCCCAGATATGGCAACCATGCTGGTGTTTATTTTCACTGATGCCAATATTCCTGCGCGCATTTTGCAAAAACTGTTGAGCCAAGCCGTTTTCCCCAGTTTCAATTGCATCACTGTTGATAGCGATACTTCAACATCAGACACCGTGTTGCTATTTGCCACGGCAAAATCCGCTGCACTCAAAGATTTGAAATCCGCTGTCGATACAAGGCTGAAACCCTTTGCCAAAGCCCTCTCAGCACTGTGCCTCGATCTTGCACATCAAGTGGTGAAGGATGGCGAGGGTGCAGAAAAATTCGTCGAAATTAAAATCACTGGCGCTGAATCTGCTGAGGCCGCAAAGAAAATCGGCATGAGCATTGCCAATTCGCCATTGGTAAAAACCGCCATTGCGGGTGAAGATGCCAATTGGGGTCGCATTGTTATGGCCATTGGCAAATCCGGCGAAAAAGCCATCCGCGATAAATTGCGTATTAAAATTGGCGGCATTCTGGTGGCCTCCAAAGGCATGAAAGATGCCAATTATAAAGAAGCCGATATCATGCCCCACATGAAAGGCCGCGACATTAAAATCGAAGCCGATATTGGTGTGGGCAAAGGCACAGCAACCGTGTGGACCTGCGACCTCACCCACCGCTATATCGACATTAACGGCTCCTACCGCAGCTGATGAAAAGCGTTCTCGTCGTAGCGGTTGCCTTGATCGACCCCGATGGCCGCATCCTCATATCCAAACGCCCAGAAGGAAAATCACTGGCTGGCTTGTGGGAATTTCCGGGTGGCAAAGTGGAAGCTGGCGAAAGGCCGGAACAGGCTTTAATACGCGAACTCAAAGAAGAGCTCGGCATCAATGTTGAACAGTCTTGCCTCGCACCACTAACCTTTGCCAGCCATTCGTATGAAGATTTCCATTTGCTCATGCCGCTCTATGTGTGCCGCCGTTGGAAGGGCATTGCCCAAAGCTTAGAGGGCCAAAAGATAAAATGGGTACGCGCAAAATCCCTGCGCGATTATCCCATGCCGCCCGCAGATTTGCCGCTCATCCCACATTTGCAGGAGTTGCTTTAAGCAGCACCTGCATAAGCAATGCTGGCCATCATGCCTGAGTTCATGTGGTAAAGGTGATGACAGTGAAATGCCCAATTGCCGGGATTATCGGCTTGGAATTGAATGGTCACTTGCTCACCAATCGGCACCAACACAGTGTCACGCACCGCACCATCAATGCGTTTTGCACCAATTCCAACCACTTTAAAATAATGGCCATGCATATGCATGGGATGCGCCATGCTGGTCATATTGCGGAGCACAACTTCCACACGTTCACCTTGGCGCACATTGAAAAGCACGTCATGCATCATCGATTTATTATTGAACCCCCAAGCATAATTTTCAGCACCGCCCGTTAGTTCCACCAGTTCACTATGGGTGGCAGGTTCGTCTCTCAGCTGGGCTAATGATTTTAATTGTGCTTCCATTGCAAGATCAACCACATCAGCTGCTTCTCCTTGGTCGCTCAATTTTGCAACTTGGCCATCGCCTGATTGTAAAATTATTCCAGAGCGCAAGGTGCTGCCTTCCGACTGAAACAAAACTGGCCACCCACCAGAACCTTGTGGCACTTGCAACCGAATATCAGCACGTTGCGAAACAGCAAGGGGAAAGCGCGAGGCTTTAAACGGCAAAATAGAATTGCCATCCACGGCAATCAAGTCACCTTGCAGTTCACCCAAATCAATCCACAAGTTTGTGGCAGCACTTGCATTGATAATGCGCAAGCGCACAGCACCATTTTTCTCGACACGCAAAATTTCAGGATCATCTAATGTGCGATCATTGGCCAGCATTGCATCATATTCAATATCGGCAACCATCTTCATTGATCCCATATTGTGTGCTGCATGAGCACCGCCACCACTTTGCAATTCAGCAAGAATTTCTGCCGGATCTCGAAATGTGAAATCATGCAGCATCACCACATGTTCTTGCTCATCAAAAACCGGCGTTGCGGTTTCACGCACAATTAAAGGGGCGGCCAATAGATTTTGCTCCTGCAAGCCCAAATGCGAATGCATCCAATGGGTGCCAGCCTTGTTGTTTTCAAAATCATAAATGCGGGCTTCGCCAGCTTTAAGTACCGCCGCCGATAAATGTGGAACTCCATCTTGGGTGGAGGGTGGAGTTAACCCATGCCAATGAATAGCGGTCTCTTCGGCTAAATCATTTTTAAGTTCAAACGCAAAGCGCTCACCAAAAACCATATCAAGGCCAAGCTTGCCTGTGGGACCCACAATGCCAAACACTTTTGCCGCTTTGCCTTTAACATCAAGAATGCGTGACCCTATGGTGAGACGTGGATACGTTGCTGCAAAACTGGGAGCAGCAAATGCCATGGCACCAGCAGCCAAAAAACCACGCCGTGAAAGATTCATCATATAACACCAATCCTGTTTTCAAACATATCTACGGGATGGGCGGCGTTTTGGACTAATTAAAGGCTACGCCCAATGCTTAAAAATTTCTCGCGCCTCTGGGTGCGAATAACATCAGCAGATAAGCCGCTAAAGGCCTGCAATGTTCGGGCAATGGCTTCGCTCACTGCGTTCATGGCTTGGCTTGGCATCCGGTGTGCACCACCCATTGGTTCGGGCACAATCTCATCAATCACGCCATATTTTTTTAAATCTTGTGCAGTAATTTTAAGCGCAACCGCCGCGTCCTTGGCCCGCGCTGGATCCCGCCATAAAATTGATGCCGCACCCTCAGGCGAAATCACGCTATAAATCGCATGTTCCAACATTAACACAGTGTTGGCCGTGGCAATGGCAATGGCCCCGCCCGAACCACCTTCACCGATGATCACCGAAACCATGGGAACACCCAAACTCAAACAACAATCAGTGGAGCGTGCAATGGCTTCAGCCTGGCCGCGCTCTTCCGCATCCACACCTGGATAAGCACCCGATGTGTCCACAAATGTAATCACTGGCAAACCAAACCGGTCTGCCATTTCCATCAGGCGCACGGCCTTGCGGTACCCTTCCGGTTTCGCCATACCAAAATTATGCTTAAGCCTGCTTGCCGTATCAGAGCCCTTTTCTTGGCCAATCACCACAACGGCTTGGCCATGAAAGCGCCCAAGACCGCCAACCACAGCTTCATCTTCCGAAAATTTACGATCCCCTGCCAGCGGCACAAAATCGGTGATCAAATGTTCGATATAATTCAAAGCATGCGGGCGATCAGGGTGACGTGCAACTTGCGCTTTTTGCCACGGGGTTAGCGCCAAATAGAGATCATTCAGAATTTTGTTGGCTTTTTTCTCTAATGATTTCACATCATCAGCGATAGAAATCTTGGCATCGCCTTGCGCCATATTGCGCAATTCAGCAATCTTGCCTTCAAGATCGGCAACTGGGGCTTCAAAATCAAGAAATGCTATCATAATCCCTCGGAGCTATAGTGGTGGCGGCGTTTCTGGCAATGCAGGCGACCAAAGTCAACTTGAACCTTTTTTTGCCAGCGGGTGAAATTTTTCCACAACCTCTTTTAAGCGTTCCGCCTGCACATGCGTATAGATTTGCGTGGTTGAAATATCGGCATGGCCTAGCATTTGCTGAACGCTTCGCAAATCTGCTCCATGAGCCAAAAGTTCACTGGCAAACACATGGCGCAGCACATGGGGAGAAACTGTGGCGGCATCAAGCCCCGCTGCCCGTGCCAAGCTTTTAAGCTCCAGCGCAAAATGCTGTCTGGTGAGCGCCCCGCCTGCCCCATGCGAGGGAAATAAAAACTTCGGTTCCTGTTCAGTTTCGGCCTTCAGTACTTTCACATAAGCTGTGAGGAACCCCCGCGCCCGATTCGATATGGGCACAATGCGTTCGCGCCCACCTTTGCCTTTAATGGTGAGAAACACATCGTCGGTTAAAGCCGCTCGGTAAGATAATCCCACCAATTCTGAAACGCGAAGCCCGGTGGCGGCAAGAAGTTCGAGCAAACATTGCATCCGTAAGGCCTTAAACAGAGCTTTTTTTTCAGATTTCTGAACCCGCTCTTCAACAGCAGCCAAAAGCCCCACCATTTGCCCGTCATTCAGCATTTTGGGCAAGGGCTTTGCCGCACGCGGGCCTTCCACAATCACCGCTGGGTTATCAGCGCAAACACCCTCAGCCTGCAAAAAACCATGAAACTGTTTAACCGCTGAAAGCCTGCGCGCCGCCGTGGTGCGCGCCAGCCCCAAATGTTCTGCTTCAGCCAAAAAGCCGCGCACATCATCAGTTGTTGCGGATTTAAGCGGGCTGCCCACGCCAACCAGATATTCAAGATAAGATTGTAAATCGCGGCCATAAGCTGCGAGTGAATTGGCGGCGGCACCGCGCTCGGCACTCATCATTTCCAGAAATCGCGCTATATATCGCGCATCAGGTGAGCTATTGGGCGCGGAGTTTTTCATGCGGCAAGGGCTT
>JAYUPT010000008.1:0-2268 GCA_043759965.1 Aestuariivirga sp. | reverse complement strand
AGTTTTGGAATTTAGCCAAGCCGCCATCAACCATTTGCGCGCGCGTTCGGTATCTCCAGTTGTATAAAGGGCCCGTGCCAAAGCGACCATGCCGAAGGGTGTTACGGGTGATTTTATGCTGAAATGTTGTAGAGTGGTGTTTGCGTCTTGATTGTTTTCATAAAGCGCTTGCTCAGCACGTTTCATCAAAGTTTCGGTGAGCGGCCATTTGGGGGCAGCATGCAAGAATGCCATGATGCGGGTGTAACCTGCTTGGGCGCCGTAGTCTTTCAGGAAAAGCAATTCCACCAGCTTTATGGCTGAGCCATCGCCAGACTGCTGGGCAAAATCACCAGCTCCCTTAAAATCCCCAGCAAGTGCTCGCTGCACGGCTTGAATAGCAAGGCCAGAGGGTCCAGCCACAGCAGCGGTGCTTAATGGAATCATTGCAACAGCTGTTGCTGTGAGCAAGCCACCAATAAATTTGCGCCGTGATATTTGATTGAGCATTAAAATTATTTACCTGATTCTTGCGTTGTTCATTTGGCGCAGCTGATAATTGGCAATTAAGTTCGAGTTTTGTCAATAATGAAGTCTCGACTCAGTCTTGCCGTATTCAATTGGCCATACTATGTTGCCGCCGACTTAATCAGTCTATGGTTTCTAATTTCTTACCAATGAGGTTTTTCGTGCAATTTAAGGGTTCAATTCCAGCTTTGATCACGCCAATGAAGGACGGTGCTTTTGATGAGCAATCGTTCCGCAAATTTGTAAACTGGCAGATTAAAGAGGGTAGCCTTGGTTTGGTGCCGGTGGGCACCACAGGTGAAAGCCCAACTTTAACACCTGATGAGCATAAAGCTGTGGTGCGCATTTGTGTGATCGAAGCCAAAGGCCGAGTTCCTGTAATTGCGGGTGCTGGTTCTAACAACACTTCTGAAGCCATTGAATACACGCGCCATGCTAAAGAAGCGGGTGCTGATGCTGCTTTAGTTGTAGTGCCTTATTATAACAAGCCCACACAGGATGGCATTTATGCGCATTATAAAGCTATTGCGCAAGCGGTGGATATTCCGATTTTTGTTTACAATGTGCCAGGGCGCACGGTTGCCAGTATCTCGGTTGAAACTTTGGCGAGACTTTCACATGATTTCAAAAACATTATTGGCACCAAAGATGCTTCGGCAGATTTGACACGGCCTTCGCGCCAACGTTTGGCTTCAGGCACCAAGTTTATTCAACTTTCGGGTGAAGATGGAACGGCCCTTGGGTTTAATGCCCATGGTGGGGTTGGTTGCATCTCGGTGACGGCTAACGTGGCACCGCGCCTCTGCGCGGATTTGCAGGCGGCCACATTAAGTGGTGATTATGCCAAGGCCTTGCAGCTGCAAGATTTGCTCATGCCATTGCACCACGCATTGTTTGTTGAATCGAGCCCCGGCCCGGTGAAATATGCTGCTGAAATTCTTGGCCTATGCTCAGCTGAAGCGCGGCTTCCGCTTATTCCAGTGACAGAAAGCACCAAGGTTGCCGTGCGTGAAGCGTTGGTTCATGCAGGTTTGCTGAACTGATATGTCGTCAAAAGCAGGTGGTGCCAAGGCCAATAGGAAGCAAGAAGGCATCAAAGTGGTGTCTGATAATCGGCGTGCGCGCTATGATTATGAGATTATGCAAAGCTTTGAAGCTGGCATTGAACTGAGAGGTTCCGAGGTTAAATCATTGCGTGAGGGTCATGTTAATCTTGCTGAATCCTATGCCGCGATGAAGGGCAAAGAGCTGTTTTTAATCAACACCAACATTGCTGAATATCGTGAAGCCAACCAGTTCAACCACGAACAAAAGCGCCCGCGCAAATTGCTGCTCAATCGCAAAGAAATTGATCGGCTGGCGGTTGGTATTTTGCGCGAAGGCTTGACGATTATTCCGCTTAAAATGTTTTTCAATCTGCGTGGACGCGTGAAGGTGGATATTGCTTTGGCCAAGGGCAAGAAAAATATCGATAAGCGCGAGACGATTAAGAACCGTGATTGGGACCGTGAAAAATCGCGTGTGTTGCGCGATCGCGGGTAAGGCCATGCAGTATTTAATTGGGCAGGCCTTGCCAGATGTAGAATTGCTGAGCAGCAGTGGCGGCCATGTTAGTCCGAGGCATGTGAGGGGCAGGGCGATTTATTTTTGCTACCCCTATACGGGAAGGTCCGGAGTTCCAAATCCGCGTGGGTGGGATGATATTGCAGGCGCGCATGGATCGACGCCGCAAGCTTTAGGATATATGGCTCAATATAATAA
>JAYUPT010000007.1:0-2278 GCA_043759965.1 Aestuariivirga sp. | reverse complement strand
TGTGATCGACGGCATGGCCGACATTGCGGATGTTACCCGTGAAGTTGAGGCCGTGATTAGCTTGGCTAAGGCTTAGAATTTCCACACTCTTTGGGTTGACGCGCTTGCGATTCCACTCTAAGGACACGGCAATTCTCAGTCGCAAGACAGGCTGACTTGGGGGAGGGTGCTTCTCTGGGTGCGGCCTTGTGCTTTTGAGCACGAGTCTAGACGAAAGAAATGAATTTTTCCCAAGAGCGCAAGCTTTTGAAATTATTAGGAGATTACCTGTGGCCCGTATTGCTGGCGTAAACATTCCGACTGGTAAGCGCGTAGAAATCGCGCTTCGCTACATCAATGGCATTGGGCCAGTTAATTCCAAGGTCATCTGTGCTGAAGTTAAGATTCCTGCTTCCAAGCGTGTGAATGAACTTTCAGATGCTGAGATTTTGGCGATCCGCGAAATCATTGATCGTGATTACACCGTGGAAGGCGATCTTCGCCGCGAAATTTCCATGAACATTAAGCGCCTGACAGATTTAGGTTGCTACCGTGGTTTGCGTCACCGCAAGGGCCTACCTGTTCGTGGTCAACGTACCCACACCAACGCCCGCACCCGCAAGGGTCCGGCTAAAGCCATTGCTGGCAAGAAGAAGTGAGGCTAGACAAAAATGGCTAAAGATGCAGGGCGTACGCGCCGTAAAGAACGTAAAAACGTGTCATCAGGTGTGGTGCATGTTAATTCATCGTTCAACAACACAACAATCACCATCACTGATGTGCAAGGCAATACAATTTGCTGGGCATCAGCTGGCAAAATGGGTTTCAAGGGTTCACGCAAGTCAACGCCTTATGCTGCTCAGTTGGCTGGCGAACAAGTTGCTAAAGCTGCCATCGAAAATGGGATGCGCACTGTAGAAGTGGAAGTGACTGGCCCTGGTTCTGGCCGTGAATCAGCGCTTCGTGCGCTTCAGGCTGCTGGCCTGCAAGTGACTTCGATTCGCGATATTACGCCAATCCCCCATAACGGCTGCCGCCCACCAAAGAAGCGCCGTATCTAACAGTTTAACTGCGGCGCGTGTCATCCGGATCTGCGCTGCCAATATATAACCGAGTTTGAAAAGCTTCGTTGCTTTTCGGAGGCTAACGGGAACATGAACATGCAGGTCAATCAAAAGAACTGGCAAGAGCTTATCCGTCCAAGCAAGATTGATATTCAATCGGGCAAAGACAAGAAGCGTATGGCAACTGTGGTTGCTGAACCTTTGGAACGCGGCTTCGGCACCACTTTGGGCAACGCGCTGCGCCGCATTCTTTTATCGTCACTTCAAGGTGCGGCTGTAACGGCCGTGCAAATCGACGGCGTGTTGCATGAGTTCTCATCCATTGCTGGTGTGCGTGAAGACGTGACCGACATGATTATGAACATCAAGGAAATTGCTTTCGTGATGCATGCTGAAGGCCCAAAGCGCCTGACGCTGAAGAAAGAAGGCCCAGGTGTTGTGCGCGCCAGCGACATTCAACAATCAGCCGATGTTCAAATTCTGAACCCAGACCATGTGATTTGCACATTAGATCAAGGTGCTGAACTTCGCATTGAATTTACTGTGAACAACGGCAAGGGTTATGTGCCTGCGGAGCGCAACCGCGCTGAAGATGCGCCAATTGGTCTTATTCCAGTTGACTCAATTTACTCACCAGTGCGCCGTGTTTCATTCCGTGTTGAAAACACCCGCGAAGGTCAGATCCTTGATTATGACAAGTTGATTATGACTGTTGAAACCAATGGCGCTGTTACCCCTGAAGATGCCGTGGCTTATGCTGCCCGCATTCTTCAAGACCAAATTTCAGTGTTCATCAATTTCAGCGAGCCATCAACGGCTGTTGTTGAAGAAGTGCGTTCGGAACTTCCTTTCAATGCCGCTCTCCTCAAGAAAGTTGATGAGTTGGAATTGTCTGTGCGTTCAGCAAATTGCCTGAAGAACGACAACATTGTTTACATCGGCGATCTTATTCAGAAATCAGAAGCTGAAATGTTGCGCACACCAAACTTTGGCCGCAAGTCGCTCAATGAAATTAAAGAAGTGTTGGCTCAGATGGGCTTGCATCTCGGCATGGAAGTTACCAATTGGCCGCCAGAAAATATTGATGAGCTGGCCAAGAAAATGGAAAGCCACTACTAAAGCGTTTTGACTTTTCTTGGAAAGTCAAAATCGCCCTAAGAAATATATGGCCGCTGAGGCGGCCAGCGTTAAGTAAGGAGATATATTATGCATCATGGTTTTAAAGGTCGTCGCTT
>JAYUPT010000006.1:0-2283 GCA_043759965.1 Aestuariivirga sp. | reverse complement strand
TCATTGACGTTTCAACTCGCATTGCAGGAATCGCTATTGAACGCAAGCAGGCGGCTGACCGCATTCAATTTATGGCTAACCATGATGCACTGACTGGGCTTCCCAATCGCACCCTTTTGAAGGACCGACTTTCACAAGCTGTTCTCTATGCACAGCGCTATGACAAATGGGTGTCGGTGGTATTCCTCGATCTCGACAATTTCAAAACCGTCAATGACAGCTTGGGCCACAATGCCGGCGATGAACTCTTGAAAACAGTTGCAAGCCGGATGTCCAGTTGTGTGCGAACAACTGATACTGTGGTTCGCCTTGGTGGTGATGAATTCGTTATCCTCCTCCTCGATCAACCAAAGAATGCTGTTGTTATTTCTGAAACCTTACAAAAAATCAGAACTGCAATTGCCGAAACTGTTCATATTGAAGGCCATGATCTTCAGGTAACGAGCAGCATTGGAATTGCTAACTACCCCAATGACGGGCTTGATGCCGAAGCACTTTTAGCAAATGCTGATGCCGCAATGTACCGCGCCAAGGAAATTGGCCGTGATAATTTCCAGTTCTATACGCCAGAAATGAATATCAAAGTTCATGAAAAATTCGAGTTGCAGGAAGAGTTGCGCAACGCTGTGGCGCGGTCCGAATTTATCCTTCTATACCAGCCGCAAGTTGATTTACGAACCGGGCAAGTTTTTGCAGTCGAAGCCTTAATCCGCTGGATGCATCCCACGCGTGGCATGGTCTCCCCGGTTAAATTTATCCCGTTGTCAGAAGAAACCGGATTGATTGTGACAATCGGAGACTGGGTTCTGCATGAAGCGTGTCGGCAAAACAAGGCATGGCAAGATGCCGGACTACCACATATGAATGTTTGCGTGAATGTTTCGGCCCGACAATTCAGGGAAAAGAACTTGATCAGCCGGGTCATTCACGCTCTAGAGGAAAGCGGGCTTGAGGCAAAATATCTTGAGCTCGAGATTACCGAAAGCCTTATTATGCAAAACGTCGAGCAGGCTGTTGCGACGATGGAAGAGTTGGAACGTTTTGGCGTTCAGATTGCAATTGATGACTTTGGCACGGGGTATTCCAGCCTGAGCGCCCTCAAAACCTTTCCCGTAGCAAGGTTGAAAATTGACAAGTCATTCATCAACAATCTGCCCAGCAACGACAGCGATAAAGCCGTGGCCAGTGCTGTAATTTCTCTGGGACAAAAGTTAAATCTCCGGGTTATTGCCGAAGGTGTAGAAACCGCCGAGCAAGTTGAATTTCTGCGTGATAACAATTGTGATGAAATGCAAGGCTATCATTTTAGCAAACCGATTGATGCAGATGCCATTGATAAATTAATGCGGGCGGTTAAAACTAACTAGAGCAGTGCCGAAATTTTTCAGGCGGGCAATCACCTCACCGCATCCAGCAAGCTCTGCAAAATAATTGCCGCTGCCAATTTGTCGATGTTGGCTTGGCGTTTTTCGTGGCGCATTCCGGCTTCAATCATCTGCTGTTCGGCTTCAAAACTGGAGAGGCGTTCATCCCAAAAGATGATGGGCAGGGGCGAGAGTTTGCCGAAATTTCTGGCGAAGGTTCGGGTGGATTGGCAGCGTGGGCCTTCGGTGTCGTCCATGTTGAGGGGCAGGCCCAGCACGATGAGGCCGACGTTTTCAGCGGCGGCGAATTTGATCAGGCTTTGCGCATCGGGTGTGAATTTTGTGCGGACTACAGTGTGGCGCGGGGTGGCCAATTGTCTTGTATAATCAGCCGTGGCCACGCCGATGGTTTTGGCTCCAAGGTCCAAAGCCATGAGGCGCTGATTCATGGGCAAAGCGGATATGGCGGGCAGGGCGGCATCAAGCAGGATGGACATGATAACTTCAATAGTCGGTTTAAAAATATTTACCACTGTCATCCAGACGAAAGTCGGGACCCAGAAATGCTGGCTCGGTATTTGAGTTGAGTCTGGGTCCCGACTTTCTTCGGGATGACAGATAAAAAAATTGATTGAAACGTACTCTCAACCTAAGAAGCACACATGAGCAAAAACATCGTCGGCCCAATTGTTGTTTCCCTGCCCCCCGGCACGCTTCCAGACCTTCGCCCTATTCCTGGCCGTTGGATTAGGCTGGACCCAATTCAAGTGGAGCGCCATGCGAAACCGCTTTATGCTTCGATTGCGGGCGCTGATAGTGACCTCTGGTCTTACATGGCTTACGGGCCATTTGCCTCCGAAGAAATTTTCACCACTTGGCTGCGCGAAAAACAGGCCGCACGCGACCCGTGGTTTTATGC
>JAYUPT010000005.1:0-52940 GCA_043759965.1 Aestuariivirga sp. | reverse complement strand
TTGCCAGTTTCATGGTCAACATAATGGTGTCCCTGTGCTGGGCCATCAATGCCATAAGCCCAATGCAAGCCAGTGTTAAACCACTGTGGTGAATTTGGTGCGCATTTCTGCGTGGCCAGCATGAAGCATTGCTCGTCATAAAACGCGCGAGCATCTTCTTCTGTCGTAAAATAATTGCCCTTCCAGCCCCAATAGGTCCAAGTGCCAGCAAGGCGGTTGAACACTTCTTGAGCCGATAATTCACCACGGGTACGTTCTTTCAAAGGCAAATGTGCCAGTGCTTCATCATCAGCAATTGAACGCCACAACCATGCTGGAACGGTTTCTTCTTCAACACGCTTCAAGGCTTTTGGAACACCGGCTTTGCGGAAATATTTTTGTGCCAGAATATCAGTGGCCACTTGGCTCCATGTTGAGGGCACCTCAATATCAGCCAAGCGAAACACGATAGAACCATCAGGGTTCTTGATTTCGCTCACAGCGGTGCGGAAATCGAGTCCCGCATAAGTTGCTTGGCCAGCCTTGGTATATTTCCGTTCAATGCGCATTTTAGTGCCCCTAAAGAAGTCTTCAAAATTGTTAGCGCACGCGCAAAAACGCGCACGGAAGTTACCCACCCGTGTTTACGCTAATCCCTGTTTTGGCGAATATTATCGCCCCCCAACGCGTGCTGACTGCTCACTCTATAAAAACAATATAAAAGCTATTTGCACTCACGCAGAACTGGCAGGTTTGCCTTCATTCCGCTGCACGACCTTGGAAGAGGAAGGTAATACAGTGAACAATTAGTGTCAACATCTAGTGTGTTAACGAGAAGTTAATACCAGATATTGTGTCCACAGGTTCATCATTCCTGTGCATAAGCGTACCTTCGCCCGATTCTGCCCGCAAGCTCAAGTGTTACTTGGATTTAAGACACAAGCTTAGTCATGTTGTGGATCACCGAACGGAAAGGCTTGACAGCCGTCAAGGTTCAAACCGAAAAAATCAAAAAAATAAATTTGCCGTGTGGCGAAGGCAAATTCACCTTCAGGTCGTAACACTTGGTACTGGATGCGCGTCCCGCGAGAGTTTTGCTGATGGAAGTGCACTCCGAATCGGGCCAAGGATAAAAAGAATCGGCAAAGCGAGCAGGGCAACGCTGCCCAATAATATCCAACATTCGTTAATGGCCATGGTGAGGCCAGCCCCCTGCGCGGCGTCGATAATAGACATAAGGCCAGTGGCATCGTCCGGAGTTGGGATATCTGACACATCCATTTGCAAAATGGCTGCTGCTGCTGCTGGGCTGGTTTTCACCAAATCCATAATATTCTGGGTAAAATCAGGCGAGCGGCTGAACATAACAGTGTCAAGCAAGGCAATGCCGATTGCGCCACCAATGTTGCGCGACACATTGAACAGCCCGCTGGCATCTCCAATCTTGTCGAGTGGTGTCAGTGCCAAGGCAAAACGGATGGGCGGCAAAATGCAGAGCGCAATGGCAAAGCCACGCACAATCTGCGGCCAATACAATGCGTCATAATCTGACTCGATGTTCAAATTGGCGTCCATATATAGCCCTATCGCAAAAACTCCAAAACCAATGGCAGAAAGCAGGCGCGCATCAAAGCGGCGATCAAGTTGCACCACAAAAGGTGCGACTATCAATTGAGCAGCCCCACTCACCAAAGTCACCATGCCAATTTCAATTGGCCCATGCCCGCGCACGAAGGCCAAAAACACGGGCATAAGGTAAACTGCACCAAACAAGCAGAAGCCCAACAAAAAGCTGAGCATGCAGCCAAAGCTTAACGCCCGATCTTCAAACAGATGGAACATAATGGCCGGGTTAGGTCTGCGCCACAGCAACCACGCAAAAATTGGCACTGAAATAAAACAGCCGAGAACAAATGGCGAAGTCCAACCCTCACTCGGCGCTTCTTTCAAGCCGATCAACAAAATAGCCAGACCCAAACCCATCCACAGAAGAGACAGCCAATCAAGCGACCTGAGCAATTTGAAATTTGTGTTCCCACGCGGCAAACACAGCACAGCTGTTATCATTGCAAGACAGCCTGGAATAATGTTGATCAGGAACAACCAGTGCCAACTATAATTCTCGGTCAACCATCCGCCGGCAACAGGCCCCAGTGTTGGCGCCAACACAGCCAAAAATCCACCCAGTGTCGTCGCCACCGTTTGCTGAACGCCAGCCGGGAACAAAAGAAATATGCTGGTGAAAACCAATGGAATGAGCAGCCCCCCAGCAATGCCTTGCATCACCCGCCAGAGGAGAAGGTCCGTAAAGCCACCGCTAGCCGCGCAGCCCAGAGAAGCCACCGTGAAAGTGATTAAGCTTCCCACCAACAGCCAACGCATGGTGAAAACCCGCATCAACAATCCTGTCAACGGAATGGCAACAACCTCGGCGATCAAATAAGAGGTTTGAATCCAGCTCATTTGATCCGCGCCAATGCCAAGCGCTTCTTCAATTACAGGCAGCGAAGTTACAACCACTTGTATATCTAAAATAGCCATAAACATGCCCACACAAGCGGCAATAAAGCCCAGCCAGCGGGGAATTGGTGGTAAATCATACATGTTGGTTGTGGTGGCAGTATTCATGTCTGTAACTTTCACCCACCACCTAGCCCAATCATTGCGCAATCACAATAATTGGATTTGCAGGAAACAAATCCTTGAGCGTGTCTTTATTTTTGAGATCGATCTCCTCAATGAGCATCGGCAATTTGCTAATCTCTTCGGCCGACCAATGCCCCGTCATATAGTCGCGAATAAAGCTCGATAGCCGCGTGTGATCACGCGACACATTGCCAATAAGTTGCCGCATATTGGCGCGCGCATTGGCAATCTCAACATCAGTGGGCCCTTCTTCACGAAACTTATTCCAAGACTTTGTAACAAGTGCCACGGTTTTATCCACCTTATCCTTGGCAATTCGACCAGAAACCCCATTCAATAGCATCGCTTCATAAAATGCGAGGTTTGGTTGCAAACCATAAGTTGCACCCGAAGACTCGCGAATATCTTTAAACAGCCGTGATTTTTGATCGCCCGTGAAAATTTGCGCAAGCATTGACACGGCCAACCACTGTTTTAAATCAGCGCGAAAATTCTGCGCCATGCCAAAATTGAGAATGGCCTGGTCACCAGTTTCAAAAGCCACGCGGATTGGTGCAGTCGGTATGGGTTTAAAAATCATGCGCGGGGTGTCAGGCAAGTCAGAACGCTCTGGCAAACCATTGAGCACCAGATCAACAATTTCTTGCACTTTATGGTTTTCTAAATTGCCCACCACCGCTACCAAAATGCGATCACGCGTGAGGTGTTTGGCCACCCACGGCCGCAGATCAGCCGACGTTACGCGGCGAATAGATTCAACAGTTGGGCTGAAATAATTTTGATAGGCATGAAGTTCAGCCACTGCCAAATTGAATGCTTTCTGCATTGCCGTTTCAGGATAGGCATTAATTTCTTCTACACGTTCGGCTAACGCCTCGCGCCGTCGCTGCAATTTAATTTCTGGAAAATCAGGTTTGGTCAAAACCATATTGGCCAGCTTTGCAGCACCTACAATGCCTTTTGAAGGTGCTGAGAGTTCAGCATAAGTTTGATCGGTGTTTGTGGAGAGTGAAAACGAGCCACCCACGTCTTGAAAAGCTTCAAACAATTCAGAATTGCTCTTGCCTCCAGCCCCAGCCGTCATCAGGCCGGGTGCTAAATATGCTGTGGCCGGGCCATTCACATCATCAGAAGCCATGCCCCCGCGAAAGGCGATTGATATGGCAACCGTATCTTGCAAATCAGAGCGGAGATAAGTGAATACAATGCCGTGTTTAGATATAAGTGAAACCAATGGAAGGCTTTCTGCATTGGCAAAACCCGCACAGAAAAGCAGAATTGAAAAAATCAGCGCTAGCATTTTCATTGCAAAACTCCTTCTGGCTTTAACAATGCAACCCCAACACGGCCTGGCCTTTGCAATAGTTTCAGCAACGCATTCACATCTTCAATTTTCGCATTGCGCAAACTATCCATATAAGAAATTGCTTTGTCGTAACCGTAATGCAAACTGCTATCTGCTAATTCGTTGGCCCGCGCGCCCGCATTCTCCCATTCACTCACGAGAAAATTTCGTGCTTTAAGTCGTTCAAAGCTGGCCGGCGAAAGGCCAGTTTCTGCAAGCTTTGTCAAATAAGTTTCTAAGTCCAGCTGCACATCTTTGGGGTCAACACCATTTTCCACGTCAGCACTGAAGTTAATTTGCCAAACACCTTCAAATAATCGGTCAACTGAAAAACTCCAACTTTGCACCAATTGCCGCTCTTCCGAAATGAGATCATGCAAGCCATCGGGCAAGCGGCTCACAACAGCACTTCTTAATATGCCAGCAGCCACAACAGATTTCCATTCGGTTGGTGCAGAGATAATTTTCGCAAAACTCATTTTAATGCTGCGCGCCCTTGGCGAGATTTTTTCCGCCGATATTTCTTCAGCTAAAAGCAAGGGTATTGTTGGCGGGGGTAACAAAACCGGGCGCGGCAAAAGCTCCGCGTCATCTCGAAGCATAGTCAAATTTCGCGCCACACTGATGCGCGCAATTGCTGAACCTGGAAACACTCGTTCAATTGTGCGGCGCTGCGCTGCTGTTAACTCTGGTCCTGAAATTGACAAAAACACCTTGCTGCCTGAATAATGAGCCGCATCAAAATCCAGCACATTCTTCAAACTCACGCTGGCTACAGATTCTTGGGTGCCACCCGGCGAATGTTCATAAGGCAGGTCGTGGTATAGCTTTGCGAAAAACGCTTGGAAAAACGGTGTATCAGGGTCGCTTTGGCTGCGCTGTAAAAGTTCCTGCTGCACAATGGTTTTCTCAAGCTTCAAATCAGCCTCAGAAATTTTCATGGGCAACACAATTGTTGAAAGTGTCTCCAAAGCTTTGTCCACGCCTTCTGGCGGCAGATATAGATCATAGCGCGTGGAATCATAAGTCGTTGCTGCATTAGAAGACGAGCCTGGAATGGCATTAAAAGCCACAAAGCCGCTGCCATCATTGGCTTTAAATTTAAGGTGCTCCACAACATGCGCAATGCCAGGAACGGAATCAGAAGTTGAGCCAGCGAGCACCCACATAGAGATTTGGTAAGATGCAGCATTGGCAATGCCAATTTCCAAAATTTCTGCTTGTGGGTTTGCCGAAGCCTTATGAGCCGGAGGCTGCATATAATACCAAATGCCACCTGCCACGAGAGCAGCGAGTGCTGCATTGCGCAAAAACTTAACACGGTGTGGCTTCTGGTGCTGATTCATTGATTCAAGTTACAAGTAATCACCAAACATACCAGTTGCAATTCAGCCTGTGGGCAACCTTACCACTTGGCTTTTTGATAGGCCCCGCCAACAATCTCATAATAGTCGCCAGCCGATTCACAATAAATATGCCCGCCCAATTTCAAATCAGTTTTGCCATCGATTGCGCCTGCGCAAAGGGATGTCGCTTGACTATCATTGGATTTCCAAAAAAGACTTGAACCACACTCTTTGCAAAACCCGCGTTTGGCTTCTGCACTTGAAGCAAACCATTTCAAACCATCTTGCTTGGTAAACTTTAAATCGGAATCTGCCACATGGGTAGATGCCCAATAATTTCCCGTCATCTTGCGGCATTGCGTGCAATGGCAGGCAACCACGTCATCCATAGGCCCATGTATTTCAAAGGCAACAGAGCCACATAAACATGATCCGGATTTCATTGTTTGAATTCTTTGGCCAAGGCGTGAATATGGTCTGGTCCAATACCACAGCAGCCCCCATAAATCGTGGCCCCCAACTTGTGCCAATCATATGATTTCTGCACCAAATCAGCAGGCGCAATCACATCAACAAATTGCCAATCAGGGGCTGCATGATATCCGCATTCAGGATAAGTGCCGATCGGGCCATGCCAATATTTTCTCAAAACAGAAAGCGCTTCGTCGGTGGTGTTTGGTGATGTGTGCATAATTGAAATGACTTCAGGCTTTAGCGCGGACAGAGCTTGCGCCACATCTTCAAAGTTTTGATCTTCACGGCCAAAGCCAGTCAACTCATCACCGTGCTTTTCAACCGAGATGCCAATCCACACCGGAAGCCCCGTTTCCATGGCAGCTTCGCAGGCCCATAAGGAGTAATCAGTGTCGCGCATCATCTCCATCATAATCAGATCAACACCAAGTGTCTTTAAGTGCTGGGCTTTGCGGCGAAACAAAACCATGGCTTCATTGCGAGTCCAGTTCTTGCTCAAATCAGTACGATCAGTGCCCACAATAACTGGGCGTTGTGTGGAGAATGATCCGGCCACTGCCACATCATGCCCTTCTGCCGCAGCCTTGGCATAACCCACTGCTAATGCATCAAGGGTAGCCAACTCGGTATCGCGGCCATAGGCGTTAAACGAAAGAGGGCTTGTGGCAAAAGTGTTGGCGGCAATAATATCAGAGCCAACGCGAATATAATCATCATGCACGGCACGAATAATTTCGCCATGTGTGGCGTTCACATCAGCACACCATGTCTCACCACTCATGGGCGCACCACGGCGTTGAATATCAGTGCCGGTGCCGCCATCCAGAATGATGGTTTCGCCAGCAGCAAGTTTTTTCTTAATTCTATCGTAGCTCACGAAACGCCCTCATATGAAATTGTGCTTGTGGTTTTGAATATGTAAAACTTTGGCCAACAGGGCAAGCCCTGCGCGCCAAACATCCAGCATCCATGCAGTCTGCCCCTTGTTCAGTTTTGATGTGCTCACCACAAGCGGCAACATTATAGGTAGAACCGTCAAAAGCGCTAACCGGGCAGGCAGATAGGCATGGTTTCGAAATGCAAGCTTCACAAGGGTGAGCGCCAGCAGAACTGCGTGGCAAATCAAATTCAACGGGAAATAATAAAGCAGCTCGATATGCGTGCCATAATCCATATGTGGAATGTATGTTTAAACCCAGCGGAGAAACATGCCCGGCACCTCCGCGCCTTGCCCATGAGAGAAAGGGCAGGGCGGGCTTATCAAATGGAAACACGGCTCTTGCACCCAAGTCCTCCGCCAATGGTTCCACCACCGCCCGTGTCCACTCATCCATGGTGGGCGCACCAGACCGCGTAAAACGCCGAAACATATCAGGCCCCACATTGCCAATGAGAATAACTTGCTTGGTCTCGCCCATATCAGCAGGTGAAAACCAACCCAGCGGCGTAAATGTTTCGCGGGCGATGCGGGTGAGGATGGGGTGTTCCATCCTTGACCTCTTACTTCATCCAGCGCGGGTCGCCAATCTCCATCACTTCTCTTGGCAATTTAATGTCGTGGTGTTGGCGGATAATCGCGTCAATCTCCAAGGGAATATACTCTGGATAATAAGTCGAAAGAATTTCCTTCTTCCGCGCAATTGCTTTCGATAAAATATCAGGCTTGCCAGCCTCGTTCCATTCTTTAGGGCTCATGCGGTTGGCCATGGCCGGATAAATATATTCAGTCTGCATCATGGTCAGCGTTTGATTGGAACCTAAATAATGCCCCGGCCCCTCAAGGCACGTCTCAGTAATCACATCGAGCGACAGCGTATCTTCCGTCACCTCAATGCCACGCACGTTGCGGTTAATGGCACCCAGCATATCATTATCGATGAGAAGGCTCTCTAAACAGAAGCCCAGCAATGAGGCGTGCATACCCGCCGATTCATACATCAAGTTAATGCCACTCATTGCCGAAATTCCAGCGGTCAAACCTTTTTCATAGCCAGCTTGAATATCCGGCATTTTAGCATCACACATGCCAGCAGCTGAACCCACAGTGAGGCCAAAATAATGCCCCATCTGCGCGCAAGCCGAGGTGATCAAAGCCTGCTCACCCGAACCACCACTCATGGCACCGGTGCGTAAATCCGATACAAACGGCCACGGCCCCCAAATGGCAATGGCACCCGGCACCACACAATTGATGTAAACCAAACCAGCCAAACATTCAGCCACCGCTTGCACCACTGTGCCAGCCAAAGCAGCCGGAGCCGTAGCCCCCGCTTGCGCCGCCGATAAGAGCAACACTGGCATTCCGCCCCGCGCCGCCACTTCCAAACAGGCGCACGCATCTTCAGCAAAATTCAAGGGCGGCACCACAAAGCAATTTGATTGCGAAACAAACGGCCGCTCTCGCCACTTTTTCTCACCACCAGCCACATAGTGCAAAATCTGCAAACACTCTTCCACATGTGCAGGTTCCACCATCGAAGTGCCCACATGTTTCTGCGTGCCTGCAAGCGAGGCATAGAGTGTGTTAATGTCGAGATCATGCCCGTTCAGCATATCGCGCGCGGTCAGTGAACGCTGGAAAAAATGAATGTGCTCGCACGTGTCCACAATCCGCGCCGCGTCATAAAGATCAGCCAGATAAGATTCGCGATAAGAATTCGATTCAATCTCAACTATATGCACAGCAGCACCCGCCGTGCCAAAATAAACCTTGTTGCCCCAAGGCTCCATATCCAGCTCAGGCTTTCGCGCATGGAGAACGAAATTCTTGGCACATGACGCGAGAATATCCTCCACCAAAGCGGATGGAATGCAAAGCCGCCCATTGTCGCGCATAAAACACCCCCGCGCCGTCATCGCTTCAATGCAAGACGGAATGGCGCGAGCCAAACCTACATCATTCAAAAGTTTCAGCGCTGTTTGATGGATGCGAACCATATCCGCATCCTTCAGCGGCTTATATTGCCCACCCACCATGCCAGGCCGAACCGCGGCCTTGGACATGGGAATTGCAGTAGAACGCAAAGTGCGCCGCGCATCACGGCCCCCTCGGCGCTTGGTTACATCTTCAACTAGGCTCATGTTAAATTCCCCAAAACTCCGTCATCTCGACTTTCGTCGTGATGACGATTGATGGGGTATTGTGCCCTCATTCGCTCCAAGTTCAAAGCGGCAGATTTGAATGAGCGGTGGTGAGTTTGACTCACCATTTCGATTTGATTGTCTTCAACGCTTTGAGATAATCTGCATACTTCCATCGGCAGCAACTTCAATAGCAGAACTTCCGATCTTCCCACACAATTCGGTTTCATTAGAAAAAGTGAACTCGTGAAAATAGAGGGCATAGACTTTGTAGTTACCATTTCTATTCACAAAAATTACGGGCCAACCATTCCAGTCATTTTGATATTTTGATGGCCCATCATATTTTAGACTATTTTTCTGCGCGAAGCGCGAAGCCAAAACAAAGTGAGTGGCCGCACTGTCAATGTCAGCGTTGCCACTTGCACAAAAGAATGTCCACTCGCCCTCAATTAGGCGCTCAGGTGCAAATGACTTTGAACTTCTTGCTAGTCGTGCAACGTCATCCGCAGGTTTCCCAAAAAACCAAAATGTGATCAAGACAATGGTTGCTAAAAGCCAACATTCAAACAAAAAGATTTGCTTGGTTCTAGTCAAATCACGCAGCCTTATGCGTCGGTATCTTCGCAAGCTCAGCCCGCATCTCTCGCTCCGCATGCCAAAGATCATGCGCCCTTTGCATGTTCAACCAAAGCTCTGGTCCATTGCCGCAGAATTTTCCAAGCCGCAAAGCCATATTGGGCGAAACGCCGTGAGTGCCAGATAAAATTCGGTGCAACATAGCGCGGCTCACACCAAGCTGCGTAGCGGCCGTACTCACTGGCATGTTCAGCGCAGGCAAAACATCTTCGCGCAAAATTTCACCGGGGTGTGTGGGAGCGCGGTCAACATTAACTTTCACACGGTGTAATGTCATATCCAATTTCCTCAATGATACTGTTCAAAATCAACTTCATGTGCGTCACCGTCTTGAAAACAAAAAGTAACGCACCAAGGGCCGTTAACGTGGACTGTGTAACGGGTCGGCGTAAATCCGCGTAATGTATGAAAGTTATTCCCCGGAATATTCATGCCCTCAGGTGCCATTGTAACATTCAAGGCATAAAGTCGCCGTAAAATGCGGGCGTGCATTCTGCCATCAATCTTAGATGTATCACCCTTCTGCCAAAGGTCCGAAAGAGCTTTGCTTTTGAATGATACAATCATGGCTTACTGTAGCATGTTGTGAAACACTGTCAAGAAATTGAAGAAAATGTCGTCGCGGTGTGAAAAAATATCACCACCATTTTCCACACCCCCTCCCTAAACAGCTTATTTCAGCTATGTTACAAGCTCCGCAGCTCTAACCGATAGGTGAATTCCCTTGGCCAGACGAGACTTGCCGCCGTTACGCGCATTATCCGCTTTTGAAGCCGCAGCGAGGCTTGGCAGCTTCAGACTTGCTGCCGGCGAACTTGGGGTCACACGCTCTGCTGTGAGCCATCAGGTGAAACTCTTGGAACAACGCTTAGATGTGCTGTTGTTCCGCCGCGATGCAAGGCGCGCCGAACTCACGCAGCTGGGCCAAACCTATTACCCCACCGTGCGCGATGCCTTTGACCAGATTGAAGCGCAAACCAGAGCCTTGCGCCCCTCAACCACAGATAATGAACTCACCATTCAAGTTTATGTCACCGTGGCGCTCAAATGGCTCATCCCGCGCTTGCATGATTTTGAACGCAAATATCCTGATACAAAAGTTAGGCTCTCTACATCTTATTTCGATTGGGATTTTGATGAGCGCAATGTGGATGTGGGCCTCATTCTGGCGCGTAACAAAATGCCGGGGCATTATTATCGGCCGCTGTTCAAATCTTATTTGCAGCCCGTTGCCGCACCTTCACTTAAAATCAGAGCTCTTGAAGATCTCAAAAAGCAAAAACTGATTGATGTTTATACCGCCGAGGAAGATTGGCAAATTTGGCTGGAGGCCGCTGGTGTTAAGGGCATTAAGCCCGCCAATCGACTAGCTGTTGATTCTTATATTTTGGCACAAGAAGCTTCGATAGAGGGCCGGGGACTTGCCATGACCATTGGGCCTTATGCCACTGAAGATATTAAACTCGGTCGCTTGGAAGTGCCTTTTCCACTGCGCGTGGAACACAAGCACCATTGGTATTTTGCCTGCAATGCTGAGCATCGCACCAAATCAAAAATCAAACGCTTTGAAGACTGGTTGGTAAAACAAGTGGCCGCTGATCCGATGCTTGAAGTTTTGAAGGATGATAAGAAATGAGTGAAGCAGAAACCCGCCGCCCCCGCCGTGGTGGAGCCAGGGCCAATCCAGGGGCAGGCGGAGGTGCCGCCATTCCGCAGCTGCCGCCGCGCAAAGTGAAGCGCATGTTTCCTGCAACCAATATCATCAGTGCTGACGAAGT
Source organism: Aestuariivirga sp. (assembly GCA_043759965.1). Lineage (GTDB taxonomy): Bacteria > Pseudomonadota > Alphaproteobacteria > Rhizobiales > Aestuariivirgaceae > Aestuariivirga. The sequence continues at coordinate 41,652 of JAYUPT010000005.1, read as the reverse complement.
TGAATCAATCCATTTGTCCTCGCTCAAAGTTCTCGCCGAAATTGGTATGGATTTTTTGGATGATGAAGCGCGCGACATGTGGAAAAAAGCGGGTGCCGAAATTGATGGCGAACGTGTGCGCTTTGAAGCAGGCCTTCTCGAAGAATTGATTTCCCACGCCCCTTCAGAATTCACAGTCCATGCCAGAAACCCCGCGCAGAATATGCAAATTGGTGGCAACAATATGGTCTTTGGCACGGTCGGCTCGCCGCCCTCATGCCACGATGTTGATGGTGGCAGGCGCACGGGCAACCGTGCCGATTATCAAAAGTTCTTAAAACTCGGCCAGCATTTTAACGCCATCAATTTCAGTGCAGGCTATCCTGTTGAACCTGTCGATTTGCATTCCGGCATTCGCCATCTTGAAGCCTTACGCGATATGGCAACGCTGATGGATAAACCAATGACGGCTTATTCATTGGGGGCCCACCGCATTCAAGATGGCATTGAAATTTCGCGGCTGGCGCGTGGCGTTTCCCATGAGCAGTTTGAGCGTGAACCAACTCTCACCACAATTATCAACACCAATTCGCCGCTGAAACTTGATGCCTATATGTTAAACGGCATCATGGAAATGTCTTCGCGTGGGCAGGTGGTTTGCGTAACACCGTTCACGCTGGCGGGGGCCATGGCCCCAGTCACCATGGCGGGCGCGGTGGTTGAGCAAAACGCTGAAGCCTTGGCAGGGCTGGCCTTCTGCCAATTGGTGAAAAAGGGTGCGCCGGTTATCTATGGCGGATTTACGTCCAATGTTGATATGAAGTCTGGCGCTCCGGCTTTTGGCACGCCGGAATATATGAAGGCTGTGATGGTGGGCGGCCAAATGGCCAGGCGCTATAACATCCCCTACCGTACGTCCAACACCTGTGCCGCCAATATGATGGATGCCCAAGCCGCTTACGAGTCGGTCTTCTCGCTCTGGGCGCTCACCATGGGTGGCGGCAATTTTATCATGCATGGGGCGGGCTGGCTGGAAGGCGGTTTGGTGGCCTCGTTTGAAAAGTTTGTTATGGACGTGGACTTGATTCAAATGGTCAGCGAATTCTTGCAACCCCTTGAAACCACTGAAGATGCGCTCGGAGTTGAAGCGATACGTGAAGTTGGCCCGGGCGGGCACTTCTTCGGCGCGCAGCACACCTTGAACCGCTATTCCAACGCTTTCTATCAGCCGATTATTTCTGATTGGCGCAACAATCCGCAATGGCTCGCCGCTGGTTCGCCCGATGCGCTGAAACGCGCCAACACCGTTTACAAACAAGCGCTGGCCGAATATCAACAGCCTTACATGGAAGAAAGCATCCGCGATGGGCTGAATGATTTTGTCGATCGCAGACTTTCCGAAGGCGGAGTGAAAACTGATTTTTAAAGTTCTCGTCATCGGCGGTGCAAATGTGGATATCAAAGCCAAAACCTTGGCCGCCCATATTGCGGCAACCTCCAATCCCGGAACGGTTAATACCGCAGCAGGAGGTGTGGCCCGCAACATTGCCCATAATCTTGCAAGGCTTGGTGAAGATGTTAGCTTGCTGAGCATTATAGGTAATGACGCGAACGGCGATATGTTACTTTCAGTTACCAAAGCCGCTGGCGTTAATGTTCAAAAAATGATCCGCACCGACAAGGCCACCGGGACATATTTGGCAGTGTTAAATTCCAATGGTGAATTGATCACTGCTGTGAATGATATGCGATTGTTGACAGCGGTAATGATCGAAAATTGCAAAGCTGAGATGGCTACAGCTTCAATGGTGGTTGCAGACTGTAATTTAGAAATTGATTGCCTGCGCGCCATCAAAGCCGAACGATTGATCATCGAACCTGTTTCAGTACCAAAATCGCAACGGCTTTTGCAAATTTTAAGTGAGCGCCAGATCTATTTGGCCACTCCAAATCTTGATCAAATCGAAGCACTGTCAGGAACTCGCAATCCTGAAGCCGCTGCGAAAATTCTCCATAAGTTAGGTCTGCAAAACATTGTCATCCACGCTGGTGAGCAAGGATCATATGCTTCTGATGGCAAATCATTTGTCCATGTTCCATCGCAAGCCAAAACTATTGTTGATGTAACGGGTGCTGGCGATGCAGCAACAGCAGGTTTGGTGCATGGCCTGTTGCAAAATCTGCCACTGGCCAAAGCAGCCGAGATCGGGCAAGAAATAGCTGCAAAAGTGATCGCAAGCAAAAGCTCCACATTACTCTAGGTGTCTGTCATTCCCGCGCAGGCGGGAATCCAACTACAACAGGATGCCGCGTTAAATGTTAGATTCTCGCCTGCGTGGGAATGACGACAAGAGGAAAGCATGACAATCAAACTTACCTATGAAATCAAATCTGCCATTGCTCAAGGCAAGCCAGTTGTGGCGCTTGAATCAACCATCATCGCGCATGGCATGCCATACCCTCAAAATTTAGAAATGGCCCGTGCGGTTGAGGCTGTCGTTCGTGAAAACGAAGCCATCCCGGCCACTATCGCTATAGTGGACGGTGAACTTCGTGCCGGACTTTCCAGTTCTGAGCTTGAACATTTCGCCAGAACTGGCCCCTCCATCGTTAAAGTTTCAACGCGTGATTTGCCTTATGTTGTCGCCAAGAAAATATCAGGTGCCACCACTGTCGCCTCCACCATGCGACTGGCAAGCATGGCCGGAATTTATGTCTTCGCCACCGGCGGCATTGGCGGCGCGCATCGCGGTGCGGAAAAGAATTTTGATATCTCGGCTGATCTGGTTGAGTTTTCACACAGCAATGTGGCCGTTGTAACAGCGGGGGCTAAAGCGATATTAGATTTGGCCCTCACATTAGAAACACTGGAAACATTTGGCGTGCCCGTAGTTGGCTATGGCACCGATGAATTCCCCGCCTTCTATTCGCGGAGAAGTGGCCACAAAGTTCCCATGCGTTGTGATACCCCACAAGAAATTGCTGCAATGATGCATGCAAAATGGAATATGAAATTGAACGGCGGAATCGTCGTAGCTAATCCAATTCCACTAGAGGCAGAAATTCCTGCCAGCGAAATTGAACCAATAATTGAAAAAGCCATTGCCGAAGTTAATGAACTTGGTGTGCATGGCAAAAACGTAACCCCATTTTTGTTGGCACGTTTAGCTGAAATCACGCAAGGCCGCTCACTCAAAGCCAACATTGCTTTAGTAATGAGCAATGCCAAGCTTGCGGCAGAAATTGCGGTAGCTTATAATAGCGGCCATGCGAAGTGATGCAAAAACCGTTGCTAGCTATCTAAGTGATCTTCCGCAAGTTAGGCGCGAGCCGCTGACCTTGCTGCGCAAAACTGTGCTCGCCAATTTGCCAAAAGGTTATGTTGAAGTCATCAATTGGGGCATGATTTGTTATGAAGTGCCCTTCGCCACAAAGCCCGACACCTATAATGATCAACCCCTGATGTATGTGGCGATTGCCAATCAGAAAAACTATATGGCGATATATCTGTGCGGCTTGGCTTGCGTTCCACAAGCCCAAGAAAAATTCTCCAGCGCGTGGAAAAAAACAGGCTTGAAGCTAGACATGGGAAAATCATGTATCCGCTTCAAGAAAATTCAAGATATAGACTTGAAACTCATCGGCGAACAAATCGCTTCAAATTCAGTTGCAAGCTATATCGAATTTTTTGAAGCTAAAGCCAGTAGCGATAGACATAAGCGCCAGTCATCAAAACTCCGCACGAAATAATTACGGTGCGAACTGTTGCGGGGAGCAAAATTTTCGTCATCTTAATTCCCGCAAAACCGCCAGCCAAAGTTCCAACCATCATAACCAGCGTGTGTTGCCAATCAATCAAACCGAACCAAATAAAAAAGATGATTGCACTGGCATTCATCAAAAATGCAAACAAGTTTTTCAAAACATTAAGGCTGCGCAAATCTGAAGTGCTTGTGGCACTGAGGACTGATAAAATTATCACACCAACCCCTGCACCAAAATATCCACCATAAAGGGCAGTGGGCAGCAGCAACATGTGTTGCAATTGAGAATGGTCGCCGCCGCCTCCTAAAGCGCGTGTGAGAAATTTTTGTATGGCTTTGGAAAATGCAAACAATAAAGTTGCAAGGCCAATCAAGGCTGGAACGGAATTTGTGAAAGTCTTTTCTGGTGTCACAAGCAAAAGCAAAGCACCAAGCCCGCCACCAACAATTGCAACCGTCAAGCTCAAAAAGAAGCTGAATGAGGCAGGCGGCATTTTTTTTAAATCACCCAGAAAACCCGCACCATTGCTAACTGTTACGGCCATGGCGTTAGAGGCATTGGCGACAATTGGTGGCAAGCCTGCAAAAAGCAGCGCTGGAAAAGTGAACAGCGACGCCCCACCCGCTATCGCATTCGCAATGCCACCCAAAAAGCCTGCGCCAATCAACAATAAAAGTGTTTGTAACGTCATAATGCCAAACAATACTGAAATTTAAGATAAGTGCCTATTTTATTTACGATTTTCATGTCTAAATAGAACCAATACAAATCAAATTCGGAATCCATGGAAAATATCCAGCCATATCTTGATTATTTCGCCATGCACCCACAATGGGCACTGGCGTTTATTTTTCTTATAGCCTTTGGCGAAGCCTTGCTGGTGATTGGCTTAGTGGTGCCATCCACTGCTGTGCTGGTGGGAGCAGGGGCTTTGGTTGGCACTGGTAAACTGGATTTTTGGCCAGTGATGATAGCAACCACATTGGGCTGCGTGTTGGGCGATCAAGTTTCATATTGGGCTGGCCGCTTTTTCGGTGAACGCTTAAAAACGATGTGGCCACTCAGCGCTTATCCGCATCTGGTGGCCAAAGGCGAAGATTATGTGAGGTTGCATGGCGGCAAGAGCATTGCGCTGGGCCGCTTTGTGCCGGGCATTAAGGCCGTGGTGCCGGGCATTGTGGGCATGTTCGGCATGGGCCAAGTGTTTTTTCTCACAGTCAACATTTCATCTGGCATTGTATGGTCAATCGCTCATCTCGTGCCTGGAATTGTGCTTGGTCAAGCGTTGGCTTTTGCAGGTGAGTTAAGTGGCAGGCTGCTTGTAATCTTGTTGCTGCTTTTGGTTTTGCTTGGTGTTGCGGGCTGGCTTATTCGCATTTTTTCAGCAAGCCTTTCGCCATATCGCAAAGCAATTCAAGGCAGAATTGCAAGCTGGGCCAGAGCCCGTGGCAACCGCCCCATGCGCCGTTTTTCCAGAGCCATAGCACCTGAAAACCCGCGCTCAGTGCTCATCGTGTTATCGCTTGTGCTGGGGCTCATTGCAGTCTTTGTGCTTGGCGATATTGTGTCTGGTCGCATGATTAAAAGTGCAGTTGGCAATATGGATTATTCGCTGTTCAATCTTTTTGCTGAATTGCGCAATGCCAACGCCGACGAGCTTTTCATCCGCATAACCATGTTGGGCGATAATATCGTTTTGTTTGCCACTGCCTTGGGCGCGGCTGCATGGCTTCTGTTGCAGCGCAATTGGCGCGCCGCATTGGCCACAATTGTAACCGTTATTGCAACGAAGTTTATGGTCATGGGTTTCAGTGGTGTGATGGGCGGCCATGAACCAATGATTGCCAAAGTTGAAATGCTGCATCAAAATTTCAAATTCCCCAGCCCTCATGCTGTTATGGCAGGTGTTGTTTTCGGCATTTATATAACTTTAGCAAACCGCAGCATGGCGCGCTGGTCGCAAGCACTGGTGGCAGCGGCTTGCGGCATTGTGGTTATATCGATTTCATTTTCGCGGTTATACTTAGGCGTTAATTGGCTTAGCGATGTTTTAGCGGGCCTCATGCTGGCTGCCATCATCATCACACTTTATGGTGTGGTTCTTGAAACTTTGCCATCTGGCCGTATCAGGCCACTTGGCCTTCTTGTCAGTGGCTTGGCCGCATTTTTTGTTGCGGGTGTTCTCCACACATCATCATCATATGATCGCGCCGAACACCGCTATGCCGCCGGAGACCGTAAAGTTTCCTATTCACAGATTGACTGGGTGTCAGGCAATTGGAAAACCGCACCAATGCGCCGTGTGGATATCGCTGGCAAAGCAGAAGAGGTGTTTCTCATACAATGGCTAGGCCCGCTGTCGGCACTGCAAACTGCACTTGAAAGTGCAGGCTATAAACCGCTACCAAAATGGACATGGAAAGATAGTTTCCTTTATCTTGATCCCCATGCGCCACTTCAGCACCTTTCGCCCAGGCCAGCTTTACATGAGGGTCTGAAAGCCAAACTTACCGCTATTGAGAACCAGCCAAAAAGCAGCGCTATGCGACTTGCTGTGCGGGTGTTTGCGTCAAATTTCGAAGTGATTGGGGCAACAACCGAGCCAGTTTATTTCGTAAGCCTAACCCAGGAAGTTCAGCGGCCACGCTTCAATCTATTTTCTGTTCCTGCCGATTTGGTTTCAAGTGCAGGCCAACGCCACGAGTTTTTGAGCAAATTATTGGCAGCGCCGCAGATTGAAAATGTGGCCAGTGAGACGTTTGAAAATCAAACTGTAACAATTCTACGGCCCAAACAATAAAACCTTGAACCATTTTCACGCTGGATTTACGCCGTTCATTCCGCCATATTCCTCTGCAAATAACAGAGTCTTTGGATGGTCATGAAATTTCTGAAACAGTTTTTCACATGGTGGAGCGGGCAAACCATTGGCACGCGTTTTTACACATGGCGCAAAGGTGAACGTGTTGGCCAAGATGAAATGGGCAACACCTATTACCGTGCCAAATCAGCTTTGCCTGATTCTATTCCGGAACGCCGCTGGGTGATTTATGCTGGATACTCAGAAGCCTCGCAAGTGCCACCCGGCTGGCATGGCTGGATGCACCATCGTGTGGATACGCCACCAAGCCAAGTAGAATACAAAGCCCGTGAATGGCAATTGCCGCACCAGGAAAATTTGACAGGCTCGGCTGGCGCTTATCATCCGCCGGGCTCCATTGCAGTGGGTGGCAAGCCGCGCGCAGTACCTGCTGATTATCAGGCTTGGAAGCCTGAATAGGGCAAGGCAGCATGAAATCCTCCACGCTTGAAACTATAGTGGGTGCCGCCATCATTGCAGTGGCCGCCGCTTTTTTCACGTTCGCTTATAATGCGTCTGGAAAAAGCAGTGTTGCGGGCGGAGGCTATCGCATCAGCGCAGAATTTGACAATGTTGATGGCGTGTCCATCGGCAGCGATGTGCGCGTGGCTGGCATCAAAGTGGGAACCGTGGTGGGGCAGGGCCTCAATCCAAAATCCTATCAAGCCCGCATTGACATGGAAATTCAAAACAGCATTCAACTTTCCGATGATACATCAGCTAAAATCACTGCTGAGGGTTTGCTCGGTGCAAAGTTTGTAGCCCTTGAACCTGGTGGTTCCGAAATAAAAATCGCTGAAGGTGGCGAGATCAGCTACACCCAAGGGGCCATCGATATCTGGTCAATCATCAGCCAAGCGATGTTCTCAAAACCTGGTGCCAAGCAAGCGGATGCGCCGAAGCAATGAAACGCTTAGCGCTTATTATTTTATCACTGGCTTTCCTTCCAACTCAAAGCTTCGCCGAAGATATTCACAACCCCGTTGCAGTTTTTGCTGGCCTTGAAAAAGTTATGGCGATCACAACCAATTTCGAAGCCCAAATTGGTGAGGACGTAAGATTTGGAAATCTCATTGTTAAGGCCGATGTGTGCAACTCCAAGCCCATCACCGAATATCCAAAAACTGCGGCCTTTGTTGAAATTGATGAAATTGGCAAAGATGGCGATAAGAAGCGTCTATTCTCCGGCTGGATGTTTGCTGAAAGCCCAGGGCTGAACGGTTTGGAGCATCCAGTTTATGATGTCTGGCTAGCTGGTTGCCGCGATCCGAATGCGCCCCCGCCACCCGTAGAAGCCGAGCCAGATCTTTCAGCACTACAAGACCAAATTGATAACAGCGATCAGGCCCCACCCGACTGAGTTGCCGCTGCCAAGACGGCCTCGGTATCATTATCCATGGTGAAACTATGAAATTCCCCCGAACCATCCAAGGCTTCATCTAAGATCGGGCGATAATCATTTTTCAAAATCGTATAAGTGCCAAACTGCGCGATGTGTGAATTCAAAAACTGCGCATCGAGCAATTTGAAGCCACCATAATTCAACCGTGCCACCAAATGCACCAAAGCAATTTTACTGGCGTTGGTGGCGCGTGAAAACATGCTTTCACCAAAAAACGCTCCACCAATGCGAACGCCATAAAGCCCACCCACCAGTTCATCGCCACGCCAAGCTTCAACAGAGTGGCAGCAGCCCATTTTGTGAAGCTGGTTATAAAGTTTCAATATGCGATTATTGATCCACGTCACATCGCGCTCCACGGTTTTTTCTGCACAGGCACAAATAACCGCTTCAAATGCTGTATCAACGCGAATTTCAAATGGCCGTTGCCGCACCGCTTTGCGCAGTGAACGCGAAATGTGAAATCCCTTGAGCGGAATAACACCGCGTTCTTCCGGCTCAATCCAATAAAGGGCTGGATCATCAGCACTTTCGGCCATAGGAAATATGCCAGCGGTATAAGCCTTGAGCAAAACCTGCGGCGTGATCGCAGTCACCAAAGCACCTTAAGCAGATGTGCGGGCGAGGAATTTTTCCAGCCAATGAATATCATAATGGCCGTTGATAATATCATCCTCAACAAGCAACCGTTGGAACAAAGGAATCGTAGTATCAACACCTTCGATCACAAATTCTGAAAGGCTGCGACGCAACCGCATCAAGCACTCAGTTCGGGTTTTACCAAACACAATCAGCTTGCCAATCAAACTGTCGTAATAAGGTGGAATACGGTAACCGGAATAAAGTGCTGAATCGATGCGAACCCCAAGCCCACCCGGAAAATGCACCGCATCCACTTTGCCAGGAGATGGCACAAAAGTTTGCCAATTTTCAGCATTGATACGGCACTCAATGGCATGGCCCGCAAATTGAATATCGCTCTGCTTATATTGCAGCTTATTGCCTGACGCGACGCGGATTTGCTCCTGCACCAAATCAAGACCGGTGATCATTTCAGTCACCGGATGTTCCACCTGAAGGCGCGTGTTCATTTCAATGAAATAGAACTCGCCATCTTCATAGAGAAATTCGATGGTGCCAACACCTTCATAATTCATGTTCGCCATGGCCTTGGCCACACGGTCGCCAATGGCGTCGCGCTGCTCAGGGTTGAGGGCTGGGGAATGGGCTTCCTCCCACACCTTTTGGTGGCGGCGCTGCAATGAACAATCACGTTCACCCAAATGCACGGCACTGCCTTGGCCATCGCCTAAAACTTGAACTTCAATGTGGCGCGGCTTTTGTAAATATTTTTCAATATAAACTTCGTCATTGCCAAAAGCAGCTTTGGCTTCTGATTGCGCCGTTGAAACGGCCATTTCCAATTCTGATTCTGTGTTGGCCACTTTCATGCCACGGCCGCCGCCGCCTGCCGTGGCCTTGATGATCACCGGGTAGCCAATGTCTTTGCCAACACGTTTTGCATCTTCAAGTGTGGAAACTCCACCTTCAGAACCGGGCACCACCGGAATGCCCAAGGCTTTGGCCGTGCGCTTAGCTTCAATTTTATCGCCCATGGTGCGAATGTTTTCGGCTGATGGGCCAATGAACTTGATTGAATGCTCGGTTAGAATATCAGCAAACTTTGCATTTTCAGATAAAAACCCATAGCCGGGATGCACAGCTTCTGCGCCCGTAATTTCGCAAGCTGCCACAATTGCTGCAATGTTGAGATAGCTGTCTTTGGCAGCAGGCGGCCCAATGCAAACGCTTTCATCGGCCAGCTTCACATGCATCGCATCAGCATCTGCGGTCGAATGAACCGCCACTGTTTGAATGCCAAGCTCGCGGCAGGCCCGCAAAACCCGAAGCGCAATCTCGCCGCGATTGGCAATGAGGATCTTATCAAACATTATTATTCAATCACCATCAGCGTTTCGCCAAACTCAACCGGCACACCATTTTCAATTGAAACCTTAACAAGCTTGCCCGATTTTGGCGCACCAATCTGGTTCATGGTTTTCATGGCTTCTATGATCAATAATGTTTGACCTTCCTTCACCAGTGAGCCAACTGCCGCAAAAGGCGGAGCCCCAGGCGTTGCTGAAAGATAAGCCGTGCCCACCATCGGTGATTTAAGTGGAGTGCCCGAAACTTCCGCTGTCGCCACAACAGATACTGGTGCTGCATGAGCTACTGGTGCAGGCGCATAAGTTTGCGGTGCAGCCACCATAGCCGTGGCATGAACAGTTTTGCTCACGCGAACTTTGGCACCCTTGTGATCAAGCTCAATTTCTGTGAGGCCAGTCTCATTCAAAATTTCCGCCAACTTGCGGATCAAACTAAGCTCGCCTGATTCCACGGGTTCTGGTTTTCCTTTTGCTGCCGGAGCAGCAGTTTTCTTATTCGGGGGCATTGTTATCCCTTTCGTGTTGCAGTCAAGACGCCGGAAATGCCCTCCAGCGCCAATTCATATGATTGTGGCCCAAACCCGCAAATAACGCCATGCGCTGCGGGCGATATATAAGAGTGATGCCGGAAGCTTTCGCGTTTGTAAACATTGCTAAGATGAACTTCGATAGCGGGCAAGCCCACACCTTTCAAAGCATCATGCAGCGCCACAGAAGTGTGAGTGTAAGCACCAGCGTTAATAATAATGCCTTGCGCTTTAATCCGCGCCTCATGGATCCAATTGACCAACTCGCCTTCTATATTAGTTTGGCGAAAATCAATGGTCAGCCCTAAAGTTTTTGCTTTGGCGGCACATTTTTCTTCCACCATAGCCAAAGTTTCGGCGCCATATATTTCAGGCTCGCGCGTGCCAAGCAAGTTCAAGTTTGGGCCATTGAGAATATAAATCATTTTCATATGGCGTTTATAGGCACGTCACGCAGATTTGTGAAACGATTAAGTTAATCCTGTGGATGGGCTTCAGCAAACCTTGCAACCGCCATTGGCCCGCACTGTGGCAAGCGAGGCTTCCAACCCGTCTAATGGAGTGTAACCAGGAAGCACTTGATCATCGATGATAAATGCAGGTGTGCCAGTAATTAACATTGTTTGCGCAAGAATTTGGGTCCGTTGAATGTTTGCAGTTATGGCCGGATCTTCCATATCTTTTTTCATTTTAGCGACATCAAGACCAATTTCAGCAGCAATTTGATCAGTCACTTCAATGGTCACTTTGCTTTCAGAAGCGAGCAAAGCTTGATGGAACACCCAATACTTCCCTTGCTTCACCGAAGCCAATGCAGCACGGGCAGCATATTCTGAGCCTTCACCAAAAATCGGAAACTCCTTCATCACAATGCGAACGTTTTTGTCTTTTTCAACCAGTGCTTTCAATTCAACAATGCTCTTCTTGCACCAGCCACAATTATAATCAAAAAACTCAACCAGAGTCACATCGCCCTTGGGGTTTCCAACCACGGCATCAGTTGCATCGTGGAAAATTTCGCCAGCCTTGCTTTGCAGTGTGCTCACCCGCGATTCTGCTTCGCGTTTCTTGTCATCAAATTCAAGTTTATTGGCCATATCGCGCAAAATTTCAGGATGCTCCATGAGATAATTATGGACTATTTTTTCCATCTCAGTTTTCTGATCAGCTGAAAAACTTTCAGCAAAACTGGGTGCAGCCATAGTTATGGCAAACAGAACGGAAAAAGCTAAGGCAGAGATACGGCGCATGGTGTTCCTCGTTATTTTGAATATAATGCTCTTAAACTTCAGTGCAGCACAATCACATTAATATCATTTCTTTTTCTTGGCGAAGTTTAGAAGGTCGCTGGCCCGCAACCACTCTGGCGTGCCTTTCTTGAAATATTTTTGCGCTGCCAGTGCTTTGGTGGCGGCCAAACCCTGATCACCAGTGGCGGCAGCATATTCGGCTGTGGCCAGTTCGGCGCGCGGCACATCGTTTTTGAGTGCATAAGCTCGCGCCATAAATTTGTGAATATCCGGCATGTCTGGCTCACTGCGTTTGGCTTTGCGCAACAGAACCAAAGCCTCATCAGCATATTTAGGATTTTCTGTGCTCACCAAAATTTGCGCATTTAAAACTTCCAGCAACCCATTGTCTTTAAGCAAGCTGCGGGCTTTCTTAATTGCCGGAATTGCCGCAACTGGATTGCCATTTTCAAGATAAGCTTGTGCTTTCAATTCCCAGAAATATGGGTCTTGGGGTAATTCTTCAGTTAGACCATCTATTACAGGCATAGCATTTTTAATATCACCGCGCCGAAACATGGCGATCGAACGGGCATAGCGCGATTGTAATGATTTATCTGTGGAGGGATAACGCTGGAAAACTGCCTGCGGTGAATCCATAAAACCAGCAAGTTTTGCCTTGGCCAACTCAAACCTTAACACCAACCCCGGATCTTCAGGTTTATCAAAGTTAGGTGAAGCCTTTGCCGCAGCTTCCAATGCGCGAATGCGCGCAAACGGCATGGGGTGGGAAAAAACGTAAGGATCAGCTTTGCTCAATGAAACCAATGATTCGTTTGCTAAGGTATTAAACAAGGTCAGCATTCCCTTCGCGCTTTGCCCGGTTGCTGCAAGATATTTGAGCGCTGATTGATCCGCCGTTGACTCCATGCCGCGCTGATATTGCAGGAAGCCACGCTGGGCCAATCCTTGCGAGCCCAATATAACACCTTGTCCAGCCTGCGCTGCTTCGGAGTTGCCAGACATAACCCCGCCCACCATGGCCGCAGCACCCACCAACACTCCAATGATGCTTTGCGCGCTGGCGGCCGCCATCTCACTGTTCATGCGCGCCAAATGCCCACCAGCAATATGCCCTGTTTCGTGGGCAATAACACCGATCACTTCATTGGGCGAAGAAGCCCGCGTGATGAGCCCGGTGTGAATGAACACACGTTGACCACCCGCCACAAAAGCATTGATGCTCGGATCAGCGATGACATAAACTTTAACGGAAGTGGGATTGATGCCAGCAGCCTTAAAAATAGGCCGTGAATAAAGCCGCAGCAAACCTTCTATCTCAGCATCGCGGATGAGATTGTGGCCACGGCGTTTGGTTTCTTTTGCAGAAGCAAAAACTGCTCCCTGTGTTGCCAAAAGCGACACAGAGAGCATGAGTGTTATAATTTTTCTAAACAAGCGCATCAAAACTCGCCACATTATTTGGCAGCGTTAATCCGTTCCAATTGCGGCGCGTTTAAGGCTCACTTGCGTTTGCTCCACCAGCCACCTTTGCGTTCCGCTGGCTCAGCTGAAACGGTGGGGGCAGGCGGTTGCCATTTGCGTGGCTCAGGATCAGCCACAAATTCTGGAATGTTGATGACAACAGGTTGTGGAGCAGGTGCTGGTTCGAAGTGTGCAACACGTTCAATTGGTGCCTCACTTGCAGCCTCACCATTTGTGTGAGCGGGGCGTTCTTGGCGTTCGCCACGTTCGCCTCTGCCACCGCGCTCACGCCCAAAGCGCCCGCGCTTACGGCCACCGCGTTCACGGTTGCGCCCACCACGGTCTTCACCCTCGCCGGCGGGTTCAACCGACTCACCCGCATTGGCACCCGCTTCTTCGGGTGCTTCTGGGCGATCATCAACCACTTCTGAATCGCTCACATCTTCCGATGAGTTTTCAGACGTAGCAGATTGACCATTTTCTTCGCCACGTTTGCCACCACGGCGGCCACGGCGGCGGCGCTTGCCACGACCATTGTCACGCTTCTCACCATTTTCAGAATCATCTTCTGATGAAACTTCAACAATGTTTTCTGAACCGCTCTCGTCTTCAACCAAAGTTTCTTCTTCGATAATTTCTTCTTCAATCTCAGGTTCATTGGAGAAAGCAGAATCCATTTGTACTGGCGTTGCTGAAGGAATACGGCGCTTGATCGCTTCGCGGTCAGGTGCGCGCTCAATAATCGCTTGCGTGCCTTTTACGTCGTCGCCAGGAACCAAGAAAATCGAAATCTCATATTGAGTTTCCAAAGCCAAAAGACTGTCGCGCTTTTCATTGAGCAAATAGAACGCCACATCACGCGCACACTTTACAGTGAGATTTTCCGCTTTGCCTTTTTGTAAGTATTCTTCAATAGTGCGTAGAACACCCAAACCACAAGATGAAACCGAGCGCACAATGCCACGGCCCTCGCAATGCGGGCAGGGACGGAACGACCCTTCAAGCAAACCGGGGCGCAATCGTTGGCGCGACATTTCGAGCAAACCGAAATGTGAAATGCGGCCCACTTGAATGCGGGCGCGATCATTCTTCAGCGCATCTTTCATGCGCCGTTCAACTGCACGGTTGTTGCGATTTTCTTCCATATCAATGAAGTCAATCACCACGAGGCCAGCCAAATCGCGCAAGCGAAGTTGGCGGGCAATTTCATCACAGGCTTCGAGGTTTGTCTTGGCTGCTGTGTCTTCTATATTGTGTTCGCGTGTGGCCTTGCCAGAGTTGATGTCGATCGACACCAAAGCTTCGGTTTGGTTGATCACGATATATCCACCAGATGGCAATGTCACCGTGGGTGAATAGAGTGCGTCCAAATGGTTTTCCACTTGGTAGCGTTGGAACAGCGGGCGCGATTCTTTATAATGCTTCACATTCTTCGCGTGCGAAGGCATGAGCATTTTCATAAATTCTTTAGCGTCGCGATAAGCGGCATCGCCCTCCACCACAATCTCTTCCACGTCCTTTGTGTAAAGATCGCGGATCGAGCGCTTGATCAAGTTGCCTTCTTCATACACAAGGCATGGCGCTTGGCTTTGCAACGTAAGCTCACGCACCGATTCCCATAGGCGCATCAGATAATCAAAGTCGCGTTTAATTTCAGGCCGTGTGCGTTGTGCACCAGCCGTACGCACAATAACGCCCATGCCCTTTGGCACTTCAACATCCTTGGCCACTTCTTTCAAACGGCGGCGATCTGAAGCATCGGTAATCTTGCGTGAAATGCCGCCTCCACGCGCAGTGTTTGGCATGAGAACGCAATAACGACCAGCCAGAGACATATAAGTTGTGAGTGCAGCACCCTTGTTGCCACGCTCCTCTTTAACAACTTGCACCAACAAAATTTGGCGGCGCTTGATCACTTCTTGAATTTTATAATGGCGCTTGCGTGGCGCACGTTGCTTCCGCTGTGGAACTTCTTCCAGTGCATCAGCTTCTTCGCCCAAGGTTTCAATTTTCTGGCTATCAGCATCACCTTCCACCACTTCAAGCTCGGCACCTTCGGCTTGGGCCGCTGGTGCATCTTCATGTTCGTGGTGTTCAGTTTCAACTTCAGAAACCAGTACAGGCTCTATCTCTTGTTCCAAAGCCATTGCTGGCGCTTCGCCATGAGGTTCATCATCATGATGATGATCTTCTACAGATTCGCCATTTTCGCCAGTGGATGGTTGAGTGTCAGAAGCTGGCGCTTCATCTTCCTCATCATCATCATTTTCAGCAGCTTCTTCAGCTTCCTGCTCAGCAAGCAGCGCCATGCGATCAGCAATGGGGATCTGATAGTAATCGGGGTGAATTTCCGCAAAGGCCAAAAAGCCATGGCGATTGCCGCCATATTCCACAAAAGCCGCCTGCAATGACGGCTCAACGCGCGTCACCTTAGCGAGATAGATATTTCCTTTGAGGGGAGTTTTTGAAGCACTTTCAAAATCGAATTCTTCTAAGCGGTTACCGCGCGCAACAACAACTCGAGTTTCTTCCGGTTGGCTGGCGTCGATGAGCATTTTTGTGCCCATGTGATAAATTCCTTCGCGCCGCAGGGCGGCCCATACAGTTTTGGCTTCGATCCGAATTTACGAAACCAAATGAACGGGAGGGCCTGCTGGCAATAATAGAGCAATCAATATCAAGCTGCGAAAAAGCAATCATCGCCACAGAGCTTCTCGTGCCCTGGGAAAAAAGATGATGTGCAACAGCCTGTATCATACCCTGGTTGACCTTGTGCCCAGCAACGGCTGAGCGGTTAAAACGCTTTGCCTTTTCTGGCAGCGGTGCCAAAAAAGGGCTTTTCGGATTCCACGAGGAATCCACCTCAACGCATTGGCAAGGCAGAAACAAAACTGTTCGGACACCTAACCGTTGCGAAACTGTTGCTCTTGCAGCCTTAAGTTTAACCTTGAGTCTGCGGGAAGAGACATATCCTTTGTAAGCATCATTTATGGCCTTTGCAAGGGAACAGCTAAAACTTGCTATCACTTGCCACAATTGATTTGGAAACCAAGGCTTAACCATAGGCCGTTAGCGTTCCCGCAAAAGAACCCCAAGCAGAAACTTATTGAGACAATTTAGGTAATGAAATCAATAACAAAGCCAATAAACATCGCGCTCAGTCTTGTCTGCGCCGCTGTGCTAGGTTGTGCATTTTCGGTTTCTGCACTTGCTAAAGATGCTATCGCCACTGCCGTTCGTATCACGGGCGACGAGCACCAAACGCAATTTCAGATTGATTTATCAAAAGCTTTGGGCTTCACAGTCGATGTCGTGCCCGATCCTTACCGGGTAATAATCGACGTTGCGGGCCTGAATTTTGATTTGCCTCCAGGCATTGGTCAAAAAGGGCAGGGCCTCATATCGTCGTTTCGATATGGAATAATTGATGAAGGCCGCTCCCGCATTGTGCTCGACACCAAGGGTGCAGTGCTCATTGAAAGTTCGCAAGCCCAACCAGCTAAAGGCAAAAAACCAGCTCACCTCATCGTGAACTTGTTGGCATCTTCGCCAGAAAACTTCAGTGAAACTTATGCAAAAGATCATGGCACGGAACCCAATCTTGCAACCGCCTCCATTCCAAAACCTCCTTTTAAGCCGAAGCTTGCTGAAGCGCCCAGCGATCAGCGCAAAGTGATTGTGATTGACCCAGGCCATGGCGGCATAGACCCTGGCGCATTGAGTCCAACTAAGACTTTAGAAAAAGCTGTGGTTTTGAATTATGGTAAGGCCCTGCGCAAGGAACTTGAAAAATCCGGCTTTTATAAAGTTGTGATGACAAGGTCTGACGATACCTTCGTGACGTTAGAAAAGCGCGTGGATATTGCCCGCGAAAACAAGGCTGATCTGTTCATCGCAATCCATGCGGATACGGTGCATGGCCAACAGGCGCGGGGCATCACCATGTACACCGTGTCCGATCAAGCCTCAGACGCTGAAGCCGAAGCATTGGCCCAAAAAGAAAATCGTGCGGATATTATAGCAGGCATTGATCTTGCTACAGAAAGCAAAGACGTGGCTAATATTCTCATCAATCTGGCCCAACGTGAATCGCGCAACCGCGCCATGTCATTTTCGAAAAAAGCTGTCACACAGTTGAAGGGCGTAACCGCCTTCACTGGCAAACCCATCAGATCAGCAGCCTTCACCGTGTTAAAAGCGCCCGATGTGCCATCAGTGCTGATTGAGCTTGGTTATCTCTCAAGCAAACAAGACGAAGCATTGCTAACATCGCCAGATTGGCACGCTCGCGTGGCCAAGGCCATGGCCTTGGCGATTGATAACTATTTTGCATTGGCAGGGGCCATTGCTCAAAAATAATGCCAGCGGATTTTGCGAACCTTATCCAACAAACCTGGCACTTTAATACGTCCATGGAATTCTTGCGGCAGCAAGTTACGCATAATCTGCGGCGTAAGCCGCAGTCGCGCTGCAAGGCTTGAGAAGCCGGAATAGGGCGGGAAAAATCTGCGCCCAACATGTTCGCGTGGAAATATGTGATAATCGTCAGCCAAGCAGAGGGTTATTAAATCCAAAATGGCATCGAAATTCCGGTTTCTAGCTTCACCACCAATATTGCCATAGTGGAGCGGAACGCCAATTTGATCTGGCAATTGACTAAATGTGGTCAGGCGATTTTTTCCAAACACGCCTTCGAAATAATCAACAACTGATTTGTTGTCAGTGGCCAAGAATACTCGATCTTTAATATGCGGAGCCAATGCCAACACTTTGTTTTTGAAATCTGTTTTGTAGTCAGTATGGCGAATATGGAAAGCGTGATAGCGCTGCCCAAGCACAGCCAGCCTTAACGCAAGCCCTTTGTGCAGGCTTTGATGCAAAGTTAGTTGGGAAAGTGCAACCAATGCATTGCGGTGTTTTTGTTGGCCACTAGCATGATGCACAAGCAGCTCTTCACTGTAGTTTTTGGAAAAATCAAAACTCAAGGCACCAGCGTAACGCTGTTTTTCCAGAACGTCTTTTTTGTAGAGATTAACTTGACCGGCAAAAAAACTGGGCCGCACCACCATTGCATCAAAGCCTTTAGCTATTGGTTTTGAATCAAGTAGCAAATTTTCATTTTGTGAATTGAAGTAGTGTCCAAATACATCTCTGAAATGATGGTGTGTATGCGAATTTGTTTCAACAATCACACAGCGCCCGAATTTATTGCCATAGGCGATGCATTTCCCAATCTCAGATAGCATATCGTTTAATCCCCCCTCGGGGCGACACAGTAAATAGCGGATTTCGGATTGAATTAACATGCCGTGCGTTTGCCACATTCCAACTCTAATCTCCATCATCTTTAAATATATGGCGAAGTTTTAAATTATGCTATCGCCAACACAGTTGAATCAGCAATTTGAAACTGGAATGGCATGCTGAAATTTTTTGGATGGTTGTTTGGTTTTTTCACAATGGTCTTTTTGGGCTTGGCCGCCGCTGCCATTTATATTATTTGGGACGTGTCGAAAGACCTGCCTGATTATAAGCAGCTCGCATCATGGGAACCTCCGGTGATGACGCGGATGCACGCCGCTGATGGTTCGTTGCTGGCTGAGTTTGCGGAAGAGCGCAGGCTTTTTGTTCCCATAAATTCAGTGCCAAAAAAACTGATCCAAGCTTATTTATCGGCGGAAGATAAAACGTTTTATCAACACGGCGGGCTTGATTGGCGCGGCATTGGTGCGGCCCTTGTGCGTTATGTGCAAGTGAAAATAACCCATCGCGGCCAAGTGGTGGGGGCCTCCACAATCACCCAGCAGGTTGCAAAAAACTTCCTTCTATCCAATGAACAAACCCTCACGCGCAAACTTAAAGAAGCGCTTATTGTTCAGCGCATCGAGGCCTCATTTTCCAAAGATCAAATTCTCGAACTTTATTTGAATGATATTTTCTTAGGTATGAACTCTTATGGCATTGCTGCCGCCTCGCTCAATTATTTCGGCAAATCTCTAGACGAATTAAGTGTTGAAGAAATGGCTTATCTGGCAGCTCTGCCAAAAGGCCCAAACAATTATAACCCGTTCAAAAATCCTGAACGCGCGCTGGAGCGGCGCAATTGGGTTCTGCAGCAAATGTACGACAACCAATACATCACTGAAGCAGAGTTGAGGGAAGCGCAAGCCAAACCCTTTAAAGTGAGCCCACGCCCGTTTGGCGCTCAATTGTTTGCCGCAGAATCATTCGCTGAAGAAGTACGCCGCGATCTTGTGCAGATTTATGGCAAAGATGCTTTGAACAAGGGTGGCTATTCGGTTCGCACCACGCTCGATCCTAAAATGCAAATTTTTGCAAGGCAGGCTGTGGCCCGCGGGCTTATCGCCTTTGACCGTAAACGCGGGTTTCGCGGTCCACTTAAACATGTTGAATTAGATGGCGGTGATTGGGCAAAGCATCTGAGCACAATTCACCCAGCGGAAGATGTGGCCCCTTGGCGTGTTGCCATCGTAACGCAAGTAACGGAAGAGCAGGCATTGATAGGTTTGCAACCAGCGTTCTTGCCGCGTGGTCAATTTGCCAATGAACGTGAAACTGGCGTTATTCCGTTACTGTTAACGCAATGGGCCCGCAAATTTGATGATGGCACCAAGCTTGGCAGCGAGATCAAAAGTGTCTCTGATGTTTTGGCTGTGGGCGATATTATTTATGTGGCACCGTCCAACAAGCAGGGCCAGTTCCATCTTGTTCAAATTCCTGATGTTGAAGGTGCTTTGGTTGCCATGGACCCGCACACAGGCCGTGTGCTCGCCATGGTTGGCGGGTTCTCATATGGCAACAGCCAGTTTAATCGCGCAGTGCAGGCAATGCGTCAGCCGGGGTCATCTTTCAAGCCTGTGGTCTATGCTGCTGCCCTTGATAATGGTTATTCGCCTGCTTCAGTTCTGCTTGATGCGCCAATTGAATTTAAATTGCAGAATGGCGATATTTGGAAACCAAAGAACTATGAAAAGAACTTCTTTGGCCCATCAACCTTGCGCCGTGGCATTGAACAATCTCGCAACACCATGACAGTGCGCCTTGCTGATGATCTTGGCATGACCAAAATCGCAGATTTGGCGCAGCGCCTCGGCATCTATGAAAAAATGCCGCTTAAGCTATCGATGGCTTTGGGTGCTGGCGAAACCTCGCTGCTGAAAATGACCACTGCCTATAGCATCATTGCCAATGGCGGCAAGAAAGTGGACGCAACTTTGATTGACCGCATTCAAGACCGTTACGGCCGCACAATTTTCCGCCATGACACCCGTGATTGCGCGGCTTGCAAAGTGGAAACCTATAATCCTAATTTACCGGAGCCAGATTTTGTCGATAACCGCGAGCAGGTGATGAACCCCTACACCGCCTATCAAATAACGTCGATGATGGAAGGCGTGGTTGAGCGCGGCACCGGCAAAAAATTGCAAATCGTTGGCAAACCAATTGCTGGCAAAACTGGAACCTCTAATGAAGAACGCGATGCGTGGTTTATTGGCTTCACGCCAGATCTCGCAGTGGGCGTTTATGTGGGCTACGATAATCCAAAGCCCATGGGCAAGGGCCGCACAGGTGGTGGTCTTGCCGCACCTATTGTGGCAGATTTCATGCGGCTTGCGCTTCGCGATAAGGCAGCAATTCCGTTCCGCGTGCCACGCGCCATTGAACTCATTCCCATTCAAGTGAATTCTGGAAAACGCGCAGTGTTTGGAGGTGAAGGTGTTATCCTCGAAGCGTTCAAGCCGGGTGATGAACCCCCCTCCAACACCAACGTGATTGGTAATGACGATAACTCGGAAACACCACCAGACGGAGTTGTATTGGTTGCGCCAAGGCCAGCAGTTGAGGAACCCACGCAGGAAGAAGGGTTGACGGCGACAGATAACGGCCTCTATTGAGCGCCACCACAAATCATTACCAAGAGTTAGGGTTCATCATGCGCGCCGAAATTATCAAGTTGATCGATGAGATCGAACAATCCGTAGGCTTGCTGCGGAGGCATCTTTGACTGGGATAATTCAATCCGCGAATTAGCTGAACTAAATGCTAAAGCCGAAGACGCAAGCCTTTGGAATGACCCGCAAAAAGCCCAAGAGGTGATGAAGCGCCGAACTGAGCTTGATACGCGCATTGGCGGTATCTTACGCATTCAAACTGCAATTTCAGACAACACCGAACTCATCGCAATGGGCGAAGCTGAAGGCGATCAATCAATCGTCGATGAAGCCGAGAAAGCACTTCTCGCATTGAAAAAAGATGTAGCAGCCGTGGAGCTCGACGCGCTGCTCTCTGGTGAAGCCGATAGTTTCGACACCTATTTGCAAATTAACGCAGGCGCAGGCGGCACCGAAAGCCAAGACTGGGCCTCCATGCTCATGCGCATGTATGTGCGCTGGGCCAACATGAATAAGTATAAAGTTGAAGTGCTAGACCAGCATGACGGTGAAGAAGCCGGCATCAAATCCTGCACCCTGCAAATCAAAGGCAAGAATGCGTATGGTAAATTGAAAACCGAAAGTGGCGTGCACCGCCTTGTGCGCATTTCGCCATATGATTCAAATGCCCGCCGCCACACGTCATTCTCATCGGCCTGGGCCTATCCGGTGATCGACGATAATATCAATATTGAAATTATCGATAGTGATTTGAAGGTGGATACTTACCGGGCCTCTGGCGCTGGCGGTCAGCACATCAACACAACTGATTCCGCTGTGCGAATTACGCACATGCCCACTGGAATCATCGTAGCTTGCCAAGCTGAACGTTCGCAGCACAAAAACCGCGCCACAGCTTTGAAGATGTTGAAATCAAGACTCTACGAACGAGAGGTTCAGCTGAAGCAAGATAAAGTGGATGCCGCCAATGCCACCAAAACCGATATTGGTTGGGGCCACCAAATCCGTTCATATGTTTTGCAGCCTTATCAGCTCGTGAAAGATTTGCGCACCGGTTTTACCAGCACCAACCCAACAGCAGTGCTGGGCGGCGAGCTTGATGATTTCATCCAAGCGTCATTGGCCCACCGCATTCATGGTGGCGCAGGTGCTATCGAAGATATTGATTAAGGTCTAAGGCAGGGCCGACTTTATGGGCCGCACATTGTCGATCACATCTTCCACATGCGGTGAAACTGTCATTGTTTTGAAGGGTTCAGGGGCAGGGGCAGCCTGCGGTTCGCTTAATCCACCTTGCCGCATAGAACCATAAACATAAGCCCCATTTTCAATGCTAATTGTTTCATTGGTCACATTGCCTTCCACATGGGCACCAACTTGAATGTTCACATGCGTGCCAGTGACCGGGCCAATCATACGACCGCGAATAAATATATGTTGCGCCGTAAGCTCGCCGTGGATTTCGCCATGCGCATCAATCAAACAGGTGTGCGCCCGCACGGTGCCACGCACCATGCCATCAATGTGGATTTCACCATCGCAAATTATGTTGCCTTCAAATGAAGTGTCCCTCGCAATATAAGAAGGATCAAGAACATTTGAGCTATTTTCAGTTTCGCTTTTGGGTTTCTTAAAAAACATAATACACTCGTTCACCTGCACCTGTGGCCAAATTGTGGTGCTGGCCAAGTCTAGCCGGATTTTACCCAATTGTCATTATCCCAAAAACCGTCATTTTTTGAACAAGCTTTACTGGCCATTACCGCTTGGAACTGATGCCATTTAATGAAAGAATGGCCGTAGGATTCGAGAACAGTAACATATGGAGATTGGAACCTAAGGCGTTGCGGTTAAGACTGTTAAAAATATCCCTGTTGTCAGTGTTGTCGCTCATAGCCATTGCTGTGCTGGTGCTTGCTTTGTTTTTTTTGCGTTTAACCCAGGGCCCAATTTCATTATCTTTTCTCAATAGCCGCATCGAAACGGCAATTAACCAACAACTCGTTGATATGAAAGTAAGCCTTGGTGGAGCCGTTTTGGAAGTTAACCGGAAAGGTAATATTCCCCATGTGCGCTTTCAAAACCTAGTGCTCCGTGATGCGGAAGGAAATGTATTGGCCTCAGCACCTCGCGCTGCCGTCTCGCTCGATACGGCTAGCCTTTTGTCGGGAAAAATTGTGGCCGATACATTGGAATTGATTGGTCCAAAAATCAGCGCACGAAGGAATTTAGATGGTTCCTTAACTTTGGGTGTGAGCGGGCAAGCCGATGACAGTTCGGAAACTGTCGAGATTGACGAAAATTTTAAAGTGGTAAACGGCAATGAAAATCAAGCCGCTCCAGCCAGCACAACAAGCGGTGCCAAACTTATCGCACTTCTCGACTCGCACGACTCCAAAAATTCCGTTTCAGCATTAAACAGCATCCGCATCAGCGAAGCAGCGCTCAATATTTTTGATGATGCTAATGGCGCAAATTGGTTCGCACCTTCGGCCGATTTAACATTTAAGAAAATGCCCTATGGATTTGCCGTGCTGGCCAAGGCCGATGTGGCCACCAGCAGCCAGCCTTGGCACGCAGAATTTTCGGCAACCTATCAGCGCGAGTCAAAATCCTTCTCGATCAGCGCAACGGTGGAAAATCTCATTCCCGCGAATGTGGCCGAAAAGATTTTTGCTCTCTCGCAATTTGCCAAAGTGCAAACGCCGCTTGCTGGCCATATCGAAATTGAAGTAAAAGAAGATGGCACCGTTACCAAAGCCAATGCCGAGTTAACTGCCGGCGCAGGGCAACTAAACCTGCCGGATTATTTGGCTCAGCCAATCAATATCGATGATGGCAACTTCCACATTAATTATGAAGCTAGTACGGGAGTTTTTAATATCGTCGATTCTTCTCTACTGGTTGGTGGATCTCGCGCCGATATTTCCGGAAAGCTAACGCCAGTGCGGCTGCCCGATGGAAAGTTGGACGCTTTTGAGATTGCCTTGCAAGCGCAAAATGTGAACATTGAATCCAAAGTAACAGACACTGATCCAGTTCTTGTTGACCGCATCGAATTCAAAGGCCGCGCTGCCATTGAACAAGCCCGCCTTGATATTTCTGATTTGGTGGTAATGTCTGGAAACACCGGCGTGCGGATGCGCGGCATTATTACGGGCGGCGAAGATTCGGCAGGCATTCAATTGGCTGGCCGTGTGCGCGATGTGTCAGCCACCTTGCTTAAAAAATTGTGGCCCCCAATCGTCGCACCAAGATCAAGAACGTGGATTTCCGAAAATGTTATTGATGGTCGCGTGACTGAGGGCACATTCCAAATAAATTTACCAGCCAACGCCCTAGCCAAAGCAAAAATCGAACGCCTACTGCCCAAAGGTGCAGTCAACTTCAAATTTAAAATTGAAGATGTAACATCACATTATTTTAAAAATCTGCCGCTCATTACCAATGCAAAGTTAGAAGCAACACAAACCGACAATGATTTTGATTTGATCTTTTCAACAGGGCAAACCACGTTGGAATCTGGCAGAATTGTTATGCTTGAAGAAGGAACTTTTGCAGCCCACGGAATTATGAAAGAGGAAGTGCAAGGGGTGTTCGGCTTCAACCTCGCAAGCCCTGTGGATGCGATGGTAGATCTTGCGAGCCAGCCAGATCTCGATTTGATAAAAACCGATCTTACAAAATTTCCAAAACTGCAAGGCACGGCCAAAGTCGCAATTGATTTACAATTTCCTCTGATCAAAAATATACCAAAAGAGCGTGTCGAATTTTCAACTAAGATTGGCATTGAAAATGCAGCCATCGCCAAAATTTTACCGGGCATAGATTTGACTGATGGTGAACTTGTCGTTGATGTTTCAAATGACATCATATCAGTTTCAGGCCCAGCAAAAGTGAATGGCCTTGATGCCAAAGTCGTGTGGAAAAAACCGCGTGGCGTTGGTTATGCAACATCGCAAATTGCCACAACTTTGGACGAAAAAACCCGCGAAAAATTAGGCCTGAAAATTGCTGATTATCTCTCTGGTCCAACACCCGTGAAGGCTGAAATCGGCACGAACGAAAAAGGCCAAACCATTGTAACTGCCGAAGCCGACCTTTCTAATGCCAAAATGAAACTTCAGGCCTTAGGGTGGAAACGTGCTGCGCAAAAAGGCACAACAGCATCATTCACCATCACAACAACTGAAGGTGGTTCGCGCAAGGTTGATGATTTCAAGTTAGATGGGCCAGGCTTAAAATTGCGTGGCAACTTAGAAGTAGCAGCAGGCGGCTTAATGAAATCCATCACCATGGATGAAATTCGCTTGGATGAAGACAACGTGTTCTCAGCAACAATTATACCGGGCGAAGACAATTTAGCGCTCACAGTTTCTGGAAACAATTTTGATGCGAGGCCCTATATTGAATCTTTGATTTCACCCGTGCAAACCGAAGAGGGCGGCAAGCCTGCATCAGAAAATTCCACCACGCCCAACCAAGATTTTATATTGAAGGCCAAATTCAAACACGTCACAGCTTTCCGTGGTGAAGCCGTGGATGATGTGGTTGCGGTTTTACGCGCTAGGGCGGGCAAAGTTGCTGAGGCAGATATCTCTGGCAATTTTCTCAGTGGTCAACCCTTGCGAATCAAGGTGACACCCTTGGCCGAAGGGCGCGATATGAAAGTGTTTAGCGGAGATGGTGGCGCTGTGGTGCGTGCTGCGAATTTCTACTCCAAGATTGCCGGTGGTGAGTTGCAATTTTCAGCGCTTATTGGCAATGAACAAGGCTCGCCTTTGCGCAATGGCCAATTGCAAATCAAGAATTTCGAGGTGCGCAACGAAGCAGCTTTGGCTGAATTGGATCAACGCGGCAAACCCAAAAAATCTGGCCCACGCAAAGGCGGCATTACTTTCACAAAACTGTGGTTACCATTTGATATTGATAGCAAATTTGTGCGCCTAGGTGATGTTATTTTGCGTGGACCAGACATGTGCGCAACAGCCGATGGGGTGATTAGAAAAAAAGATGGTGCCTTGGACGTGACAGGCTCAGTTATCCCTGCTTGCGGTATTACGGGCGTGTTTAATAATGTGCCGCTGTTGGGCGATATTCTGAGCGGCGGCAATAATAATGAAGGCTTGTTCGGCGTCACCTATGCCATGGGCGGCACATTGGCGGCACCTGATATTAAGGTAAATCCAATCTCCGCTTTGGCCCCCGGCATCTTCCGCAGACTGTTTGATTTCACCAAATCGGGCGCACCAAAAAAATCCAGCGGCGATGCCTCGAATTAAACACTAACCCTGTCGCAAGAGCACATGCTTCTTCTTGCCCATGGAAAGTTTTGCAGCACCTTCAGAATTTAAATCTGAAGTTGAAATGTTAAGCCGCTCATCAGTCACTGTAACATCATTCAACTTTATGGCGCCACCTTGAATGGAACGCTTGGCCTCGCCATTGGAACCAGCAAGGCCCGCCTGAACCAGCGCCGTTAAAGTACCAATTGGCAATTCCACATACACAGTGGGCAAACCAGCTGCAGATGCACCTTCCTCAAATGTTCTGCGCGCGGTATAAGCAGCAAGCTCAGCGGCGGCAGCACCATGCAACAAAGCAGTTGCTTCATTGGCCAAAATCTTTTTGGCTTCGTTAATTTCCGCACCACCCAAGGCTTCCAACTTGGCAATTTCTGCCATCGGCAAAGTGGTGAACAGCTTCAAAAACCGCCCCACATCCGCATCTTCAGTGTTGCGCCAGAATTGCCAGTATTCGTAAGGTGATCGCATATCAGCATTCAGCCACACGGCTCCATTGGCAGTTTTGCCCATCTTGGCACCCGATGACAATGTGATCAGTGGAGAAGTTAAAGCATAGAGTTGATGCGTGCCCATGCGCCGGCCAAGATCAATGCCGTTAACAATGTTGCCCCATTGATCAGAGCCACCCATTTGTAGGTTGCAGCCATAGCGCCGCGCCAGCTCGGAATAATCATAGGCTTGCAGCACCATGTAATTGAACTCGATAAATGAGAACTCGCTCTCCCTTTCGAGGCGTTGCTTAACCGAGTCCATGGCCAACATGCGGTTCACACTAAAATGCTTGCCCACATCGCGCAACATGTCGAGGTAGTTGAGCGATGCAAGCCACTCGGCATTATCCACCATCATGGCATCAGTATTGCCGGAGCCAAACTTCAAAAACTTATCGAACACTTGTTGAATGCCGCGCTTGTTATTTTCAATATCATCAAGCGATAATAATTTGCGGCTTTCATCGCGCCCCGATGGGTCACCCACGCGCGTGGTGCCTCCGCCCATCAAAACAATCGGCTTATTGCCGGATGCTTGCAGCCAATGCAGCATCATAATTTGCACCAAAGAACCCACATGAAGCGAGGATGCGGTGCAATCAAACCCAATATAAGCCACTAGCTTTTGGGATGCCGCCAGTGCGTCCAACCCTTCATTGTCCGAGCATTGATGAATAAAGCCACGGGTGGCCAAAGTGTTAAGGAATTCTGATTTGTACTGGGTCATGGTAAGGGCCTCTTATCGTGAGGTGATTTGCATGTCAAAAATTTACACAAGCATTGGTTTGATGTCTGGCACCTCGCTGGATGGCATTGACGTGGCCTTGATCCGCACTGATGGCGAAGGATTTGTCGAGCGCGGGCCGAGTATGACCTACCCTTACTCAGCCGAACGACAAGCATTGTTGCGGCAGGCGCTGAAGGATGCGGCTGTCATAACCGATCGCACGCAACGACCCGGATGTCTTGCCGAAGTGGAAGAGGAGCTCACGCATTGGCATGTTGGGGCACTCGAAAGGTTTTTCGAGACCACAGACTATGATAACACTATGATTGATGTAATCGGCTTTCACGGCCAAACTGTAATTCATAAACCTGAAATAAAACTGACAGTGCAGCTTGGCCTTGGCCAAATCATCGCCGATACTTTCCTGATCCCAGTGGTTTATGACATGCGCGCCGCAGACGTTGCCGCAGGCGGGCAGGGAGCACCACTGGTTCCGGCCTATCACCGCGCCCTGGACAAAAACCCACCCATGGCTTTCGTAAATATCGGCGGCGTAGCCAATGTCACCCACATCAGCGCCAACGGCGAATTGCTGGCCTTCGACACAGGCCCCGGCAATGCGCTGATCAATGATTGGGTGCATAGGCACACTGGCCAAACCCATGATGAGGGCGGAGCACTGGCTTTGGCAGGAAACATTTCACCCAAGCATTTGAAGGCGGCACTGGAAAACCCCTATTTCCAAAAGCGCCCACCCAAATCATTGGATCGCAACAGTTTTGAGAATGTCTCAGTAACCGACCTCTCATTGGAAAATGGAGCAGCCACCCTCACCGCCTTCACCGTTCATTCAATTGCCAGAGCCGCCCGCTGGTTCCATGAGCCTGTCAACACATGGGTGATCTGTGGCGGCGGAAGGCACAACGCCGCGATCATGCAGGGTTTAAGGGAAATTCTTGGCAACGTTCAAAGTGCTGAAGATGCTGGCTTCAACGGCGACAGCATGGAAGCCGAAGCTTGGGCTTATCTCGCGGTCAGAAGCCTGCGCGGATTACTGATCACGTTTCCGGGGACAACGGGAGTTACCAAAGAAATGACGGGCGGAAAGATTATTTCTGAATTTTACAAATAATTGTCATCCCGTCGAAAGACGGGACCCAGACTTTCATCAAACACCGAACTTGCATTTCTGGGTCCCGACTTTCGTCGGGATGACAGATAAATTAAAGTTCATCGAGCAAATCTCACTCTTCCTGAGTCAGCCGCTTATCCAAATAATCAGCACAAATCTTGGTCAACTCTTCTACGCGATCTTGGAAGAAGTGGTTGGCATCGGCGATCACCTTATGCTCGATAGCTATGCCTTTTTGGGTTTTTAGTTTTGAAACCAAAGTGTGAACAGCTTCAGGCGCTGTAACCGTGTCTTTGCCGCCATTGAGAAACAAGCCGGAAGCTGGGCAGGGGGCGAGGAATGAGAAATCATAATGCTTGGCCAAAGGTGCAATCGAAATAAATCCACCAATTTCAGGGCGGCGCATGAGCAATTGCATGGAAATCCAAGCGCCGAATGAAACGCCAGCAATCCAGCAAATCTTCGATTCGCGGTTTAAAGCTTGCAACCAATCCAGCGCCGAAGCCGCATCAGCCAATTCGCCAGCGCCATTGTCAAACAAGCCTTGGCTACGGCCAACGCCACGAAAGTTAAAACGCAACACCGAAAAGCCACGGCTTTGAAAAAGCTGATAAAGCGAATGCACAATGGGGTTATTCATGGTGCCGCCAAACGTAGGGTGCGGATGCAGCAAAATGGCAATTGGCGCTGCGCTGTTTTTGCCTTGGTGGTAACGCGCTTCAATGCGCCCCGCAGGTCCGTTAAAAATCACTTCTGGCATAATGCATCCCATATTTGTTGAGGGCTGGGTCAATCACAGCGCGGGGCGCAAGTAATTGACTCCAATAGTCGGATTTAGTAGTACTGATGAGAACGGCAAAACGCAAAAAAACCGTTCAGCTTCAAAGCCTCCGCGCCTTTAGCACGGAGCAGGGGGCAAAAAGCAAGCTTTTCGTTAATGGAACAGGCAAAAGCCCATGAAAATGAGCACCAAAGGACGCTACGCCGTTATGGCGATGATCGATATTGGCGAGAACGCCAACGGAAAACCCGTGTCTTTGGCCGAAATCGCCGATCGGCAAGACATTAGCCAGGAATATTTGGAGCAACTGTTCGGAAAATTGCGCCGCGCCAATCTGGTCACCAGTTCGCGTGGGCCCGGCGGCGGCTATGAGCTGGCGCGCGATGCTTCCGAGATCAATATGTCGGAAGTGATTCTCGCTGCTGACGAAACCTTGAACGCAACACGCTGCGCTGGCGATGCGGTGCCCGGCTGCGTGAAGGGCGAGCGCTGCAATTCGCATGATCTATGGTCATCTCTCGGCCGTCAGATGATGAATTTTCTCGGTGCTATTACATTGGAAGACGTGGTGCAAAATCGCAATCTGGCGCTCGCCGCGTCCATCCGCCAAGCCAAAGATCGGCATGTAAAACTATTTTGAGAACCTATCTCGACCATAATGCCACCAGCCCACTGCGCCCTGAGGCAAAGCAGGCGATGACGGCTGCTATGGCAATTGATGGCAATGCCTCATCCATTCATGCTGAAGGCCGCAATGCGCGAAAGCACATGGATGACTCGAGAGATAAGCTGGCATTCCATTTGGGCTGCCTGGGCCCCATGCTCACATTTACATCTGGCGGCACCGAAGCCAATAACATGGCGCTGCGCGGTGTGGCTGTGGAGCGTATTCTCATATCAGCGGTAGAGCACCCAAGTGTGCTCGCCGCCGCTCAAGCAAGTGGCAACCCTGTTGAGATTATCCCCGTTGATCATTTTGGCCGCGTGGATTTATCAGCACTTGAGAAAATGCTTCATGGCCCCAAAGCTCTTGTGTCTGTCATGTTCGCCAATAATGAAACTGGCGTCATTCAACCCATTCAAGATATTGTGGCCTTGGCCAGCAAGGCGGGCGCACTCACCCATGTGGATGCTGTGCAAGCCTTCGGCAAAACCAAAGTGAACTTTGGTTTGCTGGGCGTTGATATGATGACAGTTGGCGCCCACAAAGTGGGAGGCCCCACAGGCATTGGCGCATTGATCATCCGCGATGGTTTGGTGGTGGAGCCTTTGCTGCATGGCGGTGGCCAAGAATTGCGCAGAAGGCCCGGCACAGAAAATTTAATCGGCATGGCGGGTTTTGCCGCCCTCACGTCTTGTGCTGAAATCAGCATGCAGAAACTAACCAGCGAAATTGAACAAGCCCTCGAAGGCTGCGTGATATTTGGCCAAGGTGCGCCACGTCTCAACAACACAATTTATTTCGGCCATGCCGGAATGCGCGCCGAAACTCTGCTGATGAGTTTTGATCTTGAGGGCATTTCTGTGTCTTCTGGTTCGGCCTGTTCATCAGGCAAGGTTGCCCATTCAAGCGTATTGCAAGCCATGGGTGTCGTACCCGAAATCTCCGGCGCCGCCATCCGCGTATCTTTGGGATGGAACACCACGGCTCAAGACGTCCAACATTTCATCGCCGCATGGCGCAAACTCAACCAACGCTTCAAAGCGAAAGCTGCTTAATTTATGGCCGACCAAGATACCATTGATCTCGTGAAAACGATTGAAGTCGATAAATATAAATACGGCTTTGAAACCGATATCGAGTCCGACTATGCGCCCAAGGGTTTGAATGAAGATATCGTACGCTTCATTTCAAACAAAAAGGGCGAACCCGCCTGGATGCTGGAGTGGCGCTTGGAAGCATATCGTGTGTGGCTCACCATGGAAGAGCCCACTTGGGCACGCGTACATTATCCCAAAATTGATTTTCAAGACCTGTATTATTATGCGGCCCCAAAATCCATGGCCGCACCCAAAAGCTTGGACGAGATTGATCCCAAGCTTTTGGAAACCTATGCCAAATTAGGAATCCCGCTGAAGGAGCAAGAAATTCTCGCTGGAATTCGCAAACAAGGTGAACCCAGCCATTTGGATGATGAAGGCAATGAAATCATCGCAGGCCGCGTGGCCATTGATGCGGTGTTTGATAGCGTGTCGGTTGTGACTACGTTCAAAGCCGAGCTAGCCAAAGCCGGCGTGATTTTCTGTTCAATCTCCGAAGCCCTGCGCGAACACCCAGACTTAGTGAAGCAATATCTAGGCAGTGTTGTTCCGCAGAATGATAATTATTATGCTGGCCTCAACAGTGCTGTGTTCTCCGATGGCTCATTTGTTTATGTGCCCCCCGGCGTGCGCTGCCCGATGGAGCTTTCAACCTATTTCCGCATGAACGCCAAGAATACCGGCCAATTTGAGCGCACGCTGATCATCGCCGATAAGGGCGCCTACGTTTCATATCTCGAAGGCTGCACCGCGCCCACGCGCGAGGAAAGCCAGCTTCATGCCGCAGTGGTGGAATTGATTGCCCATGAAGATGCCGAGATAAAATATTCCACCGTGCAAAACTGGTATCCCGGCGATGCTGAAGGCAAGGGCGGTATTTATAATTTTGTGACCAAGCGCGGCGATTGCCGGGGCGCACGCTCCAAAATTTCGTGGACGCAAGTTGAAACTGGATCAGCCATCACTTGGAAATATCCAAGTGTGATCTTGCGCGGCGAATCCTCACGCGGCGAATTCTATTCCATCGCCATTTCCAATGGCCGCCAACAGGTTGATTCAGGCACCAAGATGATTCACTTGGGCAAAAACTCCTCCAGCCGCATCATCAGCAAAGGCATCGCCGCTGGCCGCAGTGACAACACCTATCGTGGCTTGGTAAGCGCTCACCGCAAAGCCACCAACGCGCGCAACTTCACGCAGTGTGATAGCTTGTTGATCGGCGACCAATGCGGTGCCCACACGGTTCCTTACATCGAGTCGAAAACCTCCACCGCGCAGTTCGAACACGAAGC
Organism: Aestuariivirga sp.; assembly: GCA_043759965.1. Taxonomy (GTDB): domain Bacteria; phylum Pseudomonadota; class Alphaproteobacteria; order Rhizobiales; family Aestuariivirgaceae; genus Aestuariivirga. The sequence continues at coordinate 9,053 of JAYUPT010000005.1, read as the reverse complement.
CACCACCAGCAAGATCAGCGATGATCAAATGTTCTACTGCATGTCACGCGGCCTGTCACAGGAAGAAGCCGTGGCATTAATCGTCAACGGCTTCGTGCGTGATGTGCTGCAACAATTGCCCATGGAATTCATGGCCGAAACACAGAAGCTGATTGGCATTTCATTGGAAGGATCAGTCGGATGATCACTTCCCTTTTCTTCCCTTCTCCCCTTGAGGGAGAAGGTGGCGCACTTGCGCCGGATGAGGGGGCTGCCAAATTCAAGCACCTCACCCAGACCAACCATACCCCTCATCCGCCCTTCGGGCACCTTCTCCCTCAAGGGGAGAAGGGCAATAATAGAAAGAAGTAATATGCTCGAAATTAAAAACCTCCACGTCAAACTCGAAGACGAACCGCGCGAAATTCTGAAAGGCCTTTCACTCAATGTGAAGCCAGGTGAAGTTCATGCTATTATGGGGCCGAATGGCTCGGGCAAGTCCACGCTCTCCTATGTGCTCTCAGGCCGTGATGGTTATGAAGTCACCGAAGGCAGCGTCCAGTTCAAGGGCGAAGATTTGCTGGCCATGGACCCCAATGAACGTGCCGCCAAGGGTGTGTTTTTGGCTTTTCAATACCCCATCGAAATCCCCGGTGTTGCCACCATGCAATTCCTCAAAGTGGCGTTGAATGCACAACGCAAGGCGCGAGGCGAAAAGGAATTGTCTATTCCCGATTTTATGCGCTTTGTGAAAGAGCGTGCGGCGAAACTGAACATCAGCCAAGAAATGCTCAAGCGCCCAGTTAATGTTGGCTTCTCTGGCGGTGAAAAAAAGCGCGCTGAAATTTTGCAAATGGCGGTGCTGGAACCTTCGCTCTGCGTGTTGGATGAAACTGACTCTGGCCTCGATATTGATGCGCTGAAAGTGGTGGCCGATGGTGTGAATGCGCTGCGTTCACCAGATCGCGCCATGATCGTCATCACCCATTATCAGCGTTTGCTCGATTACATCGTGCCAGATTTTGTGCATGTGTTATCGGCGGGTAAAATTGTTAAATCTGGCGGCAAGGAATTGGCTTTGGAATTGGAAGCCAATGGCTATGCCGAGTTTGTGGAGAAGGTTGCGTGAACTTAACTCTCACCAAAACTCCAGCGGAAGAAGCCTTCGGCGTATCGCTCCCGCACCGCCGCATGGAGGAATGGCGCTGGACCGATTTGCGCGCGCGCATTGATAAGCCATATCCCAGCCAAGAAATTGCTGTAGCTGACAAAGATGTGGTCCGTCTTATGGCTACGTCGCCCTTTGCCAGCGTCACAAAATATCGCGCAGTGTTCGTCAATGGCATTTACGATTCTCAACGCTCCGTCATCCCCGCGCAGGCGGGGATCCAACTTTTGGCTAGCGCGGATGTAACCAAGTTGGATTCCCGCCTGCGCGGGAATGACGGTTTGCAGGGGGATCCCGTCGTAGTCCTGAATGCAAGCTTGAAGCCAAATGGCATCACCTTGAGATTTGAAAGTAACACAGATGTGCCTGTGGAAATCATCCACGTCGCAACGCTTGGTGTGGCCCGCGCTATGGCGCTGCGCAACCGCATTGAAGTGGGCGAAGGTGCATCCGCCACTATCATCGAAACCTTTGTGGGCGAGGGCGACTATGTTCTGAACGCCGTCACCGAAATTCATGTAGGTGCTGGTGCTAGATTAGACCGCGTGAAAGTGGAATTGGAATCGCATGACGCGACCCATCTTTCCTATATTGATTGCACATTGGCAAAAGCTGCAAAGCTGAATGAGTTCACCCTCACATCAGGTGCTGCCCTCAACCGCCAGAATGGAAATTATTTATTCGCGGGCGAAAATGCCAATGCGCTGATCGCTGGCGCATATCTATTGAACGGCAAACAACACGCCGACTCGTGTCTCGTGATGGACCATAAAGTACCCCATTGCACCAGCCGCGAAATGTTTAAATGCGTGATGGATGAAAATGCTCGCGGCATTTTCCAAGGCAAAGTGATTGTGCGCAAACACGCGCAGAAGACCGATGGCAAACAATCCAGCCACGCTTTGTTGCTGTCTGAGTCAGCCGAATTCGACGCAAAGCCAGAGTTAGAAATCTATGCTGATGATGTAGTGTGTGGACACGGTGCAACGGCTGGCGACATCAATCATGATCACCTGTTCTATCTCCAGTCGCGCGGCATTCCAGAAGCGGAAGCCAAATCTTTGCTCATCGGCGCATTTGTGGGTGAAGCCTTTGATGGAATCGTCAATGATGCCATGCGCGATGCGATGGTGGCATTTGCTGAGAACTGGTTGACGCAGAGGAAGGCAAAGTGAGTGCTTACTCACCATATCTTCCTCCCTCCCCAAGTTTTGGGGAGGGCCGGGGTGGGGCAGCGATGGCTTGTAATTTGAAGTCCTCGCAACTCCATCCAGCGCAAACGCGCCACCTTCCCCCTTTCGGGGGAAGGAGAAGGAACGCGCGAAATGATTGACGTAGAAAAAATCCGCCAAGACTTCCCCATCCTCACCCGTGAGGTTTATGGCAAGCCGCTGGTTTATCTCGATAACGCCGCCTCCGCGCAAAAGCCCAAAGCCGTGCTCGATGCGATGATGAAGTCAATGACGCAAGAATATGCCAATGTGCATCGCGGCCTTCATTTCTTATCGAACGCGGCCACACAGGCTTTCGAGGACGCGCGCGAGTCCGTGCGCCGTTTCATCAATGCGCCGTCCAAAAATCAAATCATCTTCACCCGTAATGCCACCGATGCAATCAATATCGTGGCGCAAAGTTTTGGCGGTTTGGTGATTGGTGAGGGCGATGAAATTATTCTCTCCATTCTCGAACACCACTCCAACATTGTGCCGTGGCATTTCCACCGCGAGTGCCGGGGTGCTGTGATCAAATGGGCACCCATTGATGATGAGGGCAATTTTTTGCTTGATGAGTTTGAAAAACTCATCAGCCCGCGCACCAAGATGATTGCTGTCACCGCCATGTCCAATGCTTTGGGCACAGTGGTTCCGGTGGCTGAAATTATCAAAATCGCCCACGCCAAAGGCATTCCTGTTCTGGTCGATGCCAGCCAGCAAGCTGTCCATGGCCATGTGGATGTGCAGGCGTTGGACGCTGATTTCCTCGTGTTCACCGGCCACAAAACCTATGGCCCCACCGGCATTGGCGTTCTTTATGCAAAGTCTGAGCATTTGCAGAAAATGCCGCCATATCAAGGTGGTGGCGAGATGATCTTAGAAGTTACTGAAAGCACCATCACCTACAATGATCCGCCGCACCGCTTTGAAGCTGGAACTCCTGCAATCGTCGAAGCCATCGGTCTTGGTGCAGCACTCGATTATATGACAGCTATCGGTCTTGATAAAATTGCCGCCCACGAAAAGGCTTTGCATGATTATGCCATGAGCCGTTTGCGCGAAATCAATTCGCTCAAAATCTTCGGCCAAGCCCGCAACAAAGGCCCGATTATTTCGTTTATGATGAATGGCGCTCATGCGCATGATGTGGCAACAGTGATTGACCGCCAAGGCATTGCCGTGCGGGCGGGTACGCATTGCACCCAACCATTGCTTCAGCGTTTCGGGGTAACCGCCACCTGCCGCGCCTCCTTTGCCATGTACAATACCATGGAGGAGGTTGATAAATTGGCGCAAGCGCTTATCTCTGCTCAGAGGATATTCTCGTGACCGACACTTTGACCACTAACGCGCCCGATATGTCTGCTATTCCCGCCGATGAATTGGCGCGGATGACCGATGATATTGTGGCGGCCCTTAAGACGGTTTATGACCCTGAAATCCCTGTCGATATTTATGAACTTGGCCTCATCTACAAAGTCGATATTGATGATGATCGCAATGTGGCGATTGACATGACGCTCACAGCACCAGGCTGCCCGGTGGCGGGTGATATGCCGGGCTGGGTAGAAAATGCCGTGTCCACTGTGGGCGGTGTTGCCAGTGTTAAAGCAAAAATTACCTTTGATCCGCCATGGGATCATAGCCGCATGTCGGAAGAAGCTCGCATGGCAATGAATATGTGGTAGGATAGATCATGGCCCAAGCTCAAGCACGACCAAGACCCCAAGTGATGAAAGTGACAGATGCCGCCGCAGCCCGCATTGCTGAGCTTATGGCGCGTGGTGAAGGTGTGGGCTTACGCGTTGGCGTGAAGAACGGCGGCTGTGCTGGCATGGAATATACGATGGAATGGGCCGCAGAACAGGGCAAATTTGACGAAGTGGTAGAAGACAAGGGTGCGAAAATTCTGATCGACCCCAAAGCCATCATGTTCCTGCTTGGCACCGAAATGGATTTCCAAGCATCAGCTTTGAAATCCGGTTTCGTGTTTAATAACCCCAATCAAGTTTCAGCCTGTGGCTGCGGCGAAAGCGTGCAGATCGTTCCAGCCTCAGCATGAATGCCACAGTTGAACATGTGCTGGAGCAAATGGCAGGCTTCGGCGCCGTGACAGCTAGAGCCCAATGACTTTAGATTGATCCATATATTATATTTGTCATCGCCGGATTTATTCCGGCGACCCATCGTACAACGAGTCGAACGATGAGCGTGTTGCCGCCATGGGTCCCCGCAATAAATGCGGGGATGACAGTAACTTTAGTATTTCAACGTAAACTCATACTGCTCTAGAAAGATGTTTGGCGCAGTGGCTCTTTATCATGCGGGCCTCATCTTCGGCATGGTAGAGTAACAGCGTTCTCAAATATCCGATTGCAGTTTTCGCGCCGGTGCTCTGGTTTTTTCACTCGTAAATTCTATACCTAATAGATCACCGCGCCTCCACACAACCCTAGCATTGCGAATGGAGTTGTCGCTGGGCATCAGAAATCGAAACTCATTGGCAACCGCTGCTTGATCGCCACAGATTATTTTAGCGCCGGTTTCCGATAGATCGCGCACAGTGCAATCAACCACAGACCAGTTGTTCAAGCTGACGATCTTGGCACCCTTCAGCACCCGCATGCGCTGCGCTATTCTTTTGTTCTCGGTTGTCACTTTTGCCCGCTCATTAGAGAGTGCTTAGAACCCTCAGTATAGTGGCAAATGGTTATAAGAGTGTGACTGCCGAAAAGCCTTAACGTTTCATTAAAAAGCCAGGCATGTTGCCATCGTGAAAGCCGTGGTCATTTGGCGCATCGGCCAAAAATTCTGGCCGCGTGCGGGCTTTGCGGCCTTCTTGTTCGCGCTCGGGCTTGGCAACTTGTACAACTACTTCGGCTTCTACACTGCGCGGAACTCTTGCCGCTTTAGTGCGGCGTGGACTGCGGGCAGGGCGCTCAGTTTTAGGTGCGTCAGCAACATCTTCAACCGCGCCATTATCAAAATAAGGTAGTTCCTTATTGATCAGCGTTTCGATGGCTTTCAGATATTTTGCTTCTTCCTTCGTAACCATCGTGAAAGCAGCACCTTCGCGGCCAGCCCGCCCAGTGCGGCCAATGCGGTGAACATAGTCTTCAGCATGAATGGGCACATCAAAGTTAAATACATGGCTCACTTCAGGAATATCAAGCCCGCGTGCGGCAACGTCAGAAGCAATCAAATATGTCACCTCATTGTTGCGGAAAGCATTGAGCATTTTAAGCCGCGCCGATTGGTCCATATCGCCGTGCAAAGCGCCAGCGTTAAAACCATGGCGTGTGAGTGATTTTTCTAACAAGGCAACAGTGGTTTTTCGATTGGAGAAAATAATCGCATTTTTTACATTCGTCTGCGTGCGAAGCAAATTGCGTAAAGCATCGCGCTTTGCCGCTGCTTCATGCGGCGCCTTCACCAGCATTTGCGTGATGGTTTCAACAGTGGAACCACGCGCCGCAGTTTCCACACGAATTGGATTATGTAAGAACTGCGATGTAATCCTCTGAATTTCTGGCGGCATGGTGGCGGAAAAAAATAGTGTTTGCTTGGTGAAAGGCAAAAGCTTACAGATTTTTTCAATATCCGGCATAAAGCCCATATCAAGCATCCGGTCAGCCTCGTCGATCACCAGCATTTCAATGCCCGTCATCAAAAGGCGTCCGCGCTCAAAATGATCAAGCAAACGGCCCGGCGTTGCAATCACCACATCAGCACCGCGATCAATCTTTGCGGCCTGCGGTTCAAACGAAACTCCACCAATCAGAAGCGCAACGGTGAGTTTATGATTCTTGCCAAGTGTGGCGAATGATTCTTCCACCTGCGCTGCAAGTTCGCGCGTTGGTTCCAAAATCAAAGTGCGTGGCATGCGCGCCCGCGCCCGGCCTTTTTCCAACATGGAAAGCATGGGCAACACGAAGGCAGCGGTTTTGCCAGAGCCGGTTTGCGCCAAGCCAAGCACATCCTTGCGCTGCAAGGCATGGGGAATGGCTTCAGCCTGAATGGCTGTTGGGGTGGTGTAACCAGCGGCGGTTACGGCTTCAAGCACTTTAGGGCTAAGGCCCAGGTCGGAGAAGTTCATGTAAATCAGAAAAACCAATCTGGCGAAAAAATTGTAAATTGGGAACCACAGGGGCATTCGCCATTGCCGGGGGTTATATATTTCTGCCTGTTACGTTTAATTCCAAACAAAGTCAAATTAACCCTCTATTAAGGGTTAAATTTGCATCGGAAGAAAAAGGCGGATGTTTCCACCCGCCTTTTCAATTCACTCACTTCAAATCAAAGCGATCCAAGTTCATCACCTTGGTCCATGCTGCTACAAAGTCGCGCACAAACATTTCTGAGCTATCTTTGCAAGCATAAACCTCTGCCAGGGCTCGTAGTTGCGAGTTTGAACCGAACACCAAATCAGCTCTGGTGCCCGTCCACTTTACAGCACCTGATGTACGGTCGCAGCCCTCGAACACTTGGGCAGCATCAGAATTGGCTTTCCAAGTTGTGCTCATATCCAGCAGATTGACAAAGAAATCATTGGTCAACTTCCCAGCGCGTTTGGTGAACACGCCATGTTGGGCACCACCAACATTGGCACCCAACACACGAAGCCCACCAATGAGCACGGTCATTTCAGGCGCAGTCAGCGTGAGAAGTTGCGCACGATCAATCAGCAATTCCTCTGCTGAAACTGTGTATTCCTTTTTAAGATAGTTGCGGAAACCATCAGCAACGGGCTCAAGCACGGCAAAGCTTTCAACATCAGTTTGGTCTTGTGTTGCATCAGCGCGGCCGGGTGTGAAAGGAACCTTCATAGCAAAGCCAGTGGCCTTTTCAATTGCAGCACAACCAGCAAGCACAATGAGATCAGCCAACGAAACTCGCTTTTTGCCAGTTTGCGCTGCATTGAACGCTTTTTGAATGGCGTTAAGTTTCTTGAGCACGAGCGCCAATTGTTCCGGCTGGTTAACCTGCCAATCTTTTTGGGGTGCCAAAGCAATCCGCGCTCCATTGGCACCACCGCGCTTATCTGAACCACGGAATGTTGAAGCCGAAGCCCAAGCCGTAGCAACCAATTGCGCTGTAGAAAGTTTTGAGGCCAAGATTTTAGTTTTGAGAGCCGCAATATCCTTGGCGTTAATCAGCGGATGGATGACAGCAGGAACTGGGTCTTGCCAAATCAAAACTTCCGCCGGAACCAATGCGCCGAGATAGAGTGGGCGTGGCCCCATATCGCGGTGCGTAAGTTTAAACCAAGCCCGCGCAAATGCATCAGCAAATTGGTCAGGGTTGGCATGGAAGCGCCGTGAAATTTTTTCGTAGATCGGATCAAACTTCAACGCCAGATCAGAGGTGAGCATAGAAGGCGCATGGCGCTTGGATGGGTCATGGGCGTCTGGCACAGCGCCAGCACCTTTGCCATTCTTGGGTTGCCATTGATGAGCACCAGCGGGGCTCTTGGTCAGCTCCCATTCATTGCCAAGCAGAATCGAGAAATAATCATTGCTCCACTGTGTTGGCTTTGTGGTCCAAATAACTTCAAGGCCAGACGTAATAGCATCGCCACCCTTGCCGCTGCCATAGCTGGAAAGCCAGCCCAAGCCTTGTGCTTCCATAAGGCCCGCTTCTGGTTCTGGCCCAACATGCGAAGTTGGGCCCGCACCATGGGTTTTGCCAAATGTGTGACCACCCGCAATTAGCGCGACAGTCTCTTCATCATCCATCGCCATGCGTGCGAAAGTTTCTCGAATGTCTCGTGCCGAAGCCACCGGATCAGGATTACCATTCGGGCCTTCGGGGTTCACATAAATCAAACCCATCTGCACAGCAGCAAGCGGGTTCTCAAGTTCTCGGTCGCCAGAATAGCGCTTGTCGTCCAGCCATGTGCCTTCAAGACCCCAATAAATATCTTCTGATGGTTCCCACACATCAGCGCGGCCACCACCAAAACCAAAAGTCTTGAAGCCCATGGAATCAAGGGCGCAGTTGCCAGCAAAAATCATCAAATCAGCCCACGAAAGTTTGGCACCATATTTTTGTTTGATCGGCCACAGCAAGCGCCGCGCCTTATCTAAATTGCCGTTATCCGGCCAGCTATTTAAAGGTGCAAAACGCTGCGTGCCAAAGCCAGCACCACCGCGACCAACGGCCGTGCGATAGGTGCCAGCGCTGTGCCATGCCATGCGAATGAAAAAGGGCCCATAATGTCCAAAATCCGCCGGCCACCAGTCTTGCGATGTGGTCATCAAGGCGAATATGTCTTTCTTCACTGCCTTTAAATCCAGCGTCTTAAACGCGTCAGCATAGTTGAAAGATGCGCCCATTGGATTAGACAATGCCGAATGCTGAGCCAGAATTTTCAAATTCAGTTGATTGGGCCACCAATCGCGGTTAGAGCGCGCAGAAGCAGTTGCTTGCTTGGCAACGCCGTGCATCACCGGGCATTTGCCTACGGGTTCAGAAGTCTTGTCGTTCATGTTAATCTCCGATCAAATCTGTGTTGCCAAGAAGACTACCAGCGCCATTAGATTTGTTTAAGTGATATTATTGCAATGCGGCACTTAGGCCAAAATTGGCGTTAATCTTGTCGTTAAGATGGGAGTTCCGTTTCCGGAAAACAAAAGCTAGATTGCCACTATGCTCACCCATTCGATTCTGAACGCTGTGGAAACTCCAAACTT
>JAYUPT010000004.1:0-15994 GCA_043759965.1 Aestuariivirga sp. | reverse complement strand
CAACAGCGGATGAGGTAGCGGCGCAAATTGTGGCCATGTGTGCGGATGATTTTGTGGATAATGGTGCAGTTTATAAATATGCGGCGAGTGGATTGTTTAAGCAGGCACTCTAGATCCCACCACCCTTACTTCTACTTGCCTTTATCGTAAGGATTTTCACCGCCGCGCAAGCTGAATCTAATCGGAACACCTTCCAATTTCAATTCCGCACGAAGCCCATTCATCAAATAGCGCACATAGGTTCTGGGCAATTTATCTAATTGATTGCCGAACAATGCAAATGTGGGCGGCCTGGCACTGGCTTGGGTGCCATAGCGAATTTTAATGCGGCGGCCAGTGGGCGCTGGTGGCGGGTTCTTCCGCACAGCAGCTTCCAACCAGCGATTGAGCTTCGAAGTTGAAATCCGTTGGTTCCACTTCTTGTCCATATCAATCACGGCTTGCATCATTTTATCCATGCCACGGCCTTGCTTGGCGGATAATGTAACGATGGGCAGCCCGCGAATATCAGGCAAAATATCTTCCATAATGTCGTTCACTTTGGTCATGGCGGCTTGCTTGTCTTCCACCAAATCCCATTTGCTTAAAGCCAAAACAATGGCCCGGCCTTCACGCGCTACCAAATCGCACAATGTCAAATCTTGCTTTTCAATATGAGCAGCAGCATCGACCAGAACCACAACACAATCAGCATAGCGAATAGCGCGCATGGCATCCGTCACCGAAAGCTTCTCCAGCTTCTCTTTCACTTTGCCTTTGCGGCGTATGCCTGCGGTGTCCCACAGTTTAATCTCGCGGTCTTTCCATTTCCATTCGCTTGAAATTGAATCTCGCGTAATGCCAGCTTCTGGGCCAGTGAGCATGCGGTCTTCACCCAGCATGGTGTTGACCAAGGTGGATTTGCCCGCATTGGGTTGGCCGATAATAGCGAGGCGTAATTTACGTTCCGGCTGGTCTGGCCCTTCATATTCAGGGTCGTAAGGCGCTGGCACAAAATCTTCGTCTTCTTCTTCAGCAATTTTTGTGGCTTCGGCATCAGCATCAATATAAGGCCGCACCACATCATAAATGTGCTCCATGCCTTCACCATGCTCGCCTGAAATTGGCAGTGGTTGACCAAAGCCCAAACGAAAGGCTTCGCCCACTGAATTGGCCACAGCACGGGTTTCTGCTTTATTGGCCAGCACAGTTACGGGCTTTCCAAGTTTACGAATGCGTTCCGCAAATTTCTCATCAATCGGTGTCACGCCAGCGCGCGCATCAATCACAAAGAAAATATGATCGGCCAAACGTGCTGCTTCTTCAGCTTGCAAACTCATGCGGGCTTCAAGTGAGCCTTTCTTGGCATCATCCAAACCTGCTGTGTCGAACACATCAAATTCTAAATCCCCAAGCTTGGCCGCACCCAAGCGGCGATCTCGGGTAACACCCGGTTGATCATCAACCAATGCAATTTTCTGTCCAATCAAACGATTGAACAAAGTGGATTTTCCAACATTAGGCCGCCCAAGAATGGCGATAGTTACAGTCATTGTGTTTGCAGTTCATCTTCCGGGCAAATTGAAACTGTGGGGTCGCAAGGTTCGCCCTTCTTGCGGGTCACTTCAGGATCACGCGCCGTTTGCTGATCAGGCGCGAGAACCTCTTCGCGCTGGCCAGGAAGCACAGTGTCGTTGGTCTGGCCCGTAATTTTCTTCAGCGAGGTGCAGCCAACCAAGGCAACCAGGAAAACCAAAATGAGAATTTGCTTCATGTGAATTGATCTCACTTCTGCGACAAATTTGGCGTGATAAGTTGAATTAAGATTTGAGCCCGTTGGCGCATCGCACTAGGAGCTTTAGCGTCAGCAAAAATCAAATCCATTTGCTTTTTTGCACCCGCATAATCCTTGATCCGCCATGCAGCAAGGCCAAGAATTTCACGCGCTTCATTGCGCCACGCATCGCCTGCTTTATCAAAGCGCACAAGTCTTGTGAGAAGTTCATCAGGCTTTGCCGTATCAACCAGCAAATAACCGGCACGAATGCGTGCCAAATCCGCCAGCGCTGAATCACTCTTGGCATCAGCAGCAAAAGCATCATAAGCAGCAACGGCTTTTTCAACATCGCCTTTGTCAGCGCTCAATTGCGCCACACGAAGCTGCGTCAATTGCGCAAAACCATCTTGATGAACGGCGGCAAATGCAGCCAACGCATCATCATTTTTGCCAGCAGCAGCTTTCTTCACCGCATCGGCATAAATCAGGCCAGCCTCTTCGGCTTGCTTCACTTCATAGTATTTCCAGCCTTGAAACCCAGCAACAGCAACAATGGCAGCAACGCCAAGCGCAGTAAAATACTTGCCATAACGGTCCCAAATTTTCTTATATTCATCGTTGCGAACATCCTCGTCCACTTCGCGAAAAATTGATTCATCCGTATCGCTCACGTCTCGTCTCCGTAAAATTCAACTTGGGCAGTAAAGCACGCCCGCGGCCAAATCAAGGCATTTCAGGGTGAAGGCGCTGCCACGGTAAAAGCCCCCAGCAGTCCGGAATCGACCCTTTCTGCCAGCAAACTCTGAATTGCCCACAGCCCCACATTATCAGCAACAAAGGCCAGTTTAACCTTTGAGAGGCCGGGCACAACCGCAGTATCGCGCCATGGCTCATTTTCTATTGCTTGGCCTTCTGCCTCAATCATCTGCCACACATGGCCGTGAAGGTGCATAGGCTGCGGGAATGATGTGTTGTTTTCGAGTGTTAAAACTACGGTTTCACCCACCATCACATCAAACAGCGCAGGCCCACCCGGCCCCGCCACGCCATTTAAAGCCCAAGCCAAGCCCTTCTCTAGAAGTGCCCGCATTTCAAGGCGCTCCTCCCCCACAATTGCCGATTTAAGACCACCCTTGGCTCCACCTTCAATCAAGATGGTGAAGGTCTTCGCCGCAGCCAAATCGCCAAGTGCAGGCAAAGGATTGGCTGGCAGGATAAAATTATCCGGCAACTCAATGCCACTCGCAGAACCAAAGGGATCTAGAAACCCCACCTCAGCCACGTCTTCAGAGAGATCAAGCGATATGGTGATTTGACTTTTAATCTCTGCCAACAACAAATCCGCCCGTTGGCCGGGGGCCAATTTCAATGCGTCCAGGCCTAATGGCTTTAAAGGCACTGGCTGCCCATCCAGCGCCATCACATAAAGTTCGGCATCTTTGAACAGCACATTCATGCTGCGCACATTGGCGGCATTTAAAAGGCGTAAACGTGCTGGCTTAGCGCGATCAATTTTAATATGAGTTTTGAAGGTCCCATTCAGCGTGAACCAATTGCCCATTCGGCCTTGGCCAATGGCATCTTGCAAATTGCCAAATCCTTGCTCCATGGCACCACCATCAGCAATTTTCCAATCATCAAAAATCAGTGGCACATCGTTAAAGTTCTGGGGTGTGGCCTCTTCCACAATCAACATGCCATAAAGTCCCATGTCGCGCTGCTGCGAAGCATGGATCAACGGCCCAAACCAAAATGTGCCAGCATCAGGCGGCGTAAATTCAATCGCTGTGGGGGCAGCATCATCAGGGTTTGCAAACACCGTCATCATGGTTTCTGGCCCGCGAATGCCAAACCAATGCAATGCGATCTCTTCAGTCAGCTTGTTCAAGAGTTGGGTCTTAAAAGGCTGGCCCTGCTTTGCCCGCAACACAGCAATCGGAGCATCTTTCAAGAACCGCCAAACTGGAGTTTTGCCACCACCTTGAACCAATTGCATTTCAGCTGGTTCAGCAACCAACATCAAAGTGCCGACAGCATCCTGCGCCAACACAAGACGCGGGGCCACAACAGCCGCCGAAACTCCCGCAATAAATGAACGCCGTGAAACCATGAGGCGCAATTATATCTGAGTCGATGGCTGAATTAAGGAGGTTTAATCCTTCACGTCGTAAGTATTATCTGCCGTCGGGAACTGTCGTGAGCGCACGTCTTCAGCATAAAGCTTGATCGCATTCTCAATGGCCGCACCCACTTTGCCAAATTCTTTGACAAACTTGGGCACGCGGGGGCTAAGGCCCAGCATATCTTCCATCACTAAAATCTGGCCATCGCAGGCAGCAGAAGCGCCAATGCCAATGGTGGGGATATCAATCGCTTTGGTTATCTTGGCAGCTAAGGGTTCCGCCACTGCTTCAAGCACCACTGAAAATGCACCCGCTTCTGAAACAACCCGCGCATCTTCTTCAATCAAATCCCACTGGTTTCGCAAACGCCCCTGAGTTTTAAAGCCGCCATACACATTGATTGATTGTGGCGTCATGCCAATATGTGCCATCACCGGAATGCCACGATCAGACAGAAACCGAATAGTCTCGGCCATGCGCGCTCCACCTTCAAGTTTAATGGCCCCGCATTCGGTTTCCTTCATCACGCGCGCCGCATTGCGAAAGGCTTGGGCTGTGCTTTCTTCATAAGAGCCAAAGGGCATATCGACCACCACAAGCGCGTGCTTTGCGCCTCGCGTCACTGCGCGGCCATGCATAATCATCAGCTCAAGCGGCACGGGCAAAGTGGTCTCAAACCCATACATCACCATGCCAAGTGAATCGCCCACCAGCAATAAATCCACATACCTGTCGGCAATCGCCGCCGTGTGTGCATGATATGAGGTGAGTGCCACAATAGGCTCAGCATTTTTACGCGCGCGAATATCAGGAGCCGTCAAACGTTTCGTAGCAGGTTGTACAGACATATCATTTCACCAATTCAAAAACCGAAACACCCGTCACAGTATAATGCAACTGCACTGCCAAACCAAATAATGCAGCACCAACCATCAGCGAAAATGCATTGTGCCCACCGCGAACTTCGCCAGACGAGGACATGTTTTGGCGAAACGTGCGGATATAGTAGCCACCAAATAACACAGCCAGAACGGCGTAACTAATGGTCCTAGTCGTGTCGTGCATGCCATAAATATGCCCAGCTGCAATTAAGCCAAATCCAAGCGCCAATGGCTTGTGCAAGCTATTTCGCCAAGAACCTCGGCATAGATAAATCCCAATTGCCAAAAAGCCAGCGAGGCTCAAAATAAAGTGAATATAAAAACTCAAACTAAACTGCATAAGCCCAATACCAAAATTCCAAGATCATAATCCGCAAGACACTGCCATGGTTTTGCTCCATTCCCCTGCCAGCCTAATGCCAGCCTAGCATAGCAGGTTTCAAAAACTTGGCATCCACATAGTGTACTAACTTCACAACCCGTGATAAGAGCTGGCCAAGCCTGCCAAATCAGCGGCGTAAAATTTAGAGGGGATAAACATGAAACCAACACTCATTCTCGTCGGTGCAGATAAGGGCGGCGTGGGCAAAACCACCATGTCGCGCGCACTATTAGACTATTTTGCCCGCAAGAATGTGTTGACCAGAGCTTTCGACACTGAAAATCCCCGTGGTTCGCTCAAGCGTTTTTATCCTGCTATTGCTGAGGTGATTGATCTGGGCAATGTGGCCCACCAGATGAAAGTTCTGGACACCATGGAAACCGCCAATGTGCCGGTGACTGTGGTTGATCTTAAGGCTGGCAATCTTTCTTATGCTTTAGATTTGTTTGAGCGCATTGGCGTTCTTGAAGCCGCCCGCAATGGCGTGTTCAACATGGGCTTGATGCATGTGGTTGGACCGTCCATCGCATCGCTTGATGAAATTGGTGAAATTGCCAAATATCTGCAAGGCATTCAATATATTGTAGCCCGCAACTCCATCAATGAAACCAACTTCTTTGAATGGGATGAAGTGACTCACCGCAAATATTTCTCAGCCATTCCTAAGGCCCAAGAAATCAACGTGCCAAAGCTCAATGAAATGGCTTACGAGCAAGTGGATGTATCTGGCGTAACTTTCAAAGATTTCATCGACAACCGCAGCGCCGACGGTAGCCAAGGCAAATTCTCATTTGTTCTGCGGGGCTATGTGCGGAAATGGTGTTCGGAAATTGATGCTGAACTTGCCCATGTGCAAATGCTGCAAGAAATTGTGGCCGGTGGCCGCGCCGCTGGCAATCTCGTCTAAGGAAAAAGTTTTCCGTGGCCCACATTCCCACGGTTTACATCACCGCATCAGACCAGCACCGCAATGGCAAAACTCTGCTTGCGCGGTTGCTGGCTGATTATTTAATGCTGGATGGGCTTGATCCATTCATGATCGACACCGATGCGCCTGATGGCCCTTTGCGAAGTTATTTCCCGGGCCGAACAGCACTGGCTGATTTTTCGCAAATGCAAGGCCAGATGAAACTGTTCGACACCATCATGGCCTCGCCGGGGCGGGACTATGTGGTCGATCTTCCTGTCCGGCACATGGAAAATTTCTTCAAAGCAGTGGGCGAACTTAATTTTTTCGATGAGGCCCACAAAGCAGGCTTTCGCATTTTTGTGTTCTTCATCGTTGATCGCACCACCACATCATTAAAAGTGGCACGCCACATTCAAGAATTTCCGGGCATTGATCTCTTTGTGCCAGTGCTTAATGAGTTCGTCGGCTCCAATTGGCCAAGAGAAGAAAGTGGCCTCGTCATCCCTGCCCTGCCGCAAGCCTTGGCCTTTGCCATTACTGAAAAACGCTTCTCGCTGCGCAGCTTTGTGCTGGGCGACACCCAACATTTGCCAGAAGAATATCACGCCATGCTCAGCACATTTTTATATGACGTGCTGGGCAGCCTTGGAAATTTGGAGCCGATCGTCAGTTTAAATACACTGAAGAACTGAGCGCAGCTTGATCAATCTTGACTTTTAAGCCTTAACTGACTAGTTAGATGACTAGTCAGTTGGAGAACCCCATGAGAGCTTGGCCTGTTCAAGATGCAAAGGCGCGTTTCAGCGAAATGTTAGAAACCTGCCTCAAAGATGGCCCGCAACTTGTTACCAAACGCGGCGCTGATGCGGCTGTGTTGGTGCCCGTTGAGGAGTGGGATCGTTTGACTGAAAGTAAGAAACTGAGTTTGAAGGAAATTCTTATCTCTTCAGTCGGAAAAGGTGAATTGAAACTCCCTGCGCGCCGGAATTTTGGCCGTCGCAAGCCGATAGTTTTCTAGTTCAATGACCTTTTTGCTAGACACAAATATAGTTTCAGAGTTACGCAAAAACAAACCGCATGGCGCTGTGGTAAACTGGCACAATGCTACTGATGCAAGTTTGATGTTTATTTCTGCAGTAACAATTGGCGAAATACAAGAAGGTATTGAACTCACCCGCCCGCAAGACGCTCAAAAAACAGTTGAATTGGAAGCTTGGCTTAGGCTTCTTATGCAGAACGCCAATGTTTTACCAATGGACGCAAGCGCTTTCCAATGTTTTGCAAAAATAATTTCAGGTAAATCCAGAGCAAATGACTTTGACGGCATGATCGCTGCAACAGCTATTCAACACCACCTAATCGTTGTCACCCGCAATGAAAAAGACTTCAAACGATTTGGCGTTAAAGTTTTAAATCCCTTCAAACTCTAATCGCCTCACTGCTTATCCACACACCTTCCATTGTTGTCGCGGTATTGACCATCAAGGCAATCTTTTTGCACGTTGGTTTCGGCACCATTGCCGCGCTGTGGAATGAGTTGTCGTAGAATATCTGGATTTAATTTGATACCGGGTTGTGGATCAAAATCTCCATCGTCACCGTTAGGCTCAACAGGATCAGGCTCATTCTGGAACGGCACGCATTTGTTGGTGCGCTTGTTCAAGAAATAGCCTTCCCTACAACCGCGCGGAACATTGGTAATAATGCGAGCGCAGCCACCAACGCCATCGGGCCTAAAGCCCTTCTGACATTTAGGAACGAGCCGTGCAATCGGACGGCAACGCCCGTTAGCATCCTTCACTTCGTTTTTGCCACATTTCAAAACAGGTGGCTGCCGCGACACGCATTTCTTTTGTACTGAAGAATACGTCATATTGGCTGAGCAATTGGGTGTACCTGGAGGAATGCGCTCACATTCATTTGTTTGTACATTCAAACGCTGGCCTTGCAAACACTCGCGCTGTGGCGGTTCGCATACGCCATTATCATTGCGCACTTCATTCGGTCCGCAATCAGGAGTCTCGCATTTGCCACGCAAGTTTGGATAGCTTCCATCAGGGCAAGTGGCTGGCACACAATATCCATAATTATCGCGCGTTAAACCACCCTCGCAAATTGGTAGGCAACGGCCATTCTCTTCTACATAGCCATCCGAACAGTTTGGCGGCGGCGGCAGGCACAGCGTGGGTTGGCGAATATCGCGGTAAGTTCCTTGCGGGCAAGCTTGCAAACACACCCAGCGATAATTCGGAGGCCAAATGCCGGGCGGAATACATTTTCCAGTTTCAGGATCCCGCGATAAGCCCGGCGCGCACGAGCGGCTGTAAGTGCTTTCGCATTGACCAACCTCGTTTAAATACGTTCCTTGTGGACAATCAGCCACGCATTTTCCATAAGCACTTGAATAGGTAAAGCCATAACCGCATTGCCCTTCATTTTCGAGCTTTCCATAATCAGGAATACATTGATCAGGGTTGCGCAAATCGCGCACATAATTGTCGGGGCAATTTGGCAATGGAACTTGGTCGTAACCTTCAGGGCAGCCATGATCACAAGGCGGCATGCAAAGACCAGGAACACCAGGATAGCGCTGATAGCCACTGGGGCAGCTTGGCAAACACACATCATCATATAAGGTTTGGCCAGCAGCGCAGGTTGGTCTGCCATAATCAGTGCCGCACCCGCAAGTGGCACAGCCACATGAGTTGACCGGAACCGAGCATGATTGATTCGTTTGCGCATATGCGGGGCTGGTTGGCGCAACCGCAAAAAAAGTAACAACAGTCCAAAGGCTCATTAAAATGCCAGCTAATCGCACGGCATCAATAAGGATACGTCCCGCTCTTTGCACCATGGCTAAACCCTTTCGGACCAAGCCCCCTGTTGATCACTTAGCAGAAAATAATGCACTTGATAAGTGCCCGCATAGCATTGCGGCACGCACCATCCGGATTTCTTAAATTAAGCCAGCCCCTCAAAAAGCAAAGCCACAGCTTCGGCACCCGGGTCCGTAACACCCAGCAAATTTGCAGCAGACACATAACTCGATCGCCCAGCCTTGGCGCGTGTCATGTTCTGTGTTGCATCAGCACCGTTACGCGCTGCCTTGGCGGCAGCAGTCAAATTTCCGCCTTTCACCAAAACATCAAGCGCTGGCACCAGAGCATCAATCATGGTGCGATCACCTAACTTGGCCCCACCATAAGCCATCATTTTTTGAAGCCCCGCTTGCAAGGCGGTTTGCCACGTTCCCTTAGTGCTGCCCGCAGCCGCAAAGAAAATTGCCATCAACACACCGCTAGAGCCACCCATGCTGCGCATGAAGCCATCGCTTGCCGCAGTAAAAAATGAAGGCATATCGGCTAGAGGCATTTTACTCAAATTGGCTTTCAACATCCGCGCGGCGGTGGCCACTGTTGAACCCGTATCGCCATCACCAGCCTTCGCATCTAACGCATTGAGCTTGCCTTCCGCTGCAATCAATATATCGCAAGCATGATTGACCAATGCCGCCAATGGTGGATTTTTACTGGCACGCAAATGCTTAGGCTTCATAGCGGAAGGAAGCTTCACAACTTTAGGGGCCGCATGCGCCCACATGCCCGGCCACACCAAAGCGCTGGCTGGCGATTTCAATGCCATTTCAAATTCTGGCGTTAACGGCAACAGGCTGAGCGAAAATCCGTGCATATCAAGCGATGTGACCAAAGCAGCCGGACCACAGACCAGTTTGATCTTTTTTCCGTGTTTGCTCTTCAACACTTCATTGGCAATCAAGCCCATTTCAAGTGGCGTAGTGGAACCCAGATTATTGATGAGCAAAGCATAGCGCGAAGCCCGCCTCACACTCTTAAACAAGCGCCCACAAATTTCAGCAACGGATTGCTTGGCATTGGCAAAGTTAACCAACTCAACACCAGGTTCACCATGAATGCCCAAACCCAATTCGGCCTTACCACTTGGAATGCGGTCCTCGCGGCCAATGCCGGGCAATGTGCACGACGTTAAAGCAACACCGAGCGATACCAAACCATCAGCCGCCCTTTGCGCAACAGCTGCAACCTTTGCCAAAGGCCAACCTTTGGCAGCATAATGCCCCGCAATCTTTTCAACGAACACAACACCCGCAATGCCGCGCGGCTGGGCGATGCTGGCAAGTGCCACATCATCTTTTACAATAACAACTTCAACCTTTTTGCCAAGGGCGCGCGCCTTCTCAGCGGCAAGCCCAAAGTTCAATCGGTCGCCTGTATAATTTTTAAAAATGACCAAACAACCCGCTTTGCCGGTGACTGCCATGATGGCGGCAAACACCGCATCAACACTGGGCGATGAAAAAACTTCACCGCAAACGGCTGCCGTTAAAAGCCCCGGCCCAACAAATGCGGCATGGGCTGGCTCATGCCCAGAACCACCGCCTGCAATAATGGCAACCTTTGAAGGCGAATGATCGGTGCGCAGAACAACTTTAATGCCGGGATAGCCATCAAGCCGCGCCAATTTCGCACCCCCTGAAGAGCGCAAAATGCCATCAAGAGCATCGACCACCAGAGTTTCCTTCGCGTTGATAAATTGTGGCATTGGCACTTGCTCCAACATGATGACGTGGAGCCAAGTGTTAAGCAAAGAATTCGAGTCTGTAAATTGATTACGCCCGATAAATTAAAACGCCCTGCATAATCATATTTGCACTTGCCGTTTTGCACGTTTATGCAACAACATCTCAAACCGAACAATCGCGAGACTCCCATGAACATTGGCCTGAATTTTGCTCCCCATAAACGTGTTTTCGCTGCTTTCTGCCTTCACGCCTTTGCCATGGGCAGCATTTTTCCGCGGATGGCCGATATTAAGCAGCAGATGGGTGTTGGTGAGCAAACTCTGGGATTAAGTCTCATTGGCATTCCTGCTGGCACATTGCTGGCGCTCACCTTCGCTACCCCCTTGGTTGAAAAATTTGGCTTTCGCCGCACGCTGTTAGCCGCCATTCCTCTCGTGGCAATCGGCTATGCTTTGGCAATTCATGCCCCTAGCCCGTCCTTGTTTTTTTTAGCACTTATGCCTATTGGCTTTCTGGTGGGCTGCGTTGAAATTGTTTTGAACACCGAAGCAGATCGTGTTGAGCATATGATGAAGCGCCGCATTATGAACCGAGCTCATTCATTCTGGAGTTTTGGTTTTTTCGGCGCAGGCATCATTGGAGCAGGCTTGGCGCAACTTGGGATCTCACCGCAAATGGCTTTAGCCCTTATCGCACCTGCAATAGCGCTGGGCGTTGTGGTGTTCATTGGCAAGTTTGAGGCGGCCCCAAGCCGCGTTATTGAAAGCGGCTTTGAGCGTGCAAAATTCTCGCTACCAAGCTTAGCAATCTTAGGGCTGGTCACCGTCACACTATCGGCAATGTTGATGGAAGGTGCAGGCATAGATTGGTCGGCCATCTACATGCGCAACATCTTTAACTCCGGCCCATTCGCGGCGGGTGTGGCCGTGGCCGCAGTGGCTTTGTCACAAGCGCTAACTCGGTTTTTTGCTGATAGCTACATCGACAAGCATTCGCCCGCCGCAGTTTCGCGCCTGCTATCAATTGTCTTATTGCTCGGCACCATTATCGTATTTTTGGCGCTCTCTCCGCTGCTTTCTCTTCTGGGCTTTGCGTTGATTGGCATTGGCTGCAGCGTTATGTTCCCTCTGGCCATATCGGCCGCCGCCCGAATGACCGATCGACCATCGGCCATAAATGTGGCCTCGATGGTGCAAACATCGTTCATGATTTTCCTGTTGGGTCCCCCGCTGCTCGGCACACTCGGCGAACATTTTGGCGCTCAATGGATCTACGGCATCGGCGCACCACTGGCAATTCTAAGTTGGTTTACGTCAGGCACCTTGAGTGAGAAAAATCAGGTTGATGGTGAACTGGCCAAGGGTGCCGCGATGTGACCCGCCAGATATTCAGCATCATGCCACACCCCCCAAATAAAAGGCGAAGCCCGGCGTGTTAACCATGGCAGGCCTAAGAAATATAATCCAGGTACCTTGGTCACACCGCATACATGATCAGGCCTGCCTTGATCATCAAAGGCATCAACTTTGAGCCAATTGAAATCGAGGGCATAACCTGTTGCCCAGACAATTGAGGTTACACCTGCCTCGTGCAAATTTAGCTTGAGAACTGGATTGCTCATGCAGTCTGGCTCCAGCCCTATGATGCGGGCTTCCGGTTCTTCCGGCAGATCGAGACCTTTTTTTGCAACATAGGCATCGGCGGTTTCTAAGATGGAGAGATAACTTGCGTCACCTTTCAATATATTCTGAGCCAGATCGGGTGCTACGTCTAAAACGCCTTCGCTAAAATTGCCCACCCGCCCCAACAGTGTCATGCCACGCTCCGCAAATTTTCGGAAATCAACTGTGTGGCCACCGCGGGCACCGCTCACTGAAATTGTGACATGTTCCATGCCCGGTTCGCGGGTCTTTGTATCCCATTGTCCGAGCACGCCCAGCCACCAGCAAAAATCCTTGCCGCGATACCGGATGGGGGGCCGGTCATGGGGGCCAACTGAGAGATACACGCGTTTACCGCTGCGCAATAACTCATCAGCAATTTGGCCTCCCGATGAACCAGCCCCCACCACCAGCACCGCCCCTGCGGGCAACTGGCCAGGATTTTTATAGGTGTTAGAATGGATCTGCATAATGCCAGCATCTTGTGGCACTGCTGTTGGAATAAGCGGGCGTTGAAATGGGCCCGTGGCGGCAACCAGATTTTTGGCTTCAATCACACCTTCAGAAGTTTCAACAATAAAGCCCATGCCATCATTATTGCGGCGAGCGGATGTAACTGTAACGCCACAGCGGATGGGTGCTTTGATCTGCTGTGCGAAAGTTTCAAAATATTCCACAATGCGGTCACGCGGGGCAAAACTGTTGGGGTCAAGGTCAGGAAAATCCAAAGTCGGAAACCGATCATGCCAAGCGGGGCCATTGGCCACCAGAGAATCCCAGCGTGCGTTACGCCAGCTTTCGGCAATGCGGTTGCGTTCAACAATGAGATGCGAAACACCGCGTTTGCTCAAGTGTTCACTCATCGCCAAACCAGCTTGGCCACCACCTATAATCAACGTCTCTACTTTTTCAGTGGCCATTGAAATTTCCCTCTGACCTATCTCTAGGTGGTGAGAGAATTTGAGAAATAAGCAATTGTCGCAGCGCTGATTAGCTTGTGCATAATTGCTTCAGTGCGCTTTCTATGGCTCAATGTGGGCTTGATATAAGCTGAGGAAACACTATGGCCCACACCCGCATTCGCAAGTTCAATACAAAAATCACTTACCCTGAGCAGAACTTAGACAATGATTTGTGCCAGGCCGTTGTAACACACGGCGGGCGAACGGTTTATCTGCGTGGCCAATGCCCACAAGATTTAGATACCGGCAAAAACATCAACAGCCATGATGCAGCCGAGCAGACCCACAAAGTGATGCAAAACATCAAGCAGTTGATTGAAGAAGCGGGCGGCTCGATGCAGCATCTCGTCAAGATTGTGGTGTACATCACCGATGTGAGAAACCGCGAAGCGGTTTACCGCACCATGGGCGAATATCTCAAAGGCGTTCACCCTGTATCAACAGGCCTAACTGTGGTGGCTCTAGCACGGCCTGATTGGCTTGTGGAAATTGATGGCACTGCCGTCATTCCAGATGAAGACTATAGAGCATGACATTTTCAATCGTTGCAAGATGCGCCACCACAGGGCAATTCGGCATGGCTATATCATCATCATCGCCAGCCGTCGCCGCACGCTGCGCCTATGTGCGTGCAGGTGTTGGCGTGGTGGCCAGCCAAAACATCACCGATCCTGAACTTGGCATATTAACGCTTGATGCCATGGCCACTGGTTTGTCATCCGAGCAGGCAATCGCCGTGGTGTTGAAAAACCGTCCGTACACTGACTATCGTCAACTGCTCGCAGTGGATGGAAACGGAAATGTTGCCATCCATTCCGGTCAAAATGTTTTGGGCATATGGAGCGAGGCCGAGGGAATAGACTGCGCCGCCGCCGGAAACTTACTGGCCAACACAGAAATAGCATTTGTGATGGTTAAATGTTTTGAGAATACGGAGGGACAGCTGGCAGACCGATTATTGGCCGCACTGAAAGCAGCGGCTAACGCTGGCGGCGAAGCAGGCCCCGTTCATTCAGCTGGATTAAAGGTGGCCGATAAATTAAATTGGCCTTATATCGACCTCCGCTCCGACTGGTCTGAAACCCCGATTGAAGATGTCAGAGCCGCATGGGAAATCTATAAGCCCCAAGCGGGTGCCTATGTGCAACGTGCCATCAACCCAACTGAGTCTCCGCCTTATGGCGTGCCGGGGAACCTCTAATTCCTCTAGCATCCCCACTTAAAATGGCTTAGTTTCTAACTTCTCAACCAAGGCACTACTTTAGCTATGCCCTTACGTTTTACATTGCGCCAATTGGAATATTTTCTTGCTGTTGCCGAGAATGGCTCCATTGCTGCAGCCTCTGAAAAAGTAAACGTCTCATCACCCTCCATCTCTGCTGCCATCGTGCAGTTGGAAGAAGAATTTGGGTTGCAGTTGTTTGTGCGCAAACACGCCCATGGCCTATCACCCACGCAAGGCGGAAAAAAATTTTCAGAACAAGCGCGCAAAGTTTTGACCGAAGCCACGCGTTTGAATGCGCTGGCCAATGACATTACCGGCAAAGTGCGCGGAGCACTGAATGTGGGATGCCTGCTCACCTTCGCGCAAATCATTCTGCCGCAATTGCGCCGCCGCTTTGTTGATGAAAATGCAGAAGTGGAATTCCACCAGTTCCAACGCACCCAAACCGAATTATTTGAAGACTTGCGCAACGCGTCGCTCGATGTGGCACTCACTTATGATCTCAACATTCCGGCTGATTTAGAATTCATCCCACTGGTCAGCCTGCCACCCTATGCGTTGATGGCCGTCAACCATCCGCTGGCCAAACTTGAATCTGTTTCGGCCAAGCAACTGGCAGAGCATCCACTGATCTTGCTCGATCTTCCTGTCAGCTCCGAGTATTTTCTCTCGTTCTTCGAGCACACTAAACAAAAACCAAAAATCGTCGAACGCACACGCGATATGGCCGTCACGCAATCACTGGTGGCCAATGGCTTTGGTTATTCACTGGCCAATATCAGGCCCACATCCAACCTCGCGCCCGACGGCAAAGAGCTGCTCTACATACCATTGGCGGGGTCAGTGCGCCCGATGAAAATGGGCTTGCTTCTCTCCACTGCCGCGCAAACATCACTCACCGTTCGCACTTTTATTGAACATTGCAAACAGCACATCACGGATGAAACGATACGAGGCTAAAATCCTTAACTTAGGAATGGCCTAATCAGCGGGGTTATATTAGGTAATTTACGCGAAGCCACGGAGAGTGCAGTCATCGATCATGCGTGATCCTCGTTATGATATATTATTTGATCGCGTGGCCATTGGCCCCGTGATTGCAAAAAATCGTTTTTATCAGGTGCCCCATTGCAATGGTGCCGGATACCGTGATCCATCAGCCGCTGCCGAAATGCGCGGAGTGAAAGCGGAAGGTGGCTGGGGTGTGATTTTCACCGAACAAACCGAAATGCATCACACGTCTGAAATCACACCCTTCATCGAACTGCGCCTGTGGGAAGATCAAGACATTCCAAGCCTGCGCCGCATGTCTGAAAAAATGAAAACCCATGGCGGGCTTGCTGGCATTCAACTGGCTTACTCTGGCATCAATGGCCCGAATTTTTACACCAAAGAAGTGCCGCTCGCCCCCACTGCCCTGCCCATTCGCACTTTCACCAATGATCCAGTGCAAGCGCGCGCCATGGATAAAACCGACATCACCAATTTGCGCCGGTGGTTTGTGAACGCTGCCAAACGCTCACGCTCCGCAGG
>JAYUPT010000003.1:0-2286 GCA_043759965.1 Aestuariivirga sp. | reverse complement strand
ACACGCGGCCCGGATGATCAATGCCCACAAAGGCCGCTTGCGAAATCATACCGAGCGAACGATCAGCGCGATAATCAGGGTGGGCGCGCCAGCCAATATCTGCCAGCAAACACGCCGCATAACGCAAGCGGCGCTGTTCTTCATTTTCAGCTAAGCCTCCCTTTTCAAAAAGCTGATCAGTCCAATCGCAAAGTTCTAACTCATGGGCGGGGGAGCGCGCATAACGACGCGCAAAATCCCAACAGGATGACAACAACGCATCAGACTGCATCTTCTTGCGCGGCAGTTTTGAATAGAGCATGCCTTCGCGCACACCATAAACTGAGCACACCACATCCTTGGCTTTGCCGTGAACCAATAAACGATCCAGCACCATGGCCCCAAAGGGCATAGTGTCTGCACGGCTTTTGGACATGTCTTTCACATCTTTGAGCGAAGATGATGTGAGGCCTGAGACCAACTCTGAAATGCCTTCGGCTTGTTGTCTGGTCATCGAGTAATGATGCAACACATGCAACGGGTAATTGGTTTGGGCCATGTGAATGCGAGCAAGATTTCGCCATGTGCCACCCACGGCATAAAATGTGCGGCCATTTAGTTTTTCTAAAATTGTGGACTTTTGCAAATACTCATCAACGATTTCTCGCGCCTTCTGCATGGAACCGCCAGACACGTCAATCAAGCGCAAAGGGCCAATGGGCAAAGTTATGCCGTCATGCAATTTGCCATCTTTGATATCGATCAGTTCAAGCGAGCCGCCGCCAAGATCGCCAGCAATGCCATCGGCTTCAGGGGTGCCCGCCATCACGCCAAGGGCCGCAAAGCGAGCTTCTTCTTTGCCGGTCAGCACTTGAATGCCAACACCCAATGCGTTCTCGGCTTTATCAATAAACTGCTGGCCGTTTTTGGCTTCGCGGGCAGCGGCAGTGGCCACAGCATAGATTGTCTTCACGCCAATTTGTTTGGCCAAGGCTTTGAAGCGGCGCAGGGCCAGAAGTGCTCTGGCAATTGCGGCTTCATTTAGATTGCCGGTGATGGCTACACCTTTGCCAAGACCGCAGAGAATTTTTTCATTGAAAATGGGTGCAGGCGAACGACGAAGACCATCATAAACAACCAGCCGCACCGAGTTGGAGCCAATATCAACCACCGCCACCGGACGATAGGTTGGTGGTTCAGTTCTAAATCCCTTGTGCCAACTCACTTTGATTTTGTCGTCCTTTTTTTCTGGGGTACTACGCCATCTAGTATATTACCAGCAAGGGATGAGCCTCGTCCAGAAAGGGATGGGTTTTCCATAAAAAATTGATGGGCGTTAAATGGCTTTTCATCTTTGGCAGGTGTAATGCGCGCTGAGCTTCCATCTTCCAGCAAGCGCCAGCTTTGTTGATTATCACGCATATTGGCCATCATAATTTGATCGAGCACTTGTTCATGTACGGTTGGATTTTCAATGGGGATCAAAGTTTCCACACGGCGGTGCAAATTGCGCGGCATCCAATCGGCTGAACCAATATAAACACGCGCCTTTGGATGCGGCAGACCGTGGCCTGCGCCAAAACACACAATGCGCGAATGTTCAAGGAAGCGCCCAATAATACTCTTTACACGGATGTTTTCTGACAGGCCCGGAATGCCGGGGCGCAAACAGGAAATGCCACGCACCACGAGATCAATGCTCACACCACTTTGACTGGCTTGATAAAGCGCATCGATAATGCCGGGGTCCACAAGTGAATTAAGTTTGGCCCAAATTTGCGCTGGGCGACCTGCTTTAGCGTGGGCTATCTCTTCGTTGATATGTTGCAACAGGCGATCTTTGAGATTGATCGGAGAGAGCGATATTTTTTCCAAATCTTCTGGCGGTGCATAGCCTGAGATGAAATTGAAGAGCCGTGCCGCATCGCGCGCCAAGGCCCTATCACAGGTGAAGAATGACAAATCTGTGTAGACCTTCGCTGTGATCGGGTGATAGTTGCCGGTGCCAAAATGCACATAAGTGCGCATGTTGCCAGCCTCTCTCCGCACCACCATGGAAACCTTGGCATGGGTTTTAAGTTCGATGAAGCCAAACACCACCTGCACCCCGGCCCGCTCCAAATCGCGCGCCCATTGGATATTGGCTTCCTCATCAAAACGGGCTTTGAGTTCGACCAAGGCGATCACCGATTTTCCGGCTTCAGCGGCTTTGGCTAAGGCCGCAACAATGGGTGAATTGCGCGAGGTGCGATAGAGCGTTTGTTTAATCGCCACCACATCAGGATCATTTGCGGCTTGGCGGATGAA
>JAYUPT010000002.1:0-16115 GCA_043759965.1 Aestuariivirga sp. | reverse complement strand
TCTGTTCAAACCGTTGCACCCAAGTTGACTTAAACCGCTGGCTGGGCGGGACTTACGCCATTCCTGCCGTCGAAAACGATGATGACGAAAGCTCTGGCGCGGAATAATCCACACGAATAATTATCGTTCGACCTTGGCGAATTTTGTGCTTATGGTAGCGCTCACATTGCTAAGCACGCCAAAAAGAGCCGCAAGCAATCAATTCAAATCACCTCAGGGAGGGGTAACAACTATGGCAGCTGCTGCTAAAGGCATGTCGAAAGACGAGAAATTCGTCATTTTCGCATCATCAACAGGTACCGTTTTCGAATGGTATGATTTTTATCTCTACGCAACACTTGCACCATTCTTTGCGGCGCTGTTCTTTCCGCCAGGCAATGATACGGCGGCACTTCTTTCAGCATTTGCAACTTATGCTGCTGGCTTCTTGGTGCGCCCATTTGGTGCACTGGTGTTTGGCCGCTTGGGCGACATGATTGGACGTAAATATACGTTCCTTGTCACCATGGTCGTTATGGGTGTTGCAACATTCCTCGTCGGTCTGCTTCCAACTTTCGCGCAGATTGGCTGGTTGGCACCTGTATTGCTGGTGGGCCTTCGCCTGCTGCAAGGCTTGGCACTGGGTGGTGAATATGGTGGTGCGGCAACTTATGTGGCTGAGCACGCACCAAACGGCAGCCGTGGTTATTCAACAAGTTGGATTCAAACCACAGCAACGATCGGCTTCTTCCTGTCATTGATGGTGATTTTGCTTTGCCGTAACACGCTTTCAACTGCTGATTTCGCAAATTGGGGTTGGCGTATTCCGTTCCTCGTTTCTGCTGTTCTATTGGTGTTTTCCATCTGGATCCGTTTGAAGTTGAACGAGTCACCTGTGTTCCAAAAAATGAAATCCGAAGGCAAGGCGTCAAAGTCTCCGTTGACTGATTCATTCCTTAAAGCTCCAAACAACAAGCTGGTTTTGCTCGCGTTGATTGGTGCCACAATGGGCCAAGGTGTGGTGTGGTATACAGGGCAATTCTATGCGCTTTTCTTTCTTACCATTTCGCAAAAAGTTGACTTCCAAACGGCTTATATTCTGATTGCCATTTCCTTGGTACTCGGCACTCCGTTCTTCGTGTTCTTCGGCGCGTTGTCTGATAAGATTGGCCGCCTCAAGATCATTCTTGCAGGTTGCTTGATTGCTGCACTCACTTACTTCCCATTGTTTGGTTGGTTGGCTGAAGCTGTGAACCCTGATCTTTCAGCTTATCAAGCGAAGACCAAAATCACTGTAAATGTTGATCCGGCTGAATGCCACTTCAACATTTTCGTGGGTCCATGGTCGAAGTTTGGTGATTGCGATAGGGCCAAGGATTTCTTGACCAAGTCGGGTCTGTCGTTCACATCCACAGCGGGTGCTGCGGGCACAAAAGCTTCACTTGATATTGGTGGCACCAAAGTTGAAGGCTTCTCGCCTTTCACTTGGTCTAAAGCGCTGGCTGATTCAGGCTATCCATTGGTGAAGATTGCATCTTCAACAATCGAACTTGATAAGGCCGGTGCTGATGCTTTGGCCCCATTGCAAACAGACAAGAAAACAGCCGACATTATGAAGCTGCTTTCCGATGCGCGCATGGCCAAGGATGCAACGCTTAAGAAGTTGGCAGCCATCTCTAATGTTGATGGCGTTGAAGTTGCAGCTGATGGTTCAGCCAAAGTGACGGTGAGCGAAGTTGCTGCCGGAAGTGCGGATAAAGCCAAAATCAGCTGGACAAAAGCAGTTGCGATCCTGACCATTATGATGCTCTATGTCACCATGGTTTATGGACCAATTGCCGCCTTCTTGGTGGAATTGTTCCCAACTAACATTCGCTACACATCAATGTCACTCCCCTACCATATCGGCAATGGTTGGTTTGGCGGCATGTTGCCGTTGCTGGCAACAGCGATTGTGGCGTGGACTGGCAATATCTATGCTGGTCTGTGGTATCCGATTGTGATTGCTTTGATCACCGTTGTCGTTGGCTTCCTGTTCTTGAAGGACACCAAGGATGTAGATATCGCCAAAACCTAACCATTTGGTCAGGTTGTTTTTAAACTTGAAACCCCGCCTTCCGGTGGGGTTTTTTTATGCATTGAGTGGTTGCCAGAGACGATTTTGTCTCTTATACAGCCCTCACCAAATGGCAAATTCCTCAAGGGGAAATTGTTTTGGTTAGCCCGAGTAGCTCAGTTGGTAGAGCAGCGGATTGAAAATCCGCGTGTCACTGGTTCGATTCCGGTCTCGGGCACCATTGTTTTTACAAAAATTGAAGGCTTTTCCATAAGGGCGTCCCGCAGTGGCTTCTTGACGAGCTTCATCATTTATCTTGCAACAGACAGCATTTGGAGCGAGCATACTTTTGAGATTGAACCGCCTGAGTGTGGTTCAGTGCCGCAGAGATGGCCCTGAATTGCATGATGCGATATGTGGGAGGAACACTATGGCTGCAGGACAGGTAAGAAAAGCAAAAGGGCCTAGATGTATAGCTCTGGTTGGCCCCTATCAAAGCGGCAAGACAACGCTGCTTGAAGCGATCCTCTATCGATGCGGTTCGATACCACGCCAAGGCCGCCTCGCTGATAAGAATACCGTTGGCGATGCAACGCCTGAGGCCCGGGCCCTTGGCATGGGTGTTGAGGTCAATGTTGCCAGTGCAAAATTCATGGGCGAAAGTTTCACCTTTCTGGATTGCCCCGGTTCTGTAGAATTTACACAAGATATGCGTGAATGCTTGCCTGCTTGTGATGCAGCAATAGTTGTGTGCGAAGCCGACGAGAAGAAGGCCCCGGCACTTCAGTTGATTCTCAAGCAGCTTGAGGCGCTGCGCCTGCCTCATTTCATTTTTATCAACAAGGTGGACAAGTCCACGTCGCGCCCGCATGAGGCACTCTCCTGGCTGCAACCAGCGAGCAACCTGCCGTTGGTCATGCGCGAATTGCCGATCTGGAAAGATGGCGTCATTGCGGGCTACATCGATCTGGCCCTCGAACGCGCCTTCATTTACCGCAAGAATGCGGAGGCTGAGGTTGTGGCTATTCCTGCTGATTTGAGTGCAGAGGAAAAAGAGGGCCACTTTGCGCTGCTTGAACGCTTGGCCGACCATGATGATGTGATCATGGAGCAATTGCTCAGCGACCAAGAGCCAGCACAGGACCGTGTGATGCAGGATCTGGCACGCGAGGCGGCGGATGGTTTGATTACGCCGGTGTTTTTCGGGGCTGCAGAATTTGGCAATGGCATAAGTCGCTTGTTGAAAGCGCTACGCCATGAAGTGCCAGACGTAACACAAACCGCAAGCCGATTGAGTTTGAAACCAACCAATGGTGCAACGGCACTTATCCTCAAAACACTCTATACTGAACGTGGGGGCAAGATTTCCGTTACAAGAATTCTCAACGGCGAAATTGCGGATGGCTCGATTATATATGGCAGCGGTGGGCAGGAAACACGCGTGGCGGGCGTGGTTGCTTTGTTGGGGCAAACACAAACGAAATTGACCAAAGCCTTGACTGGCGAAACGGTAGGACTTAGCCGCCTTGAAGGCATTTCGACTGGCGAAACTATTGGGACTGTTAAAGGCAAGACCATACAGCTCTTAGCGCGCGCCAAAACTCCTAGCCTATTCGGCAAGGCAATCTCGGTGCATGACCGAAAAGACGAAGTCAAACTCACGCAGTCCCTCTCTAAACTCATCGAGGAAGATCTGTCATTATCCTTGAACCACGACAGCGTGACGCATGAGTTGGTTCTCTGGGGTCAGGGTGAGATTCACCTGCGCGCAGCACTTGAGCGGCTCAAAAACAAATTTGGTCTTGATGCCGCTACAAACTTGCGCAAGATAGGCTATCAAGAAACTATTCGAAAACCTATTCAAATTCGCGGCCGGCATAAGAAACAATCCGGCGGGCACGGCCAATATGGCGACATCGTGGTTGAGATCAAGCCGTTGCCACGCGGCCAAGGGTTTGCCTTCAGTGATTCTATCGTCGGCGGTTCGGTTCCCAAGCAATATATACCAGCCGTTGAAAATGGTATCCGTGAGTGGTTGGTGCGCGGGCCCTTGGGTTTTGAAGTTGTGGATTTCGCCGTCAATTTATCAGACGGCTCTTACCATGATGTGGACAGCTCTGAAATGGCTTTCAAGCTGGCGGCGCGGGCAGCCATGGCTGAAGCAACACCAAATTGCCAACCTTTGCTTTTGGAGCCCGTTGTGAATTTAGAGATTCATACACCAAGCGAACACACCGCGCGCATCAACCAAATTATAACTGGGCACCGTGGCCAGGTTTTAGGTTATGATAACCGAGAAGATTGGGCGGGATGGGACACTGTCAAAGCGCATATGCCTGAAGCAGAAATCGCATCACTTATCGTGGAACTGCGCTCGGCCACTTCAGGGGTTGGAACCTTCACGTTCTCGTTTGATCATATGGCTGAACTCGCTGGTCGAGCTGCCGACATTGTGCTGGCTGCGCATAACGGCAAGGCATAACCGTCTGATTATTGAAACGCTGCCGCCATGAGCCTTCTCGTATAATTTTGTTTGGGGCGCAGCATCACATCGTCTGGTGTTCCTTGCTCCACCATTTTTCCATCTTTCATCACAATAATGTGGTCTGCCATGGCGCGCACCACGGCGAGATCATGGCTGATAAACAGATAGGATAGATTATGCTGCTTTTGCAGATTGCGTAAGAGATCTACAATTTGCTTTTGCACTTGGCGATCTAAGGCTGACGTGGGTTCATCCAGCACGATGACTTTTGGTTTTAGAATTATGGCGCGTGCAATAGCTAAGCGCTGGCGTTGGCCGCCCGAAAATTCGTGCGGATAACGGTTGCGCTGCTCAGGATCAAGCTGCACTTCTTTCATAGCTTCAACGGCGCGCGCATCGCGCTGGGCAGATGTCATGGCGGGTTCGTGCACCAGCAGACCTTCAGTGATAATCTGTCCCGCCGTCATGCGTGGCGAGAGCGAGCCGAAAGGATCTTGAAACACCAGTTGCAACTGTTTGCGGAAAGGCCGCATGTCTGCCTTGCTCAGAACTGCAATATCACGGCCCTCAAAATTGATTGCACCTTGGCTTGGCAAAAGCTTCATCAGGGCTCTTGCAAGCGTGGATTTTCCAGAACCAGACTTGCCCACAATGCCAATGGTTTGGCCTTGGTGCAGATTTACTGAAACCCCATCAACGGCTTTGAGCTGGATGGCAGGGCTGCCAAATAAACCACCCCCAATTTTAAACGTAACCTTCATATCTTGGCCCGACAGAATTGACGGTGCTGTGGCTGGTGTTGGCGCTTTGCGGCCCGTGGGTTCAGCTTCGAGCAAGGCTTTGGTGTAGGCATGTTTTGGTGATGCAAAGAGGGTTTTGGTTGCACCTTCTTCCACCACCTCGCCATGGCGCATCACATAGGTACGATTGGCGATGCGCTTTACGATGCCAAGATCATGGGTGATGAAAATCATGGCCATACCTAGGCGCTTCTGCAAGTCTGCCATCAGTTCTAAAATTTCGGCTTGAATGGTTACATCCAAAGCAGTGGTTGGCTCATCAGCGATCAGCAATTCGGGATTGTTGGCAAGTGCCATGGCGATCATCACGCGCTGGCGCTGGCCGCCAGACATTTCATGGGGGTAAGAGCGCATACGGCGTTCAGGTTCTTTGATGCGCACCAGTTCCAACATTTCAATGGCCCTCGCGCGAGCTTGTGAAGCGTTGAGTTTCAAGTGGCGCTTGATTGGCTCCATCAATTGATTGCCGATGGTGTAAAGCGGATCAAGTGAGGTCATGGGCTCTTGAAAAATCATGCTGATTTTTCTGCCGCGCAACGTGTTAAGTTCGGCCTTGCTTATGTGCAACAAATTGCGGCCATCATACCAAACTTGGCCCGTTGCAGTTCCGTTTGCAGCAAGCAGGCCCATGGCCGCCATCATCATTTGGCTTTTGCCAGAGCCAGACTCGCCAACCACAGCAATGGTTTCGCCGCGCATCACCTCAATGCTGGCACCCTTCACTGCATCCACCGTGCCACTCATGGTTTTGAATTGGACTTTAATGTTGTTGATTTTGAACAGAGGCACTTTCATCTCAACGGTCCTTCGGATCAAGCGCATCACGCAAGCCATCACCGATGAAATTGAGCGCGAAGAGGGTTGAGGTGAGAAAGAAACTGGGAAAGAACAGCAACCAATTGGCATAGGGAATGTTGCGGGCCCCTTGCGAAATGAGCACACCCCAGCTGGACATGGGTTCTTGCACACCGAGGCCTAAATAAGACAGGAAACTTTCTAGGATAATCACTTGTGGCACCAGCAGCGTCATATAAATTACCACCGGCCCCAGCAAATTAGGAATGATGTGGCGCAGCACAATGCCCCATTTGCCAACGCCCAAAGCTTCTGCGGCTTGCACATATTCTTGGCGTTTGATTGAAAAGGCTTGGCCACGCACGATGCGTGCCATGTCGAGCCACATCACACAGCCCACTGCAAAAAACATGAGAATGAAATTGCGACCGAAGAACACCACCAGCATGATCACGAAAAAAGTAAATGGCAGTGCGTAAAGTATATCAACAATGCGCATCATCACATCATCAGTTTTGCCGCCTATGAAACCCGATGTTGCGCCATAGAGAACACCGATGAAGACGGCAACTAATCCGGCGAGGAGCCCGATGGCAAGTGAAACGCGGCCTGCAACCAATGTGCGGGCCAGAAGATCGCGGCCTGAAATATCGGTGCCAAAATAAAAGTAGTCCTTCTTTGCATTCGTGCTCACGATCAGTCGCAAACCATCTGCTGATTTTTCTTCTACTTTGCTTGCTTCAAAAGACCCTGAGCGATCAAAATAGCGGATTACCCGTTCATCAATGGGCTTTGATGCCGTGACGGTTACCAAGATTTTTCCGTCTTTTTCCGCGAAACCCACAAAATCTACCTTGGCGCGTTTTGCTGTTTCTTTGAGCATGGATTCAATGGTGTCGGATTTTGGATAGGCGACAAGGCTTGGCGGCACACGGTTATAGTTTTCAAAAATCGTATCAAAATCATGCTGCACAAACCATGGCCCCACTGTGCAGACCAAAGTTATAAAAATGAGATAAATAATGCTCACGCTTGCGGCTTTATTGGCACGAAGCCTTGCCCAAGCATCGGCCCAAAGCGACCTGCCTTTGGTTTCACCTTCAATCATACCGCACCCGTGGATCAACGACTGCGTATAAAATATCCGCGAGGAGATTGAAGGTCATGGTGAACACGGCCACAACCACAACTGTTCCCATCACCAAGGTATAATCACGGTTCAAAGCGGCATCGACAAAGTATCGGCCAATGCCGGGAATGGCAAAAATAGTCTCCACGATGATTGAGCCAGTGACCAATGCTGCCGCTGCCGGACCTGCATAAGACACAATGGGTAACAAAGCGCCGCGCAAGGCATGGCGGATGATGATAGAATAATCAGATAGGCCCATGGCTCTTGCGGTGCGGATGTGATGAGCGTGCAATGATTCAATCATGGACCCACGCATAAGGCGCGCAACGATTGCGAGCTGCGGCAACATAAGAACTAAGACCGGCCCCACCATCACTTTCCAGCCACCACCGGTCCAACCGCCCACGGGAAACCATTTTAATGCCAAGGCAAAGAACAATTGAAACAATGGGGCTACCACAAAGGTGGGGATGGTGCTGCCTGCGGTGGCCATGGCGACAACGAAAAAATCTGCGGCGCGATTTTGATTGAGGGCTGCAATAATTCCCAATGTGCCACCCAGCAAAAGTGCAAATGTGAGGGCTAACAAGCCCAGTGTCATTGAAACGTAAAGGCCGTTCGAGAGAATTTCAGCCACAGTAAAATCTGGTAAATTATAACTAGGGCCAAAATCGCCATGCAGAAGCCCACGCCAATAATTGATATATTGCTGCCACAACGGTTGGTCGAGATGATAGAGCTTCTCAAGATTAGCTTTGATAACCGGGTTTAACCCACGCTCTTGATTGAAAGGCCCACCGGGAGCCACACGCATTAGCAAAAACGACAATGTTACGATCACGAAGAACGTTGGAATTGCCGTCAGCAAACGCTGCAAAATATAACGCAGCATGATTTTTCCTCACGATAGGAAGCGCCCTCATCCGCAATGGGTGGATGAGGGAACTTCACTGTTACTGCTTGGTCATCCAACGTGTTGGATGTGAATCCATCACGTTAATTTCCCAGCCAGAAAGTTTTGAGGAAACGATATTGTGCGAACTGTAATAAAGCAGCGGCACAACACAGAGATCGCGTGTTACACCGATGGCTTCAGCTGCTGCCAAATTATCCATGCGCTTTGCAGCATCACTTTCTGCGGCGGCCTTGGCCAAAAGCTCATCATAATCTTTGTTAGAATATTCGGCATAATTATTGCCAGTGCCGGATTTGCAAAGCGCCAAGAAATTTTCCGGGTCTTTATAGTCGGCAATCCAGCCGGCGCGGGCCACATCAAAATCACCATGCTGTTCTAAAAGCCCATAATGGGTTTTGGTGTCGGTGTTGGTGAGGGTTACATCAACGCCTAGCGGCTTCAATTGCGACTGGATAGCGATGGCTACGTTTTTATGATTTTCAGATGTGTTGTAATGAATATCCATTTTTAGTGGCTTTGCTTCAGTATATCCCAAGTCAGTCAATACTTTTTTTGCTGCGTCTTCGCGATCAAGCTGAGACATTCAGGCATAAGCCAAAGTTGGTCCCTTATAGCCAGTAACACCTGGTGGCACAAAACTATAAGCGGGGATCATGGAATTGCCCCAGACTTTTTCCGCCAGATAATCGCGGTCAATGCCCATAGAAATAGCTTCACGGACTTTTAAATCATCCCAAGGTTTCTTAGTTGATTTGAACACATAATAATAAGTGCCGAGGAACGGGCCGATTTTTATTTGCTCGCCAAACTTGGTGCGCAAATCAGCAAGCTGCTCGGTTGGCAAATCGCCATACATATCAAGCTCGCCTGCTTCAAAGCGCTTCATGGCCGCACCGCGATCTTCGTTTGGAATATAATTTACCGCATCAATTTTAACGTTAGCTGCATCAAAGAACTGGCCATTCTTTACAAGCTTGATGTGATCATTGGGAACGAACTCTGCCAATGTATAAGCGCCATTGGAAACCATGTTGCCGGGCTTGGTGAAATCAGTTGGGTGGGCCATTAAATTAGCTTTGCTCACGGCGTAAGTGACTTGGTGGGTCAGCATTTCCAAGAAATAAGGCGTTGCAGCTTTGAGTGTGACTTCAAATGTTAATGGATCAATGGCTTTCACACCAAGATCTTCAAGTTTCATTTTCTTAGCGGTAATATCTTCGGCATTTACAACTGGGGCCAAGAGATAAGCATATTCAGAGGCTGTGTCTGGATTGACGGCGCGCTGCCACGAAAAAACAAAATCATCGGCAGTAACAGGCGAACCATCTGACCATTTGCCACCGGCTCGCAATTTGAATGTGTAGGTTTTTGCATCGGCGGAAATTGTGTAACTTTCAGCGGCACCGGGAATAACATTGGCATCTTTGTCCTGCGACATAAGGCCGGTGAAAAGATCGCGCAGCAAATCTGCTTCATAAGTTGTGGAGGTTTTATGGGGATCAAGCGATTCAGGATCAGCGGCACTGCCTCGGTTTAAAACCACTTCAGCAAAAGCTGCCGTGGACATCAGAGCGAATATCGCAACTCCGGCGCCTAACAATTTCAATTTAGATGACAACATTTTTAACTCCCTTCATAATTATTATTGTGGCGGGTTAAGTCTAGCACTTTCGGCACAGGGCATTGCAAGCGCTAAATGAAGGTTCGCACTTTTCATAACTTTGTGTCGCTGATTGGAAAAGTTAAGGTTACGGTGGTTCATGGAATTGCCACAGATAATGAGCGAAATTAAATGAACGACCTAGCGCATAGTTTTCATCAACAACGCAGTGTTGGAAAAATTTCTCTGTCGGTCACATCCATTGGCCTCAAACGTTTGCGTGAAGAAGGCTCAGCCAAAGTGCGGTTTCCGCATATGGGCCGTGAAGCTATTCTGATCAACACGGGTGGGGGCTTGGCCGGTGGTGATGATTTTAAATTTGATATTGAGGTGGGCGGTGACGCACAGCTCACCATAACCACACAAGCGGCCGAGCGGGTTTACCGCACGCTGGGGCCAGCAGCTGTTGTTCATACGCAGCTGAAAGTTGCGGAGGGGGCCACTTTATATTGGTTGCCGCAGGAGTCGATTTTGTTTGATGGCTCCAGTTTGGTACGTAAACTAGAGGTGGAGCTTGCGGCCACATCGCGTTTCATTGCCGTTGAACCTGTGCTTTTGGGGCGGCCTGAATCTGCTGAAGTGATTTCTCAGATCGCTTTTCGAGATTGCTGGCGGGTTAAGCAAAATGGAAAATTGATATTTGCCGATGATTTGCACTTGAATGGGCCACTGCCAATTTCTAAAGCCACCCTGAATGGCGCTGGGGCCATGGCCACTTTGCTGTGCATCGCGCCTGAGGCTGAAAAGCATCTTGCAGCGCTGCGTTTTGCTATTGGTGAAAATGGTGCCGCGTCTTTCTGGAATGGCAAGCTTGTTGCAAGGTTTGTAGCCAAAGATGGGTTTAATTTGCGCAAATCATTGATTCCTGCCCTTGCTGTTTTAGCGGGAGTGGAAAATCTGCCTAAAGTTTGGACGTTCTGAGGGAAATCTATGCAACTCACGCCGCGAGAAAAAGATAAACTTCTCATCGCCATGGCAGCTATTGTTGCGCGCAAACGCTTGGAGCGTGGTGTGAAGCTTAATCACCCTGAAGCGATTGCTCTGATCACTGAGTTTGTGGTTGAAGGTGCGCGTGACGGCAAAAGCGTTGCGGATTTGATGCAGGATGCCGCCCATGTGGTTGCCCGCGCTCAAGTGATGGACGGCATTGCAGAAATAATCCACGATGTGCAAGTTGAAGCCACGTTTCCTGATGGCACCAAGCTTGTCACAGTCCATAAACCGATAAGATGAGGCCGCACATGATCCCCGGTCAAATAATAACTGCTTCTGGTGATATTGAATTAAACGCTGGTGCCAAACGTGTAACCATTGAAGTGGCCAACACAGGTGACAGGCCCGTGCAAGTGGGTTCGCATTATCATTTTTTTGAAACCAACGACGCGCTGCGCTTTGATCGTGCCAAAGCGCGTGGGCACCGCTTGGATATTGCAGCTGGAACGGCAGTGCGTTTTGAGCCTGGTCAGCGCCGTGAAGTAACGCTGGTGCCAATCGGCGGTGCCCGCGAGATTTATGGTTTTCAAGGCAAAGTGATGGGGAAATTATAATGGCAAAAATTTCTCGCTCCACTTACGCGCAAATGTTTGGTCCCACGGTGGGTGACAAAGTTCGGCTGGCTGATACAGCGCTCATAATCGAAGTGGAAAAAGATTTCACACTTTATGGAGAGGAAGTGAAATTCGGCGGAGGCAAAGTTATTCGTGATGGCATGGGGCAATCACAAGTCACGCGGGCTAATGGTGCCATGGATACGGTGATCACCAACGCGCTGATCATTGATCATTCCGGCATCATCAAAGCCGATGTGGGTTTGCGCGATGGGCGCATTGCCGCAATTGGCAAGGCGGGCAATCCTGATACGCAAAATGGTGTCACCATTATCATTGGCCCCGGCACCGAGATTATTGCCGGCGAGGGCAAAATTCTCACCGCTGGCGGCGTGGATAGTCACATCCATTTCATAGCACCCCAACAACTTGAAGAGGCCTTATATTCGGGCATGACCACCATGCTGGGCGGCGGCAGCGGGCCAGCGCACGGCACCTTGGCCACCACCTGCACGGGGCCGTGGCACACTGAACGGATGATTGAGGCGGCTGATGCGTTTCCGATGAATCTCGGCTTCATGGGCAAGGGCAATGCTTCGCGGCCTGAAGGCTTGGTGGAGATGATAGAATCCGGCGTGTGCGGATTAAAGCTGCATGAAGATTGGGGCACCACGCCTGCGGCCATTGATAATTGTTTGAATGTGGCAGACGAGCATGATGTGCAAGTTGCCATTCACACTGATACATTGAATGAGTCTGGATTTGTGGAAGCCACAATTGCCGCTATCAAGGGCCGCACCATACATACATTCCATACGGAAGGTGCAGGCGGTGGCCATGCACCAGATATTATCAAGGTGGCTTCGCTTCCAAATGTGTTGCCCTCCTCCACCAACCCCACACGGCCTTACACAATCAACACAGTGGCAGAGCATCTCGATATGTTGATGGTGTGCCACCACCTCTCTCCACGAATTCCTGAAGACATTGCTTTTGCCGAAAGTCGTATTCGCAAAGAGACTATTGCCGCTGAAGATATTTTGCACGATCTTGGTGCATTTTCGATGATCTCATCAGACTCACAAGCCATGGGCCGCGTTGGCGAAGTGATCATTCGCTGCTGGCAAACGGCGCATAAAATGAAAGTGCAACGTGGCGCACTCGCGGGGGACAGTGGCAATGATAATTTCCGCGTGAAAAGATACATTGCAAAATACACCATCAACCCGGCCATCACCCATGGCCTTTCACATGAAGTGGGTTCACTTGAAGTAGGCAAGCGTGCTGATTTGGTGTTGTGGAACCCAGCTTTCTTTGGCGTAAAGCCTGAAATGGTTTTGCTGGCGGGGTCCATTGCAGCGGCTCCGATGGGTGACCCCAATGCGTCGATCCCCACGCCACAGCCCGTGCATTACCGCCCGATGTTTGCCAGTTTTGGAAAATTGCGCACATCATCATCGGTGGTGTTTGTATCGCAGGCCGCAGCGGCGGGTGGCTTGCAGCAACGTTTGGGCACGGAAAAGAAAATGATTGCCGTGAAAAACACACGCGGCGGCATTTCCAAAGACTCAATGATTCACAACAGCGCCACGCCGAAGCTGGAGGTGAACCCTGAAACTTACGAAGTTCGTGCTGATGGTGAATTGCTCACTTGCGCTCCGGCAACCGAGCTTCCAATGGCGCAGCGGTATTTTCTGTTTTGATTATGGCACAACCCCTTAAATCCGTCACTCCCGCGAAGGCGGGAGTCCAACTTTCAACACATGCACTCGTGCAAAGTTGGATTCCCGCCTGCGCGGGAATGACGGAGTAAGTGTGAAAATGCTTGCGATAAAGCACATTCGCCTCGCCGAAACGCCTGGAACCGCAACGGATGGGATCGAACTTACCGCACAGGACCGACACCTGCGGCGCAAGCTTATTATCACTGAAAGTGGAGCGGAAGTTACGGTTGATTTGCCGCTCACAATTTTCATTGAAGATGGTGATCATCTTGAATTAGAGGATGGAACCTATCTTGAAATCCGTGCGGCCGAAGAAGAGCTGCTTGAAATCAGAGGCGTTAGCCCCGCCCATGTTGTGCAGCTGGCGTGGCACATCGGCAACCGCCATCTTGCAGCCCAGCTTGAGTGGGACCGCATTCTCATTCTCAATGACCGGGTAATTGCGTTGATGCTGGAAAAGCTGGGGGCCACAGTGACCGTGGTACGCGAGCAATTTTCGCCAGAACATGGGGCTTATCATGGGCATTGAATCTGCACAGCTTTTGTTGCTGCTGAATTGGATGTCGCCCGCCTTTCCTATTGGGGCCTATGCCTATAGTCACGGGCTGGAATGGGCGATTGAATCTGGTGATGTTTCTACGCCGCAAGAGGTTGAAGAGTGGATCTCGGACGTGATCACGCGCGGGTCAGGCTGGAATGATGCTGTGCTGTTTGCGTTTTCCTATGAGCAAGATGTGAATGAATTGGCGCTGGCTCTGTGTTCATCGCAAGAACGCTATCTCGAAACCACGCAATTGGGTGCGGCATTTGAGAAGGCCGCAGAAATTTTCGCTTGTGGCAAGTTCCCCCTCAGTCCTTCGGACAGCTCCCCCAACAAGTTGGGGGAGCATAACGGTTTATACCCTCCCTCAGCTTTGCTGGGGGAGGTGCCCGAAGGGCGGAGGGGGCCCTTGACCTACCCATCCTCTGCCGCCCGCGCTTGCAAAGCTATGAGTATTGGCTGCGAACATGCTCTGCTCGCTTTTTTGCAAGGGTTTTCCAACGCGCTCATCTCTGTCGCCGTGCGCTTAGTTCCCATTGGGCAAACAGCAGGTCTCGAAATTATGCGCAATCTGATGCCGGTGATTTCAGCAACGGCAACACGCGCTTCGAACGCAACACTTGATGAATTAGGTTCCATCACAATGCTCTCAGACGTGGCAGCGATGAAGCATGAGACCCAAAGCTCAAGGATTTTTCGCACATGAGTAAGAATGGTCCCCTTCGCATTGGTATTGGTGGTCCGGTTGGTTCTGGCAAAACCACGCTCACTGAAAAACTATGTAAAGCCATGCGCGACACATATTCAGTGGCGGTTATTACCAATGATATTTACACCAAAGAAGACGCACTCATTCTTAATCGTCTTCAGGCTCTGCCGGAAGACCGCATTATGGGTGTGGAAACCGGCGGCTGCCCACACACGGCCATTCGTGAAGATGCTTCCATCAATTTGGCGGCAATTGCCGAAATGACCAAACGCCACCCTGATCTGGACATTATTTTTATTGAATCTGGCGGCGATAATTTAGCGGCCACGTTCTCACCAGATCTGGCTGATCTTTCAATATATGTGATCTCGGTGTGCCAAGGCGAAAAAATTCCGCGCAAAGGCGGGCCAGCCATTACGCGGTCTGATTTGCTGGTGATCAATAAAACGGATTTGGCTCCGCATGTGATGGCGGACTTAGACATTATGGAAAGCGATACTAAAAAAGCCCGCAGCGGGCGGCCTTATGTATTCACTGATTTGCTGCGCTTAAAAGGTTTGGAAGAAGTTCAAAACTTCATTGTAAAAAATGGTGGGCTTGCTTGACTTGTAAGACGCTCTAAAATGTGATCACTTGATCAAAATTCGGGGATCAAACACTTTGGGTAAACTTACAACACATGTTTTGGATACGGCATTGGGTAAGCCCGCCGCTGGTCTTAAAATTGAGGTGTGGGGCGATGAACTCTTAAAAACCATCATCACAAATTCTGACGGCCGTGCCGATGCTCCACTGCTTGAAGGCGTTGCTTTCTCGACTGGTTGCTATGAACTTCGGTTTTTCGCTGGCGATTATTTGCGAAGCCTTGGTCTCACATTGGCTGAACCCCTATTTCTCGATGTAATCCCCATTCGCTTTGGCATTGCCGATGCGTCTCAGCATTTTCATGTGCCGCTGCTGCTCTCACCTTATGGTTACTCCACTTATAGGGGCAGCTGATGGCGCTTAGCTTTCTCAGGCGTGGCGAAATTGTGCGGATTGAGAAATTCGCGCCCGATGAAATGCTGCTCACATATTTGCGGCTTACCGAAAAATCAAAAGGCACCAAAGAAGGCTGCAATGAAGGTGATTGTGGTGCTTGCACTGTGGTGCTGGGGGATTTGCATGAAGGCCGCGTGCGTTATCAAGCCGTAAACTCCTGCATTCTCATGCTCGGTCAAATTCATGGCAAGGAATTGATCACGGTTGATGATCTGGCGCGTGATGGAAAATTGCATGCCGTGCAGCAAGCCATGGTGGATGCCCATGCGTCGCAATGTGGGTTTTGCACACCAGGCTTCGTCATGTCGTTGTTTGCGCTGGCGCATGAGGAACGTAAAGTTGATCGTGCCTCAGTGGTTGATCAGATTGCCGGAAACTTATGCCGCTGCACGGGTTATCGACCGATTATCGAAGCTGGTTTGAATGCCTGCAATTCTGTTGATGATTATTGGTCGCAACACCGCGCTGAAATTGCAAAACAGCTGAAAACTATTGCTGAGGAAGATTTATTTGTAGGTGATGAAAGCTCATTTTTTGCGGCACCCGCCAGCGCAGAAAGCCTTGCCACTCTCTGCGCCAAATATCCGGGAGCAACAATCGTCTCGGGTGCAACAGACGTGGGCTTGTGGATTAACAAGCAGATGCGCCCACAAAAGCAAATAATCTTCACAGGCCGCGCCAAGGATTTTGCAACGATTGCAGATCATGCCGATTTTATTTCAATAGGAGC
>JAYUPT010000001.1:0-5638 GCA_043759965.1 Aestuariivirga sp. | reverse complement strand
TCAGTGGTGCGTGGCTGTGACCGTATTGTGCCTGTCGATATTTATATTCCAGGCTGCCCACCCACGGCTGAGGCTTTGCTTTACGGCATTCTGATGCTGCAAAAGAAAATCCGCCGCACTGGCACGATTGAGCGCTAAATCATGACACCAACAGAATTAGGCGCATACATCTCTGGCAAAATTCCTGCTACGGCCGAAGTGTCGTTCGGCGAACTCACCCTTCATGCAGAGGCAGCAAACATCAATGCTGTGCTGACATTTCTGCGCGATGACGCCGAATGTCGCTTCGTGTGCTTCATTGACATTTGCGGTGCGGATTACCCTGAACGCGAAAAACGCTTCGACGTGGTTTACCATCTGCTCAGCCCCTACAAGAACCAGCGCGTTCGGGTGAAGGTGCAAGCAGGTGAAGAGGGCACAGTGCCTTCGGCCATTCCGGTGTTTCCCGCCGCCAATTGGTATGAGCGCGAGGCATTTGATCTCTATGGCATTCTGTTTTCCGGACACCCAGACTTGCGCCGAATTCTCACCGATTATGGTTTCTCCGGCCATCCCTTACGCAAAGATTTCCCCGTCACTGGCCATGTTGAAGTGCGCTACGACGATGAAGCCAAACGCGTGGTCTATGAGCCAGTAAAGCTCATCCAAGAAATGCGCCAGTTCGATTATC
This sequence comes from Aestuariivirga sp., assembly GCA_043759965.1. Lineage (GTDB taxonomy): Bacteria > Pseudomonadota > Alphaproteobacteria > Rhizobiales > Aestuariivirgaceae > Aestuariivirga. The sequence continues at coordinate 4,968 of JAYUPT010000001.1, read as the reverse complement.
TGTCACCTTGGGAAGGCACAGAATATGTGCTGCCTGGCGATGAAAAGGCCAAGCAATGAGCGAAGCTTCCGTCCGTAATTTCTCCATAAACTTCGGTCCACAGCATCCGGCGGCGCATGGCGTTTTGCGTCTTGTTCTTGATCTCGATGGTGAAATCGTCACCCGAGTCGATCCGCACATCGGCCTCTTGCACCGCGGCACTGAAAAACTGATCGAGCAAAAAACTTATCTGCAAGCAGTGCCTTATTTTGATCGCCTCGATTATGTGGCGCCGATGAATCAGGAACACGCCTACGCTTTAGCAGTTGAAAAATTGCTTGGCATTACAGTGCCTAAGCGCAGCCAGTTGATCCGCATTCTTTACTCTGAAATTGGCCGCATTCTCTCGCATCTTCTGAACGTTACTACGCAAGCTATGGATGTGGGTGCTCTTACGCCACCTGTTTGGGGTTTTGAAGAGCGCGAAAAACTGATGGTGTTTTATGAGCGCGCATCGGGCAGCCGCATGCATGCAGCTTACATTAGGCCCGGTGGCGTGCATCAAGATTTGCCGCAAAAGCTGATCGACGATATCGGCCATTTCTGTAACACTCATCCTGCAAGACTAGATGACATTGAAACGCTGCTTACCGAAAACCGCATTTTCAAACAGCGCAATGTGGATATTGGCAAGGTCAGTTTAGACCAATGCTTCGCTTATGGTTTCTCTGGCGTGATGGTGCGTGGCTCCGGTGCCGCGTGGGATTTGCGCAAGAGCCAGCCTTATGAATGCTACAGCGAAATGAATTTCGATATTCCCATCGGCAAGAATGGCGATAATTATGATCGCTATTTGATCCGCATGCAGGAAATGCGCGAGTCCATTAAGATTATGAAGCAATGCGTTGTGAAACTTTCCAGCCCCGAAGGGCAGGGACCGATTTCATCCACCGATGGAAAAGTGGTGCCACCCAAGCGAGATGATATGAAGCGCTCGATGGAAGCCCTCATCCACCATTTCAAACTTTATACTGAAGGCTACAAAGTGCCCGCCGGCGAAGTCTATGCCGCCGTTGAAGCGCCTAAGGGCGAGTTCGGCGTTTATCTGGTGAGCGACGGCAGCAACAAGCCCTACCGCTGCAAACTCCGCGCGCCCGGATTTGCCCATCTGCAAGCCATGGATTTCATGTGCACCGGCCACCAATTGGCCGACGTTTCCGCAATTATAGGTTCGCTTGATATCGTGTTTGGTGAGGTTGATCGTTAATGTCCGTCCGTCGTTTAGATCCCGTTCAACCAACTGCCCCATTTTCCTTCAATGTGGAAAATCTGTCTTGGGCGAAGAAGACTGTTGCGGCTTATCCAACTGGCAAACAAGCCTCGGCGGTGATTGCGCTTCTCTGGCGCGCGCAGGAGCAGAATGAGGGCTGGCTGTCTCGGCCTGCTATGGAATACATTGGCACAATGCTGAACATGGCCTTCATTCGGGTTTATGAAGTGGCCACGTTCTACACTATGTTCCAGCTTTCTCCGGTTGGCAAAAAGGCCCATATTCAAGTGTGCGGAACAACGCCTTGCATGTTGCGTGGCTCTGAAGAATTGTTGACCCTGTGCCGCAAGAAAATTCATCCTGAACCGCATCATTTGAATTCCGATGGCAGCTTGTCTTGGGAAGAAGTGGAATGCCTTGGTGCCTGCGTAAACGCGCCCATGGTGCAAGTGTGGAAAGATACTTACGAAGATTTGACGCCTGAAACTTTAGGCGGCCTGATCGATGATTGGCAAGCGGGCCGCAAGACCACGCCCGGCCCACAAAATGGCCGCAACCATTCCATGGCTCTGGGTGGTGCATCAACGCTCACCGACAAAACACTTTATGGCAAGCAGCGCAGCTTCAAACGTGTTGAAGCACCGCCAGTTGTTGCTCCAGTTGCAGCACCCGTAAATGCCCCAGTCATTTCACGCGTTTCTAAAATTGAAAAAGCACTAGCGAAAAAAGTTGCTGCTAAAAAGCCAGCAGCTAAAAAAGTTGCAGCTAAAAAAGCTGTCGCCAAAAAAACCGCCGCTACAAAATCCGTTCCAGCGAAAAAGAAGAAGTGAGAATAACCCATGCTCGCTGATAAAGACCGCATTTTCACAAATCTCTATGGCCTGCATGATTGGGGCTTGGAGGGCGCAAAACAACGTGGCGCGTGGCTTGATACCAAGTCGTTCATCGACAAGGGCCGCGATTGGATTGTGAATGAGATTAAAGCTTCTGGCCTGCGGGGCCGTGGCGGCGCTGGCTTTCCCACGGGTTTGAAGTGGAGCTTCATGCCCAAGGTGGTGGGCGAGCGCCCGCATTACCTCGTTGTGAACGCCGATGAATCCGAACCCGGCACCTGTAAAGACCGCGAGATCATGCGCCATGATCCGCATTTGCTGGTGGAAGGCTGCCTGATTGCCTGCATGGGCATGGCCTGCAACACGGCTTATATTTATGTGCGCGGTGAATATATTCGGGAGCGCGAACACCTGCAAGCCGCCATCGACCAAGCCTATGAAGCAAAGCTTATTGGCAAAAATAATATCCATGGCTGGGACCTCGATATTTATCTGGCGCATGGTGCGGGCGCATATATTTGCGGCGAAGAAACCGCCATGCTGGAAAGCTTGGAAGGCAAAAAAGGCCAGCCGCGCATGAAGCCGCCATTTCCGGCGAACGTTGGTTTGTATGGCGCACCCACCACAGTGAACAATGTGGAATCAATCGCCGTGGCCGGAACCATTTTGCGCCGTGGCGCCACATGGTTTAACTCCATCGGCAACCCCAACAATGTGGGCACCAAATTGTTCTGCATCAGCGGCCATGTGAACACGCCGTGCAATGTGGAAGAAGCCTTAGGCGTCACCTTCCGTGAACTGATTGACAAACACGCTGGTGGCGTGCGCGGCGGTTGGGATAATTTGCTGGCGGTAATCCCCGGCGGCTCGTCGGTACGCATGGTGCCTGCTGAACAAATTATTGACACGCCGATGGATTTTGACTCGCTCTCCAAACTCCGCTCTGGCCTTGGCACAGCGGCGGTAATTGTGATGGATAAATCAACTGATTTGATCCGCGCCATCGCAAGGCTTGCCGCATTCTACAAACATGAATCCTGCGGCCAATGCACCCCTTGCCGTGAAGGCACCGGCTGGATGATGCGCGTGCTCAACCGCATGGTCGAAGGCCGTGCTGAGAAACGCGAAATTGATATGCTGTTAGATGTGACCAAACAAATCGAAGGCCACACCATTTGTGCTTTGGGCGATGCTGCTGCTTGGCCGGTGCAAGGCCTTATCACGCATTTCAGACCAGTCATCGAAGCCCGCATTGACGCTTATACTTATCGTTCAGACAAAGATGGCGCTGTGCGTCACGCGGCGGAGTAAACTCATGCCTAAGATTAAAATAGACGGCGTAGAACTTGATGTGGAAAGCGGGCTTTCGCTGCTGCAAGCCTGCGAGCAGGCGGGGGCTGAAGTGCCGCGCTTTTGTTTCCATGATCGCTTGTCCATCGCTGGCAATTGCCGCATGTGTCTGGTTGAAGTGAAGGGCGGTCCGCCAAAGCCACAAGCTTCCTGCGCCATGTCGGTCAATGATCTGCGCCCCGGGCCAAATGGCGAAGCGCCAGAAGTTTTCACCAAATCACCCATGGTGAAAAAAGCCCGCGAGGGCGTTATGGAATTTTTGTTGATCAATCACCCACTGGATTGCCCTGTGTGCGACCAAGGCGGCGAGTGCGATTTGCAAGATCAAGCCATGGCTTATGGCAAATCCACCAATCGCTTCCATGAAAACAAGCGCGCCATCGAAAACAAATATCTGGGCCCGCTGGTTAAAACTGAAATGACCCGCTGCATTCAATGCACGCGCTGTGTGCGCTTCACCACCGAAGTGGCTGGCATTGAAGAAATGGGTGCCACGGGCCGTGGTGAAGACATGGAAATTACCACCTATCTCGACAAGGCAATTTCTTCCGAACTGCAAGGCAACATTATTGATCTTTGCCCCGTGGGTGCGCTCACCTCGATGCCTTATGAATTCAAAGCTCGCCCTTGGGAGCTGCGTAAAACTGAAACCATCGATGTGATGGATGCTATTGGCTCCAACATTCGCGTAGATGTGCGTGGCCGTGAAGTGATGCGCATTCTGCCGCGCACCCATGAAGATGTGAACGAGGAATGGATTTCTGATAAAACCCGTTTCGTGTGGGATGGCCTGAAAACCCAACGCCTCGACCAGCCTTATGTGCGTGATTTCGGCAAACTGCGCCCCGCCACTTGGGCCGAAGCCATGGCCCGCATCGCTTCTAAAATGAAAACCTCATCGGTGGATAAGGTTGGCATTCTGGTTGGCGATCTTGTTTCCGCCGAAGAAGCCTTCAGCTTGAAAACTTTGGCGATGCAACTCAAAATCAATAACATTGATTGCCGCGTAGATGGTTCGCCTTTAGGTGAGCATGGCGGCCGCGTTGGTTACTTGTTCAACAGTTCGATTGCTGGCATTGAAGAAGCTGATGCTATTATGTTGATCGGCTGCAACCCGCGCCTTGAAGCGCCTGTGCTCAACGCCCGCATTCGCAAGCGCCTTTCTAAAGGCGGTTGCATCATCGGTGTGGTCGGCGAACAGGCAGACCTCACATACAAATACGCGTATCTCGGCGCTGGCCCAGAAAACCTTGCAAAGATGATGGACCATCCGCCTTCACAAGCGCAAAAACCCATGTTCATCATCGGGCAGGGCGCTTTGGCCCGTGCTGATGGCGCTGCAATTTTGGCTATGGCCTATAAGGCTGCGACTTCAATTGGCGTGATTAAGGAAGGCTGGAACGGCTTTAACATTCTGCACACCGCAGCTGGCCGCGTGGGTGCATTAGACGTGTGTGCCTTGCCCGGCGATGGCGGCATGAACACCACACAAATGCTGGCTGCTGCTGCCAAGAAAAACTTGGATGTGCTGTTCCT